>JAGVTV010000042.1 GCA_019136675.1 Bacteroidota bacterium
TGGACTGCGGCGGGCCATTGTGTCCGGCGTGCCCTACCTGCAATGACGGCATCCAGAACGGCACTGAAACAGGCATCGATTGCGGCGGCAATTGTCCCGCCTGCCCTACCTGCAATGATGGTATTCAAAACGGCAACGAGACCGGAATAGACTGCGGAGGTTCTTGTTCGCCTTGCGGCAATGGCAATACAGTAACAATATCAGGATCCTATTTTGAAGCCGGATGGGACAACTGGATAGACGGCGGAACCGACTGCTACAGATACCAGGGAACATTGTCAGCCGAAGGCACTTACAGCATACGTCTGAGAGACAATAGCTTTGAGCAGTCAGCCATGACCTCTCCGGCGTATAACCTGTCAGGATACAATGGAGTCTCTGTGGAATTTAAGTTTATAGCCGACGGTATGGAACCCGGTGAAGATTTCTGGCTGCAATATTATAATGGTACGGCGTGGAACACAGTGGCAACCCTGGTCAGTGGCAACCAGTTTGTCAATAACCAATTCTATACCGTAACGGTAAATCTGACGGGTACTTTCAGCACATCCTCCCTGTTCAGATTTATGTGTGACGGCTCAGAAAATGATGACATCGTCTATATTGATGCGGTAGTAATCAGAGCAACCACTGGCTCATCCATCCCTGCCACCAGCCTTGAGATCACGGCATTGCCATTGCCACTAGTCTATGACCAGGGCATTGAGGTTTACCCCAATCCTGTGAGCGACAGACTTACCATCAGATGTGCCGAGCCTGTGATTAGCCTCAAGGTCTACAGTGCCTCCGGACACCTTATTTCAGATAGAATCCCCGAAGACAATACCACCGACCTGTCGGGCATTCCGGCAGGCCTCTACCTGATAAGGGTGGAAACAGCAGAAAGTGTATACAATACCCGTATAGTCAAGATGTAAGATTTGGATTTGAGTTAATAAAGAGGCCCCTTCCAGCGTGTTGCGGGCCTTTTTTGTTTTCCGGAGGGAACACTTCCCATTTTAATTTCTCCGGGCTTATTTTGGTTTACCCAAAATATTTGCAATTTTTGCACAATCATATATAAAACCATGTTGAAATTAATATCCAGGCTAATCCTGAAGATCATTGGTTTCAGGGTCACCGGGCCTGACCCGGAAAAAGTGCCCAAAAAAGTTTATGCTGTTTACCCTCATACTTCTAACTGGGATTTTCCGCTAGGCATCCTGCTAAAATTTGCCATGCCCCTTAATGTCAATTATGTGGGTAAGGATTCACTTTTCAAATGGCCGTATGGATGGCTGTTCAGAAAGCTTGGAGGCATCCCTGTCGACAGGACAAAAAACACAAACTTTGTGGATATGATGGTCGGACTATATAAAAAATATGACCACCTGGCATTTGCCCTGGCTCCCGAAGGCACACGCAAAAGAGTACAAAAATTTAAGTCAGGCTTCTATTATATAGCCCATCAGGCTGGCGTGCCAATCATATTTGTTAAGTTTGACTTTGCCAATAAAGTGGTCGACTTCAGTGAACCATTTAAGACCACCGGAGTTTATGCCGAAGATATGAAGGCGATCATTGCACATTTCAGGGGTACAAAAGGTGTCAACCCTGATAACGCCTGCCAGTGGGAAGAGGAAGTATTATCTTAAAATTAAAAATTATGACAAGAATAATTGGCCCTTTGCTGGCCGTAACCATAGTACTCGCTGCCCTGATCCTCGTATCCAATGCAGGGGGTGTGCCCCAGGCTGTAACCAAGGCACCCGGTGAGGCCAACCACAACTCATGTGCCACGTGCCATACTCCGGCTGGTAATTATGTACCTTCTGTAAAACTTGATGTTATGACAACCGATTCAACGGTTGTAACCTCTTATGAGCCTGGTCAGACATACATCGTCAGGCTCAAAGTCTCCGGCACCAACAGCCCTAAATCTTACGGATTCCAGATGACCTGTCTGGATTCACTGACAAATGCAGATCAGGGTCTTTGGTCACAACTGGGACCAAGCGTTAAACAGCAAAATCTGACCGTACTGCAAAAGCCCAGAAAATACCTTGTACAATCATCCCCAAGAGCAAACGGCACATTCACCGCAAGGTGGACAGCCCCTGCCACAGATTTGGGCAAAATCAAGTTCTATTACACCGGGCTCGCCGTAAACTTGAACGGCAACACCAACGGAGACAACAATATCACCGGGCAGCTGACGCTGAAAAGTCCCGGCACCACTGCCTCAGAAGACTTTTTAAATACTTCAGTAGTTCTCTATCCAAATCCCGTATCCGATATCCTTAACATATCCGGTGGCTATACAGGCTCCCTTGTGGCTTATAAGGCCTCAAGCGGGATAAAATACACTTTACTTGCTGAGGGAGGAAAAGCCGATGTCCGCCATTTGCCTGCCGGCATGTACACGGTCGTGCCTGTTAAAGACATCAACACATCCGGGAAGCATTTCAGGATCCTAAAACTCTGACCCGCCTGCCCATGGACAATAATCAAACCCTCGTCATGGTCAGTTACCTGAATTCAAAACCTTTTGAACTTGGACTCAGGAAAAGCCCTCTGGCAAATAACTGGAACATCATCACAGACACACCGGCCCGATGTGCAGGGCTATTTGCCGAAGGTAAAGCCGACGTGGCCCTCATTCCTGTCGGGGCATTAACCGGCCTGACGAATTACAGAGTAATCACCAATTACTGCATAGGATGTGACGGCGAAGTGCGTACCGTATGTATTTTTTCCAGTAATCCACTTGCTTTTTGCAAAAGGATATATCTCGATATGCACTCCCGCACCTCGGTTTTGCTAACAAGAATCCTGCTCGACGAATATTTTGGTCTCAACCCTGAAATATGCAATTGGGATGGCACTACCCTGCCCGGCGAAAATGAAGCTGTGCTCATGATCGGCGACAAGGTTTTTTTATACGAATCTTCCTTCAGCTACAGATACGACCTGGGTGAGATATGGAAGGCCCACACAGGGCTTCCGTTTGTTTTTGCCGTTTGGGTAGCCCGTGAAGACGCCGATGCCGACATGGAAACCCTGCTCAATCAGGCCTTTGGATACGGGGTGGACCACCTGTCAGAAATCATCCGACAGGAAAGCACAGAAAACCTCGATCTGTATTACTATTTCCACCATAACATCAGTTACGTCCTTGACCAGCAAAAGAAGGAAGCGATGAAACTTTTTTTTAGCAAGGCTGCCTTATTGGTAAAATAAAAGGACCACTTACACGTATCTGTTGCAACTTATGGAGGATTAGCTTTCCGCAAACGGCATTATCCCTTAACTTTGCGGCTATTTACAGATTTAGCATTTTATTTTAACCAATTATATGAAAACAGTCCTTTCTGCCATACAGCCCACCGGGGTCATGCACCTTGGCAATTATTTTGGTGCCGTAAAAAACTGGGTAGACCTCCAGCAGGAATACCGGTGCTACTACGGAGTAGTGGATTACCATGCTATGACCATGCCATATGATGTAAAAAAACTCCGCGAAAATACATGGGAGCTGATTACTGACCTGGTAGCCGTCGGCATTAAGCCGGAAAACCTTTTTGTCCAGTCCCTGATACCCGAACACACCGAGCTCGGATGGATATTTAACTGTTTTTGCTCGTACGGCCAATTGACAAGAATGGTGCAATTTAAGGACAAAAGCCAGCAGATCAATGACGGAGGAAAGGACGAGTTCATCTCTGTGGGGCTTCTCGATTATCCCGTGCTGCAGACCGCTGATATCCTCATTTACAAAGCCGATTTTGTGCCTGTCGGCAAAGACCAGGAACAACATATGGAACTAGCCAGGGACATCGCCCACCGGTTTAATACCCAGGTTGGTA
>JAGVTV010000193.1 GCA_019136675.1 Bacteroidota bacterium
TCTTTTTACTGGTTTTCAAAAAACCCTTATCTTTCGCCACCAAATTGAAATCAAATTTTTTATGACCAAGATTAGTGCAGCGATCACTGGCGTAGGAGGATTTGTACCCCAAACAATCCTTACCAATGCCGACCTCGAAAGGATGGTAGATACAACCGACGAATGGATTACGACACGCACCGGAATCAGAGAAAGGCGTATACTCAGGGAGCCCGGCAAGGCTACTTCCGACATGGCTGTGGAAGCTGTCACTCAGTTGCTTCAAAAAACCGGCACCCGGCCTGAGGAAGTTGACATGCTAATCTGTGCCACAGTAACACCCGATACTACGTTTCCGGACACTGCCAATACTATCCTTCACAAGGTGGGGGCAAAAAACGCTTTTGGTTATGACCTCAATGCAGCCTGTTCGGGTTTCCTGTATGCACTTACGACAGGAGCCAAATTTATAGAATCGGGCATGCATAAAAAAGTGGTCATTGTCGGGGCAGACATGATGTCGTCCATTGTTGACTACACTGACCGCAGTACCTGCATCATCTTTGGCGATGGGGCCGGTGCTGTCTTGCTGGAACCGGCACAGGACGGGACAGGTATTATTGACTCCATCCTGAGGTCAGACGGATCCGGCCGCGAATATCTGCACATGAAGGCGGGTGGCTCCCTTAAGCCCGCTTCACCTGAAACGGTGGCCGGAAAGGAACATTATGTCTTCCAGGACGGAAAGCCGGTATTTAAGGCCGCGGTAAATGGTATGGTGTCCACCGTCAAACAACTGCTGGAAAGAAACAACCTGACCATAAACGACATCAGCTGGCTGGTACCCCACCAGGCTAATATAAGGATAATCAGTTCTGTAGGCGATACGCTGGGATTTCCTGAAGGAAAGGTCATGGTCAATATCCACAAATACGGAAACACCACAGCAGCCACCCTCCCGCTGTGTCTGTGGGAATATGAATCCCGCCTTAAGAAAAACGACCTGCTTGTTCTTACAGCCTTCGGAGGGGGTTTTACCTGGGGGAGCACCTTGCTAAAGTGGCATTACGGCAACTGATTACAAGATGCGGTATTTCATTGCCACTCGGTCATCGTGCCAGATATTGCTGGGACTGACATAGGAATCCGTCATTTTAAACCGTACTCCGGCCTTTACAAATGCATCTCTCACCAGCTCACTGCATATGTAGTCCCTGTTTCTTGATTTCTTGCCTATCCTGAAGAGTATTCTGGTCATGATACGGAGTATCTCCCAGTTGTCATAGGGCCTTGTAAGTTCGTCCAGCCCGAAACTGATTGCCTTGTTCAGGTCATGCTGCCCGATAGGCTCAATAAAATCCGCCACAAACATCAATCCCTTATACGGTTTTCTTTTGCCCTTATAGTCTCTGAGATATTTTGACATAGGGATAAGTCTGATGCCAACATAAGGCTCTGCTTCCAGAATCAGGACACGGCCCAGGGCTTCATCCTTATAAATTATAGCCACATGACTCCATACACTATTGGTGAGTCTCTGTATGATGCCACTGAATAAATATTTGCCGGAACAAAAGATCAATTGGCCGGTTTTCAGGTCGTCCCTGATATCTTCATACGGCACCTTGCTGATCTGGTCCAGTTGTTTTTTGGTTAGTTTGACAGCCATTATATTATTTGATCAGGTATCTCCGATGCAAATAAAAGTAAATCCTGACTTTTATCAGGGTTTTTAATTTGATAAATCGTCAATGAAGGCTGGTCAGGCCAGAATATAGGATTCTGTGAGGCACTCCAGATTTGAACTTATGAAGTCCTTTGATGTCAGTTCTTCCAGAAAAAGCGGCAATACATACCTGAGTTTTGCCTCAGCTTTCAGATTGTCGTGAAAGACTATCACTGAACCCCTGGAATAATTGTCGATGACATTGGCCAGACACTTTTCCCGGGATATAGATTGGTCAAAATCGCCACTCAGAACATCCCACATTACTATGGTTTTTTCCGTTTTAAGCACATTGGACTGAGCTCTTTTCATTTTGCCGTAAGGCGGCCTGAATAGCGGCGAATGCACCTTTTTGTGGCACATCTTTACATCATTGAGATAAGTCTCATTATCCGTGAGCCAGCCATTGAGGTGGTGCTCTGTATGGTTGCCGGCAAGGTGGCCTTCATCCAGGATCCTGTTATAGATCATAGGATATCGGCTTACATTCTCCCCTACGCAAAAGAAAGTGGCTTTGAACTGATACTCTGCAAGCAGATCCAGAATCCAGGGAGTTAATCCGGGTACGGGACCGTCATCAAATGTTATAAACACCTCATTTTCCATAGTATCAACGCTCCAGACAAAGTCTGAAAAGATGGATTTTATCAGTGGAGGTGTTTTTACGAGATACATATAAGTTGTTGTATTCGGCTAATAAACCTATTTTTGCAGCTTCTCGTCAAAGCATACTAATTTAGAACGTGCAAACTAAAAAAATGTACCTTCCGCAGGCTTTGAATTGGGAATAAATTAACAATTTAAGTAAAAAACAATTCATGTCAACTGTCAGAGTGAGATTTGCCCCCAGTCCTACAGGTCCCCTCCACATCGGTGGTGTCAGGACAGCACTCTACAATTATCTGTTTGCCCGGAAGTACAACGGTACATTTATCCTGCGGATTGAAGATACAGATCAGGGACGATATGTGCCGGGAGCAGAGCAGTACATCATAAACTCGCTCAGGTGGTTTGGACTCCTGCCTGACGAAGGTCCGGAATTTGGAGGAAGTTTCGGCCCGTACAGGCAATCCGAACGAAAGGGCATATACAAACAGTATGTAGACAAACTGATTGCTGACGGTCATGCATATTATGCTTTTGATACGGCTGATGAGCTGGAGGCCATGCGTCATAACGACCCGATATTTAAGTACGATGCCGTGACACGCATGAAACTGAAAAACAGCCTGACTTTGTCAGCTGAAGAGACCCAATCCCTTCTTGCTGAAGGTGACCACATAGCCGTCCGCCTGAAGATACCAGAAAACGAAGTGATATCCTTTGATGATGAAATCAGAGGACATGTTTCCTTTAACAGTTCTGAGCTCGACGATAAGGTCATACTCAAGGGAGACGGTATGCCCACATATCACCTTGCCAACATTGTGGATGACCACCTGATGGAAATCACCCACGTAATCCGGGGCGAAGAGTGGCTTTCAAGCACGGCTCATCACGTGCTTATGTACCGCTTTTTCGGTTGGGCACCGCCTTCATTTTCGCATCTCCCACTTATCCTGAAGCCCACGGGACAGGGAAAACTAAGCAAACGGGATGGTGCCAGATTTGGCTTTCCTGTGTTCCCGCTTTCATGGGACAGCGATCATGAAGAGGACAACTTTACGGGATTCAGGGAAGATGGTTTCCTGCCTGAAGCCTTAATCAACTTTCTGGCCCTGCTGGGGTGGAGTCCCGGAAATGACCAGGAGATGTTTACTGTGAAAGAGCTTATCGATACTTTCAGTCTGGATAAGATTGTAAAATCCGGGGCCAGGTTTGACATTGACAAAGCATTGTGGTTTAACCAGCAATACATCATCCATTCTGATGACCTCAGACTTGCCTACCTCATCCAGGATAAGGCGATAGAATCCGGCTATCATGTCCCGGTGGAGTATCTTGCCGAGGTCTGTTCGCTAATGAAAGAAAGGGTGCACAAGTCACATGAGATAATCACTCAGGCCAGGTTTTTCTTTGAAGCTCCCCGTGTCTATGACGAAGAAGCCATGAAAAAGAAATTCAGGCCCGACCACCGGTCTTACCTTCAATCGATTGGCCAGCTTCTTACAGAATAC
>JAGVTV010000120.1 GCA_019136675.1 Bacteroidota bacterium
AGCATGCTTTAAGTTGTTGCCGTGGTACCAATTACATTGACTCTACCATCAGCCATTTGAAAACAACTCAAATCAACTACTCTTGTGTTCTGCTTAGCCATCATTCACGTTATTGCAGTAAATTTATTTTCAGAATTTCAGGCTTTTAAAAAAACAGATGAAGCAAAAATCTGGTTTTATAGAGGTTAAAAAAATCAATTGAAAACCATAGACATATCCTCCCTGACGCAACGATACATACAAAGTGAGATTCGTAAGGCCTTTGGGCAAAATAATATCGATGAAGGGCAGGAAAAAAGTGCGGTCATTTCGATTCCTAAGCTCACTTTTACCGATGACCATGACCAGGGTACAACTTATAAAGTACAGATGGATTGTCATCCAAAGGGGCTTTGCCTGTATTTTCGCAATTTTACATCAAACAGGCTGGTTATCATACCGGAGCATGAAATAGTGGCGATAACTCTTATTAAAGATGCCGACCTGGTCAAACCAGCAAGGATTTCATTGTTTAAAACGCTGGTGTCTTTAGGCATATCAACTAATACCGCTTCCAAATACTTAATGCCGGTAGAGGTCAGTAAAGAGTCACCCGCATATCTGACTGTGACAACGGAGGATACTGAACTCAGACTTGGTGTGGAGACGCACCGTGCTGAAAAACTCTGTAACCTGCTGAAGCAGTCTTCCATGGGAGGGATTATGGAATTTTCGGTAAAACCTTTAAAAATTATATAAAATGGCAAAAGTAACCGGCATAGGAGGTATATTCTTCAAAACCAGCGATCCGGATAAGGTAAAGGCGTGGTATCGGGACCAACTGGGATTTAATACCGACCAGTGGGGGGCTAGTTTCACCTTCAGAAAAGAAGAGGCCCCGGATAAAAAAGGATACCTTCAATGGAGCCCATTCAAATCAGACACAGATTATTTTCTCCCATCACAAAAGGAATTTATGGTAAACTACAGGGTGGATGACATAGAAGCACTGGTAGCCAGACTAAAATCATCAGGTGTAACAATATGCGACGAAATCACGTCATACGAATACGGAAAATTTGTCCACATCATGGATCCTGACGGAAACAAGATCGAACTCTGGGAGCCTGTGGACGAAGTTTTTGACGCATTAAGTGATAGTAAAGAAAACAATGATTAACATATTTGTCCTGTTTTTAATTAGCAGCCTCACGGGCAACTTGCCTGCCTTCAAGGTGGGTTCAAGTGATTTTGCCTACATTGGTCTTGAATACAGAATCCAGGTGGACCTGCGTGGCAACCCTCCTGAAGACATCAGTGTCAAGACCAGTTACGGCAATGTTTACCGTCGTGATGACAGTACCTTTGTGCTGTCACCCATGGAAGGATTTAATGAAGTCAAGGTCAAGCTCTATTGCAAAAGGTTGATCTGTGACATGAAGACTGTGGAGATTAAAAAAATACCCGAGCCGCGATTGGTACTAAGGGGTGAGACAGACGGCAGGATCAGCCGTGCCGCTTTGGCAGGCGAAGCAAAGCTATATTTTGAATACCCCGAAACCCTGCCGGAAGAAATGAAGTCCAGGGTCTATTCATTTAACCTAATGCTCAGAGACCCCTCAGGCATTCCTCTGTTTTCGGGCCAGATGAGGGGTGACAAACTGGATAAGGCCGCCCTCGATGCATTGGCCAAAGCACCTAAAGGGGTGGTACTTGTCCTGAACAACATTACGACCATCACACCCGGCAATGCACTGACCCGGCAATCTACGACCAGGGAAATAGTTATAACTGATTGAGAAAAGTGCCCCTGCAAATACCCGGAGTCGATTTTTTTTCAAAAAAATAAAATTTTGTGTCAAAAAGCAGCTCAAAGTTTTACATTTTGAAAATCATATTATATAAATACATAATATGAAACAAACTACTTAATCTTCACCTTTTGACAAACACTTGCTCTCAGGGCTTCATTTTCAGGCATAATTATTGGGTAATTACCACTAGTTTACACAAGGGTAAATAACCATTTTTGGAAATTTCCGCTGAAATTCTTGTAAATTGAGGTTAATAACCATTATACTTGTGGTACGGAATGAGTCATAAATGTCTGAGCGACAGCAAATTTCCCTTCCCCCCACAGAGGTATTTACTAAATTTTCAGGAATTCTATTACTTAACAACCGGTGATCCCTGGAATGGGTATACCCTATTAAAAACCAAAAAACAATGAAGTTTTTAGTCAATTTTCTGTTATTCACCATTTTTTATACGCAGGGTTATGCACAGCAGCAGGTTCTGAAACCTGCCGAACTTATCAGTGAGGCCAGAATCAATCTTAAAAGTAAGCCACAGGCACTTTTTGGCATATCCGACTCCCGGGTACAGATCCAACTGCCTGAAGAACTTACAGACTTTACATTACTGAATTTTAATCTTGCTTCAGGCCGTGAAATCCTCAGTCGTAAAAATCCTTTTATTGAATTGTCAATTCCTGGCGACAAAAGAGAAGCTCTCGTGCTGGAGCTTGTGGAAGTAAATATCCTGGCAGAAGGGTTTTCTGTCATCGAGGCTCCGTCCATGACTCCGGTACTTGCTGTCCATGGTAAGCACTACCGCGGCGTAGTAAAAGACAAGCCCGGTAGCGTGGCAGCCTTGTCGGTCTTTGAGGGAGAAGCCATGGGAATCATATCCATACCCGAAGAAGGCAATCTTGTGATAGGCAAAATTGAAGGGGCCGATCAGCATATATTGTACAATGACCACCAGTTGTCCCACAAATTTGGGATGGAATGCGGCACCGATGACACCGGCACCGCATATACACGTGACCAGCTATCCGGGGCCATGGGTGGGACAAGGTCCCTCACTGACTGCACCAGGCTATACCTGGAAATAGACCATGACATCTACCTCAATAAGGGAAGCAGCACGGCAGCCGTAAACACCTTTATCACCGGCATTTTCAACCAGGTAGCCACCCTGTACTCCAACGAGCAAATCAATACTGTCATATCCGAGATAGTGATCTGGACTCAGCCAAGCCCTTACAACTCGACATCCTCAAGCGGCATGCTCAATGCATTTACCGCATATCGTCAGGGATTCAACGGTGACCTGGCACAACTGCTGTCTTACAAGGCGAGCGGTGGCATCGCCTACTTGGATGGCCTGTGCCGCACCAATCCTGACTACAGCATGAGTTATGCAGGCATTCAGAGCACTTACCAGAATGTGCCGACCTACAGCTGGACAGTAGAAGTATGCACCCACGAATTTGGTCACCTTTTCGGGTCACAGCATACACATGCCTGCGTCTGGAACGGCAACGGGACAGCCATTGACGGTTGCTACACCACAGAAGGCGGCTGCCCGAGCCCTGGACTGCCTTCAGGTGGAGGTACGATCATGTCATACTGTCATCTCACAAGTGCTGGCATTAACTTTGCCAATGGATTTGGCCTTCAGCCAGGCAATGTGATCAGGTCAGAGGTAACCGTGGCCACTTGTCTTCAGGCATGCTCCGGCGGTGGAAGCGGAGGTGGAGGCGGCAGTAATCCTTGCAACAATATAAGCCTCACCATGGAACTTAAAACGGACAATTACCCCGGAGAAACCACCTGGAACATAAAAAACTCCACTGGTACCATCCTGTACTCCGGTGGCCCTTACAACGTACCCAATACACTCAATACCATAAGCCTTTGCCTGCCAGCGGGATGCTATACCTTCACCATTAATGACACGTACGGGGACGGCATATGCTGCAGTTTCGGAAATGGTTACTACAATATCAAACAGGGTACAACTACCCTGATCTCAGGAGGCCAGTTTG
>JAGVTV010000181.1 GCA_019136675.1 Bacteroidota bacterium
TGACCGGAAGTGTAAGCAATGGCGGTTTCTGAGTTTTACCAGCTACCCAATAATATTGCATGTCCGGGTTAAGGTTGAGATTCCTGAGATCCACGGATATCTCATTGCTGTATGTTTTATTGGCATAAACCTGCAAGCCATTTTCATTAAAGATATAAAACTCATAGATTTTCTGACCTTTGACGGGCTCCCATTTAAGTGCATTTAGACCATTATTATATACCCCGCCCGGACTTTCGGGCATTAGTTTCATATCATCATTGCCCCAGCCGCCACGTTCTCCTGGTTTTTCGGTACCCCAACCTCCTCGTTCTCCTGGTTTTTCCGTACCCCAGCCACCTCGTTCTCCTGGCTTTTCAGCACCCCAGCCGCCACGTTCTTTGGGTTTTTCCGTGCCCCAACCACCACGTTCTTTAGGTTTTTCGGTACCCCAACCTCCTCGTTCTTTAGGTTTTTCCGTACCCCAGGCATCGCCGAGTTTTTTTCCGCTTTTGAGCTTTACTCCGCTGTTCAGCGTATTCCACACGGCATCTTCTACTGTTTTACCAAAATCTGCTTCAAAATTGAGAAGGACTTCAGCGTCTTTGTCAAACTGGTCACCAAATACAAAATCTCCTTCCCTGCTCAATGTGACAAACTGGCCATCAGTATACAATTGAAGGCTGCTGCCATTAGAGAGGTTTCCCTTACTTCCCTTCAGAATCGTGGCGCCCGCAATGATCTCCTCTTTCTTTCCTTTTTCACTTGTAAAAGTGGCCTTGCCGGTAAACCCCATTACTATGACAGGCATGGGTTCCTGGGCTGACAACAATATGGTGCATAACAGCAAGGGTACGATGGTTTTTAAGGCTTTCATTTGACTATTTATTAATTTGAAGTAATGCCGTAGTACATCCATTTGGTGACCACATTTTTATCGTCGGTAATGATCAGGAGTTTATTTTGGCCCAGGGCTGTATCGTTTTGCCTGATACTGCCATTGTAAAGCAGGATATTGCCCTGCACGGCAGAAATCATGTCACCCGGCTGCCCGTAGGCAGCTAAAACCTGATCCATGGTGCTTCCTTTTCCTATGTTTTGTACGGTCTTACCTGTATAGCCTTCCATGGCTTGCAGGAATACAAAACTTGACTTTAGAGTACCATTTTCATTGGTAAAAAGCAGAATTCTAAAATCCTTCTTTCCCCCAGACTGGCGGATAAACTTCTTTTTGTTTATTTCTATTTGTTTAGACAGGATGTGTGAAGGTGCCCTGAAATACTTGTTGAGAGTCATGGCCCCTATCGAGTCGTTAAGAAAATGTGAGGCGCTGAGTCCACCTGAAACCGGATTTGGGATGCCCTCCACCACATTTTTGTTAAAGGTGGCGGCAGGGTTTTTTAATTGGATGGCAGCGTTAAAAAAGTCGGTTGCTTTGATTTTATTGCCGGCTTTTGCTTCCAGTATCCCTCTTAGGACCAGGATGTCACTTTCTGTTTTGGGATATTTTCCTTTAGATCTGACCATGGCGGGCATGGCCTCATTTTCGATATAAAACCTGGCTTTGGCATCTTCATTGAGCAGGGCATAGGCATTGGCTTTATTGAGATAACCCGGAGCATAGTCAGGGTCGAGGCTCACGGCCGCATCAAAATACTGGATAGCCTGGCGAAGCAAACTTTCCTTATTACTTGCGGAGCTCCTGGCTCCGTCAAATACGATGTCCAGTTGGGTGACATATCTGTATTTAAGAGAATCCTTGTTAAACTGTGTAAGGGCCTCCAGCACTGCGGCTGATCCGGTGTTATTATAAATTTCGCAGCTTTGATACTGGATCAGCAGATGCCTGTAGCAGTCAAAGGCCGCTCCGTAATTGCCTGTTATGGTGAGATTATTGGCCAGATCAAAGATGTCGGCGAGTTGTCTGATCTTTTCGGCACTTTTGTTTGCCATGCTGATTCTGTCGGCTTTTGACGGATAATTATCCAGTTTTTCCGGCCTTTTGTAGGCTTTGTACAAAGAATCGATGACCACACCCCCTTTGTCAAAAAGCCCGTAGCCTGCCGAATAAGCCAGAAAACCACCGAGGTAATCAGCCTGTGATTCGTTAAGTACCTGGTCCTGGAGTCCTTTGAGGTTTTGAGCCACCTCAAGCCCTTGCAGGTCAAAAACAAAATCTGACCTCCAGGCATGTTTTTCGTAATAATGCGTCAATTCGTGTGCAAGAAGGAATGCAATTGCCGGATCTCCCAGTTTTTTGCATACATCATATGCCTTTTTTTCGATTATAACCGACAACTCATTGTAATCCATACTTGCTACATAGCCCTCCTCCTCACGTAAAAACAACGCAGGCACCGGATACCTGAAATCACCTCTGGCATTAACAAGCTTTTTATAGATGGCTTCGATGTGCCGGAAATCTTCCGTATGATTGAGATCAGTAGTTATTCTGTCTCCGCTTATGTTATCTGGTCTAAGTATTGGCAGGGTGCCAAAACTCCTGGATTGTCCCGTTACGGTCACAACTTCATTCAATAATAGTACACATACGAACAGTAATTGTCCGGATACCAGATTTTTTAGGGGCATTTGATCTGATTAACTATAAAATAAAATTCCGTTACTATAGGCAACGATTGTACAAATATATCAAAATATTTTGACTTTACAAAAAACAAGTACAATAATCATCACAAATCACAGCATACTTTATTATTTACCTATTATATGCACTGATTATCGGGGCCGGAATGCCTGAATATTTCAGTCTGCACACAGCAGTGTGTTCTGTAAAAGGCTACTTACAGGTCAAATTTTATTCCCTGTGCCAGTGGCAAATGCGTGGAGTAATTGATCGTATTGGTCTGCCTACGCATGTATGCTTTCCAGCTGTCAGAACCGGATTCGCGGCCTCCGCCGGTTTCCTTCTCTCCTCCGAAGGCTCCGCCTATTTCGGCCCCGCTTGTACCTATATTAACATTGGCTATACCGCAATCCGAGCCGGCACAGGACAGGAATCTTTCTGCTTCGCGGAGATTGGTGGTCATGATGGCTGACGAAAGTCCCTGTGGCACATCATTCTGGATGGCAATGGCACTGTCTACTTCGCCGCTGTATTTGAGGAGATAAAGTATAGGGGCAAATGTCTCATGCTGCACGATGGGCATATTGTTTGCTGCCTCGATAATACATGGCTTTACATAACAACCGCTGGTATACTCCTTGCCTTTTAATACACCACCGGGTACCAGGATTTTTCCACCCTGCTCGCCGGCTGCCTTTATCGCCTTCAGGTAGCTGTCCACAGCCTGACCGTCTATGAGCGGACCCACGTGGTTTTTGCTGTCCAGCGGATTGCCGATCTTTAGCTGCCCATATGCTTTAATGAGTTTGTTTTTGACCTCGTCGTAAATGCTGTCGTGTACTATCAACCTTCTGGTGGTCGTGCACCTCTGCCCGCAAGTACCCACTGCACCAAACAAGGCTCCGGTCAGCACCAGATTGAGGTCGGCTGAAGGAGTGACAATGATGGCATTGTTGCCTCCCAGCTCAAGGAGGGTCCGGCCCAGACGCTGTGCCACTGCGGCTCCCACTATCTTGCCCATGCGTGTGCTGCCTGTGGCTGAGACCAGCGGTATCCTGTTGTCAGCAGTCATCCATTCGCCCACCTTGTAATCGCCGGAGATGACACTGCATACACCCTCAGGCACCTTGTTTGCCTTGAGGACTTTGTGAAAGATCTTCATACATGCCACAGAACACAGGGGTACTTTTTCACTGGCTTTCCACACACACACGTCCCCGCACACCAGAGCTATCATGGCATTCCACGACCAAACAGCGACAGGAAAGTTAAATGCCGAAATGATGCCCACAATCCCCAGCGGATGCCACTGTTCGTACATACGATGACCCGGACGCTCACTATGCATGGTAAGCCCGTAAAGCTGCCTCGACAAGCCCACTGCAAAGTCGCAGATATCAATCATTTCCTGCACTTCTCCGAGGCCTTCCTGCAAGGATTTACCCATCTCATAGGATACCAACTGTCCGAGAGGCTCCTTGTATTTACGGAGTTCTTCGCCATATTGTCTCACGATCTCACCTCTGCGTGGTGCCGGGATAAGCCGCCATTCCTCATAGGCACCCAGGGCTTTTTTGATTACTTTTTCGTAATCTTTTTTGGAGGTTACTCCTACACTGCCGATAAGCTCACCATCAACCGGTGAGTATGACTCAATATATTTATCAGACTTAAATGATTTTATTCCGGTCCATGTACCTTCATTTTTTTTCTGAAGATTTAACTTTTTTAAAAAAGACTTATTCATTTGGGTAAATTTTTTGATTATCTGGCCAGGTGTCAAATCTCAGTATACTTCGGATTTGCAAAGTTTAAGGGTGCCACAAAAGTAAGGATTTTGTTCGATGTCTTCAGCAAGTCAAAGTCAGATTTTGCCGGCTAATGATATTTCAGTGGTGCCGGCATAAATTTATACACCTCATAAAAACATGCTTAAAATATTTTACGTTTTAATTTTTTATTGCCAGTCATTTATGAAAATACAATATTTTATCCTGGGTATTATTCCGCTTATTTTAGCGGCATGTAACTGCAACCACATCGAGTGCGAAACCGGGCCACCCCAGCTCGAAGTCCAGCTGACAGACAGTATCGGCAAAGATCCTCTTGCGGCTGGAACCTTGCTTCTTAAAGACATAGAGCTATACAACGTCAATAAATCAGAACCTGCTTTTACAGTTTATTATAATGGCATCATCAGCTTTTCGCTGGATGAAGTTACTGCGAAGTATATTCTAAAGATTGAAAATAAGCCAAGGGATACTTTTGACATTTCGATAATGCTTACGGAAAGCGGATGTTGTTCCAGTTTTAATGTCACTAAAGTGTCTAAAAACGGAGTTTCCCTTAGCTTCAGGCCTCTCAGGGTTTCCTATTGACCTGCATGTTTACCACCCGGAATTAGCGGCTTTTGATAAATTTTATTGTTTTCGAATTTCCCTGATCATCAAAGGCTGTAATAAAATAAATACCATCATGCAGGTGAGCTACATTTATAAATCGATCGTTTCTGGTAATTGTACCCGAGAGAACAGTATAACCAGCATTGTTAAAAATTATGTACTTTGATTTTTCGATATTTAACTCTACGGCAACATTTTCATTTATCAGATTAGACTGGATAGAAAAACCCTCCAATGGGTCGATCGCAGAGGTGGATGATTTAATGGTATTATTGGTAAAAATCGTAAAACCACTGTAGGTCAATGCTATCATAACGATGTCGTCTTTGGCGTCATTGTTTACATCAACGACCGACAATGCCCAGGCATAATTTATGTTGTCCAGCACTTGTTTAGTAAAGCTGACGCCATTTTTATTGATGTAAAGTGTTACTTTTTTACCATTACTGGAGGTAACCACAATATCCATATCTGTATCCTGCTCCACATCAATAAGTTTAATATCACTGGGTTCGTCTATTGCGTTATCAATAATAACTGTAGAGTACGTGGCATTACCTGCATTGGACACAAGCATTTTTACGACATCTCCCACATACTCAGTTAGGACAAAATCCAGCTTGGAGTCACCATTTATATCTCTGGCTACAAAAGAATTACATATATTTAAATTATCTGCGATCGTACTTTTTACAAATGTCAGCGAACCATTGTTGGTAAATAAAACCAGTTTTTTTCCGACACCTTCTGCACATAATATATCCAGGTCACCGTCAGCATCAAAATCCAATGTTATAGTTTGGCGGCCGTCCACACTGTTATAGGAAATTTTCTTTTCAGTAAATGCACCTTTGCCATCATTTAGCCAAAGAATTAATACTCCGGGAGAGCTGAGTGTTGAGAATTCGGTTGAAATAAAATCCAGGTCATTGTCCTTATCGATATCCACAATTTCAATATTCTGAAATGCATTTCCGGTCTTTTTTGCGACCACCACAGGTTGAGTAAATTGTTTGTTTACATTTTCAAAATAGAAAATTTGATGGTTTCCTGCACTTGATCCACAGGCAACCATGTCCGGGTCGCCGTCATTGTCCATATCTCCGCTGGCGATGGTGTTAGCTTTGGTTAATGTGTTTGTGATATCTTTTTGACTATAGGTATTAGAAGTATTGCTTTTTTCATAAACGGTTACTTTGTTGTCCATAGACGAAGCAATAGCAAAATCCATATCTCCGTCATTGTCAAAATCCAGATGTGTTATGGACTCAGGTTGACTAATGTTTGCAGCATGTCTGGTCAGGGAAAACGAAGGCTGGGCATCGGACTTAATGGCCAAAAACGCAAACACAAAAATCAAAGCAAATACAAATTTCATATCTAATGTTTATTCTAAATTTAATATATATTTTCAGGTCCTGTTAATTAATGAAATGCACTAAACTATAGCCTTGTCCACTATGTCCAGTATCTCTTTCTCTTCCTGTCTTGCCCTGGAAAGCATGTCATGGGCCTGAGCAGTGGCATCGTACACAAATTCCTTATCTTCAAATCCACTGCAGTTTATCCTGACATTCAGGGCAGCTCCTTCTATGGCCGTCCGCACACATAAGGCCCCTACCCCGGCATCAGAAATGGAATTAGGGTTGCCTTTTTCGGCCATTTCCTTCAACAGAGGCATGGCTTCAAGGGCTGTTTTCATGACAGTAAGCGGCACTTCAATGGCTCCCTTGGTAGCCTCATGCATGGCTTTTTTGCGGGCAGACTTCTCCTCGTCTGTTGCTTTGGGAAGTCTCAGTGCTTCCATGATGCGGTTAAAAGCTCGTGTGTCTGCATCAACCAGGGCCATAAGGCTATCCTTGAGGGCCTGGCCTTTGTCAGCCATATCAGAAAAATAATCTATCCTGTCATCCCATCCCTGCTTATGTGCACTGAGATTGGCGACCATCGTACCCAGGGCTGTACCCAGGGCACCGACATAAGCCGATATCGAACCGCCTCCGGGAGCCGGACTCTCTGAGGCAGTTTCATCTGCAAATGCCGTGAGATTCATGGCAATGAGAGGATGTGAAGAGTGGTCTTCCAGCAGGTATTCGATTACCTTTTTCTTCGGATCAAAGGGTCCAAGTTCGTCCAGGCCGAGTGATCTGATGGCGATGCGTATGATCTCAGCTTCTGCGATTCCTGTTGATCTTTTTTGTTTTTTTAAGAAATATTTACCTGCATCTACCAGGACGCCTTTGGGCACGAGACCCACCAACTCCGAACCCGTCACTCTGAGTCCGCGGCGGTCTGCACTTTTACAACATTCATCAAAGGCAACATGCAATGGTGTATCATGGATATTGGTCAGGTTCATGGATATCTGGGCTATGCCGTATTCTTCAATGTACCAGCCAATAGCCTTCACAGATTTGCAGGCTCCGGGAATCCTCAGCGGTTCGCCGCTGGCATCGAGTATATTTTTACCGTCAGGACCCGTTTTTACCCTTCCGTTTTCGCGGACATCAAAGGCTACAGAATTGGCTCTCCTGACAGAGGTGGTATTTAGGTTTACATTGTATGCAACCAGGAAATCCCTGGCTCCGATTACAGTCGCACCGCTCCTTGGGTTAAACACCGGAGCCCCGTAATCAGGCTTCCACTCAGGATCTCCGAGTTTTTTTGCCAGTCCTTCATATTCTCCTGCACGAATGGTTGCCAGATTTTTCCTCTCGGGCCTGGTTGCAGCCTCCTCGTACATATACACCGGGACAGGCAACTCCCGGCCCACTCTCTCTGCCAGTTTATGGGCGTAGGCAGCTGTTTCTGCCATGGTGATGCCGGCAATAGGTATAAGAGGACACACATCCGTGGCTCCCATTCGGGGATGTTCACCCTTGTGCTGAGACATGTCGATGACTTCCGAGGCTTTTTTTATTGCCCTGAAGGCTGCCTCAATGACGGCATCCGGATGTCCCACGAAGGTAACTACGGTACGGTTTGTAGCTTTGCCTGGGTCAGTATCAAGCAGCCTGACACCTTCTACCTCCTCAATGACAGAGGTTATCTGCCTGATAATTTCGGGGTCCCGGCCTTCGCTGAAATTGGGCACACATTCTATTAGCCGCTGGTCACTCATAGGTAAGGAGTTGTGGACGCAAAACTAACCAAATATAGCCTCAAAACAAAGATAAACTAAACGGAATATGGATTGACCATTTAGATTGTGTCGACAAAAAGGTTAATTTCAAGGCGGAAAACACAGACGGAGTGGGTACTCCGGCGAGGCTTTCCAACTATGTGATTTGGCTTTTTGACAACAATATTGACAGTCAAATCTATTTCCGTTTAGTATATTAGCCAGCCTGACAATTTTTATGTATATTTGTTATCGAAACGAAGCGTATGAAATTATTCCCCGCTTATATTACCATTCCCCTGTTGGCTTTGCTATGCTTCCAAGTAGCTGCCCAAAAAGTCACCGTGAGCAGGGAAATAGGTATCAAGGGCAATTATGCCTATGATATCCTGCCCAATATCGGGGGAAGGATCATCGTGTACCACGACAAGGGCTCTGAGCACGAGTTTGAGATCTATGACAATGAGCTCAGGTACATCAACACCATCCAACCCCAATTTGAAAAAAAACACATCCAGCCTACAGGCATCGTCACGATGGATTCTGCCTTTCATTACTATTATACTTACCGCGAAAACGACAGCCTCTACTACCGGGTCAACATATACGACGGCAGGGCTGACTTACTGGATTCATTGTCACTGTCGGCCCAGGATAAGAAGCTGATCAACAGCAATGCAAGGTTTGCCCACTCAAAAGACAAGTCAAAAGTCCTGATCTTCAACCCCGACGACCGCGGCATCCTCATGCAACTTATAGATAACCATAACTTCCGGCTGTTGAGTACGTTTCGCCTTCAGGTTAAAGACATCAACCTGAAAACCGATTTTGAAAAAGTCCTGGTTACAAATGACGGTGAAATTCTTGTTTTCGGCAGGAAAAATTCCTTTTGGGAAAAAAGTTCTTCCGGATTTTTTTTAGTCAGGTGTGTAAATAAGGATGATACCCGTTTCCATAGTTTTTTACCTGAAAAGGACAACATTACCGAATTCCTTCCTGATTACGACGAAATAAACAACAGGCTGGCACTTGCAGGACTCATCTCCGAAAGCAGCGACAATGCGATCAACGGTTACTTTGGCTTTTCGATTAAAATGGACAGCCTTCCGGAGGAAGCCGAGATCCTTGTCAACAGATTCAGCCCTGAGTTTATTCAGGATGTGACCGGCAGAAAATCCGGTAAAAGCAGGGATCTCTCTGACTTCAAACTGCAGGACATGGTCATTCGGCGGGATGGCGGAGTGGTCCTTATCGCAGAGGTGGTCAGGGAGTTTATGAGGCGGTCACAGATGAACAGTCCCCTGAGTTTTGGCAATCCTGTACCAGCCCGCGGATTTATCGATTATTATCACGAAGACCTGATCATGATGGCTACCCATCCTAATGGAAAGGAACACTGGAACAAAGTCTTGTTTAAAAAACAGTTTTCGCAGGATGACAATGCCAATTTTTCATCTTACTTTATATTTAAAACGCCGACAAGGATGAAGCTCCTGTACAACGATGCCATTAAAAATGATATTACTGTCAGTGAATACGTCATCGATCCGCTGGGCAATATGGAACGAAAAAGCGTGCTCAGCACGGAATACCAAAACCTCAAGCTGAGATTCAGGGACGCCATCCAGACAGGACCCCGGACCCTGATCGTACCCAGCGAAAAAGGCTGGAAGATCAGCCTGGTCAAAATAGAGTATGAATAAAGGTTACCTTACTGTGAGTTTCCATTGATATCGCCGATTTTGACCAAAGTAAAATCAGCATCTGAAATATTTTCAGAAAGGTTTGTAAAGATATATGTATCAGTAAGATTTGAAGAAGGCAAAGGCCAAGTGTTTTCCTCCAATGAACGATTTGTAACTACCTTCCATGATGTGTACAAAGTAGTCTGAATGCCCAAGATCAGTTTTCGCAGCTCAATAAGGTCAGCCGCCGAAATTTTCCGGTCATTGTTAGCATCGGCGGCTATACGTTTTGTTATGTGGTCAAGCGGTGAAATCCCCAAAATGTGCCGCGTTATCATCACAATGTCCAGCGTTGATACTCCATTAAGGTAATCTTCATTGGATGTATGGTAAACCCAAACTTTATAATCATGCCCCGCAGTCAGTCCATCAAAAAGAAACGATGCACTATCCAAATCTATGTCAATCCTATCTCCGGTGACAAGGTCAAGGCAACTTGCCACAAAATTTTTGGGTACATATCCCAATGAAGCGGATTGAGTCCCTACTCTTCCTGAAATTTTGACTGACTGCGAAAAACCAACAATGGCTTGCATTAAAATTACGGATATCAAAAGAAACTGTTTCATAGGTGTATATTTAATCGTTATTTTTGATTCGTTTTGACAAATTTAATAACATTTGACCGTTTTCCTCCATTTTTAAGGGATAAAAAATATATCCCGGGAGGCAGGAAAGAAACATCTGCTTCCTTGTTTTCACCGAAGTTTCCTTCAGATAAAACTTCACCCGAAGGTGAAAAAACACTGAATTCCGAGCCGGAGAGATCACCTGAAGAGATTACATGTAAGCACTGATGGGTGGGATTTGGGTAAACAAGTACTGATGGTCCTTCTATCACCTCAATGGATGTAATGACAAAATTGGTTCCTAAAGTGTGAAATTCCGTGTTGGTTTTTACGGGTGGGTTAAAGTCAAAAAATATGTCTGCGAAGTTTTCAACAACCGACTCCAGCGGTAAGTCGCCGTCAAAGCCAATGGAATATTTGACAAAACCATGGGATGCCGGTTCATTGGTATTGCTGTCCGGAAGTAAAATATTGTCAAACTTCAAAATCAGATTTCGCAAATGGTCAATACGATAGGAGAAAGGATGACTTGACACTCCCATTTGTATACCCGAAATATCAAGACCCTCAGGAATTAAATTTTTTACTTCCACTGTAAAGGCAGTATCTGTGCCAGTATTCTGGAATCTGATCAGGTATTCCATTTTGGTTTCTTTTTCAACATATTTTTTAAAACCGTAGCCCGCCGGCATCCCGGTAATGTCGTTAGGGTCATAGGATCCAATACTTTGCCTGCAATCAGTGTCGATATAGGAGTCCTCGTCACTTTCAGAAAACTGGTTAATAAACCCGATAGAAAAATCACCACCCGGGCTAATCTCACAACCTTCAATGGCAAGAGTCTGAAAATCAGAAAAAGGAAAGTTATCATCCTCCTCGGCCGTAAGACGGTAGGTGGATCCATTGGCAGGTAACTCAATCTCTATTTCTTCTCCAGCATCAAGGCTAAAAGGTACCGGAGGGCTCATCACGTCATCTTCTGTAACGATGTAATGCTTTATGGCAGACATATCTCCCGACCCTGTATTTTTAAGTTTAAATATTACTTTTTCTAAAGCATCCTCGCACCTGGCACTGATCTCCATATCGGCTCCAGTCCACGCAGGGTTTGGCTGGCAAGGTTCATGTGGAAATGCTACGGCTGTAACGCAGTGGGTCTGCCCTAAAACCGTTGTGTTGCAATCTAAATTAACAGTCATGGTAAACGTGCCGCTTTCAAATAAATCAAGGTCGTCTAAGTAAAACTTAACCACATTGCCGTTTAATTCAAAGTCGGGATGAGAAGTGCTTTTAAATGTAAAGTTTTCATCTAAGGTAACTTCCAGATATGGATCTGTAACTAAGAGGGTTCCAACATTTTCATATTTAAAGGTATAAACATTATCAAAACACCGCCTCAAAAACGGAGTGGCCACATCCACCTTGATGTCTTTGCAGTAAGTAATAGGAAATGCCAAAAGGTCAATTGTCTGGGGCTGATTTTCGACGATGGTAATAGTTTCCATATGGCTGCATATGCCCCACATGTCTGATCTGGGCCTAACCTCAAGTCCATACACACCGGGTTGCAATCCGTAGTGAAAACGGCCATTATTATCGGTAATCCTGTAAAAAACTTTATCCCCCTGAGTCAATTTTAAAACCCAGCCTCCCATGCCAGGTTCTTCCGGGTCAGATATACAATTGGAATTTTTATCAAATCTCAGACTACCAGTAAATGATGTACCGGTTGTGATAATGGGTTCTAAAGCTGTGTCATAGCATAGTAACCGAGACTGAGAATCGACAAACTCAACTTCTGAAAAATAAAATCCGGGATTTGCAGACTCTTTTAGGACTTTAAAACGAACAGAAAACATCACTGAATTATCAGGTAGCGTGAGTCCGGCAAGTGGATTGGAAGAAATATAAAGTGCCACAACTCTATTTGCCTGGATACCAAAATTGCTTTGATCTATAAAGCTCGAAGACACATTCTTAACCTCCAATACCTGATTGTCATAATGCAATGCAGTCTGAAACCCTATAATATCGGGAAATTTGTCTGCTACGATATCAGCAATCATTTCATCTCCCTCAAAAGAAACAGTCATACTCAAACGAACCGTGTCAGGGCAAGTTTGACTCATCGCGGCTGTAAGGGGGGCCAGCCAACAGACAATTAAGTAAACCAGATTTTTCATAAAACAAGGATTATAATTTGTAATGTAATATAATAAATAACAGTGTTGACAAACTATTTACCCTACAAAAGTAAGGTCAATGTAACACAGCATAAAATACATTTTTTATTATTTATTACCTCACTAATTAAATATTTATGTGTATAGTTATTTGTTTTACTGGATTTTATAAGTTATTTTTGTAATTTAAATTTATTCACCATGAGATCAAAATTGCAACAAATTCTTGGCCATCTTTCAAAAGAAGACCTGCAAACTTTTAAAAACTCCATCAACTCACCATTATTAGGCGGGACCCATAAGCATTACAGCTTTTTAGATACTTTTTATAAAGCCAAAGGCATTATAGCTATGACTCCATACAACAGAGTATTAATGAGTGAGTTATACAAAATGTGCGAAAAATTTATAATAATTCAAGCCACATTAAGTGACAAAGTTTATTCTACCGTTACCCTTTCCAGATTTTTCAGAGAGGTCGAAGACGAAAAGCTGTTTTCAGCTTTATATTCTGCCACGGGCAATACTACGCCAAAAACCGCAGATGACCATGCCTTTATGTCACAAATTGAATACGAACAATGGCAGTTCAGTCAACTTAAAAGCAGGTTTTCAAAAATGAACTTTGACAGAATGGTCTACCATGATGATGTGTCGATAATTAGCCATAAATTAAAATTGATGGTTAACCTCCTTAGTCAGACACATCTCACATCTACCATTATCAATACCAGTCTCACAAAAACCTTCATGAATCTCGTTGAATCAAATGGGTATACTGAGGTTCCATGTATTTCAATGTACTATTTTGCCATAAAAATGATGGATGAACCGGAAAACGAATCGTGGTTTTCAAAATTACAAAAAGGGCTTTCAGAATTTTCAGACTATTTTACCCATGATGAATTGAAAATCCTGTTAGGCCAGGCAATAAACTATTGTATCCGTCAGCACAATTCTGGCGTCAGAATTTATACAGAATATCTTTTTGATTTGTATCATAAGGCATTGGATAAGGACTATTTGCTGACCCATGGATACCTATCCCGGACAACCTATCGCAATATTAATACCATAGCCATACGCCTTGGCATGTATACAGAGGCTAAAAATATAAGTAAAACTTACAAATCCAAACTGAGGCCCGAACAGAGAGAAAGTGCATATAGCTTTAATATGGCCAATATATATTTTGCAGAAGGGGATCACGATTCATCGTTAGCCGAACTAATAAACGTTGAATTAGATGACCACCTGTCAAATCTTTTTGCCAAAGCCCTGCAATTAAAAATCTATTATGAAACCAATAATTTCCGCCTGCTTGATGCCCACCTTGATGCCATGCAGGTATATCTTACACGCAAAAAAATCATTGGCTACCATAAAACCAACTACTCAAATATCCTCAAATACACACGAAAGTTAATGAACCTGCCTACTAATGACCGGGAAGCAAGGCAAAAGCTAGGTATTAAAATACAGAACGAAAAAATCCTTACAGACAAGGAATGGCTGTTGAAGCAATGCGGAGTTTAGTCCTGAAAAGTTAAAACGGTACACGTCATCAAAAAGTTGGCCAGCGGTACCGTCCTGGTTTTCGGCGTTAAGGCTGCACAAATAAAATTCCGCCCTGGTCAGTTTAATTTTTCTTCCGTCCTCAATGGAAAAAACTTCATCCAATTGCACAGGATTGCCATTGAATCCATGGATAAATTTGATTTTTAATGGTTGCTGGGCCCAAAGCATACCGGCCATCAACAGCAAGACAGGTAAAAAAGCGTACTTCATGTTTATTATATTTTGCGGTTATGCCATTTGACGTTGAATATCTTAGTCAAAATGATATACTAAACGGAATATGGAGTGACCATTTAGATTGTGTCGACAAAAAGGCTAATATCAAGGCGGAAAACACAGACGGAGTGGGTACTCCGGCGAGGCTTTCAAACGATGAGATTTGGCTTTTTGACAACAAGATTGGCGGTCAAATCTATTTCCTTTTAGTATAAAATATCCTAATTGTACGCTAAGGTAACTTAAATGGATGAATCTCAAATAAAATTTTACTTCAAAATGCGGCCTGTCACCAGCTGCCGCCACCGCCGCCGCCAAAACCGCCGCCTGAACTGCCTCCTCCACTGAAGCTTCCTCCACCCGACCCTCCTGATGGGGTACTGGAAAATACACTTTGGATTTCCCTCACGCCACTGTCAAAGGAAGCTCCAAAGTCAGCTGCCGAGAAGGTATTGCCATGGTAATACATGCCGTGAGGAGCCACGTACCATTTGGGCGGCTCAGTAAGCAGGCCGTCAAACTTTTTACTCCATTGTTTTGCATATCCGAATACCATAGCATACGGCAGCGTCTTTTCAAAGTAGTCCGGGTCATCTTTGAGGAGGCGTTCGAGTTTATCTTTTTCTGCGGCCTGTACAAACATCTTAAATCCAAGTACCTGCTGGTATAAATGGACTCCTTTTTCGTTTTTCTTGAGCATAAGGCTCGCAAAGATCATACCAAGCACAGCTGCCAGACCTAACCCTATACCTACGGCCACCATGCCGGTGACCACTGCAATGAATACCCCGGCCAGGGCCAGAATACCCGAAATCACGGCCACATATATCTGTAGTTTTACAGAAACCGGATAGTACACGCCCATACTGTTAAGGTGTGTCTTAAGTGAGGTCTTGGCAGATGAGAGGTGTTGGTAAAACTCGTTTTCCAGGCTGCTGATCAGGACCTTTTCGCCGTCAGCAAACAAGCCGTCAAACACGATTCGCTCGTAGGGTGTGGCGTCTGGCCCGAGGTTACTGACTTTTGTGAGTTCATGGTCGTCCTTTCCCCAGGTCTTGGGTAAACGTTTAATAATCAGGTGGCCCCTGTGTGCCCAGTATGGAAGCAGGCACAGTATATCCACATTATCTGCTTTTTCGTCTATGATGACTCCGGCCTCTGATGGGGTGAGTTCCTTGGGAGGCATATACTGCACCATTCTGACGATGGGGTAGTCTTTGCCGTATTTTGACCAGGTGCGGTAAAACAGACCTGAAATAATCAGGAATAACAAGGAGCCAATTCCCATTGACCCATATTTTTTCCATAACAATTCCCATTTTCCCGGCCGGCGTACATAATCTGCCGGCAGCCTTATGGCCAGCGTAATCCCTTCTCCGGGATCCAGCTTGCGGGTGGAGTGGCCCGTAAACGACCCAAGATAATATTCAACTGTGGCATCACTGCCTTGCTGTCCCCGTGCTCCTGTATAGATGTGGTAATCGTTTTCGGCCATGGCGATGGGCTTATCCAGTTTTACAGAGTAAGTCACCGTATCGATAGGCACCTTCCAGCTGTCGCCAATGATATTCCAGTAAAACTCGGTGTGCTCCGGAGCAAGGATAAAGGCACCCTTCACGGTGTACCGTATATCATAGGTTTGTACTCCTGAAACATATACATCAGAATCTCCTATACGTATGACAAAGTCATTATTCTCCCTGTATGCCTTGTAATTAAATCCCTGCACTGTCACGCCGGTGACAGAAAGTGTGACTTTTTCACCGTTGATGATGTAATTGACCGGGATATTGCGGAATATACCCCGACGGGGTTCGCTGAATTCCACAGTAATTTGCTCCCTGACTTCAAAAGTTGCCTTATGACCTGTTACAGTGATGTCCACTTTGTAATCACGGATCTCAAAGTACTCTGCCCTGAGGTCCAAACCTGCCAGAAGCAGCAGGAAGCTTAGGATCATGCCTTTTGTTGTCATGTCAGTGATTGTTTTCAGCGGGGAGTGGCGGGGATATCAGAATTTTACCTCTGGGTTAAGTCTTTCAGCCTCATTGGATATTTCAAAGAAGTCAAACTTCTCAAAATTGAAATTTTTAGCTATAAGATTGGTCGGAAACGCTTCCACGGCCGTATTGTTGTCCCTGACCAAGGCATTGTAATACCTTCTTGCATTCTGCAGTGACTCTTCGATCTCGCCGAGGGTATTCTGCAATTGGATGAAGTTGGTATTGGCTTTCAGATCAGGATAACTTTCCGAAAGGGCAAAAAGTGATTTCAGGGTGCCCGCCAGTGCATTTTCAGCCTGTACAGTGGCCCCAATATTCCCGCTGTTGGCCGCAGCCATGGCCTGATTTCTAGCCTGCACCACTTTTTCGAGTGTGCCTGACTCGTGGGCAGCATAGCCCTTGACTGTATTGACGAGGTTAGGGATGAGATCGTATCGTCGCTTAAGCTGCACATCTATCCCGCTCCAGGCTTCCATGACCCTGTTTTTGAGAGAAACCAGCTTGTTGTACATGGACATGACAATCAGTCCTAAAACTACCAGAAAAATTAAAGCGTATACCATTTTTTTATTTGTTTTGTTGGTGATGCATATGAAACCAATTTTGGGCTCTTATGGTTCCGTTTGTTACCGCACTTCCTAAAATATCGTATTAAAAGGCCCTATTTATCGACCAATCAATCTAATGTTACTCCTGACGGACCCAAGCCCCTATCTGGCCAGCCCGGTGTGAGGGAAGAAGTGCCGCCAGATAGCCTATCACCATTACCGTAAGTGTCACGATGATAAAATCTGGCCATCGTATCTCTATAGGATAGGCATCAATCATAAATCCATCCGGGATGCTGATCAGCCCGTACTTTTTCTGCAGGTAATACAGTATCAATCCAAGGAGAAAACCTACTCCCAAGCCTATCACGGAAATCAACAAACCCAATGCCATAAATATGCCCCTGACAGATTGTTTGGTTAGTCCCATGGACCTCAATATAGCGATATCGAGTTTCTTTTCCAGCACAATCATCCAGAGCGACCCTACGAGGTTAAAGGCGATAATCAGCAGGGTAAGACAGGCGATCAGGTAGCTTATCCACTTTTCAATGTTCATAATTCGGAGAAATCCCTCGTCCTGCTGATAGCGGTTACTTACTTTAAATCGGGGACCCAGGAGGGTCGTCAAATCTTTCATGACCTGCCTTTCTGAAACATCCCCGCTGAGTTTGATCTCAATGCCCGAAAAGCTGTCTTCCATTCCAAGAAGGTAATTGACGGCTTCGTAATTGGCCAGCACATATTGCATATCCACCTCACTGCCTACCGAAAAAGTGCCTGACGGATAGATCTGCAGTGACCTGAATGGCTTGGCCAGCGGCCCCTTATCCTCCTCCGAAGGCATGTATGCCGTGACGGGGGTGAAGCCGTCATCAGGATTTATTGACAGTTTGGTGTTCATGCCTGAGCCCAGGATACCGTATTCTGTCTCCTGGCCAAACCTGGCACTACCTGTGATCAGGGATGTGTCAAGTCCTGTCACCCGGATATACTCCCGATCCACACCCTTGATGATGCCCACTTCCTGTGAGCCTTTATAGTCAAAAAATGAGGTCTCTTCTACAGTAAAGGCCACTGCCTCCACTCCATTGACAGCCAGGATGCGGCCCGAATCCACACTATCCCTGTGCATAAACTTGCCCTCGGCCAGTGTGACCTTGATATCCGGATTAAAATTGCTGAGCATGTCCGTAAGCAGGCTTTCAAATCCGTTAAAAACAGACAATATCAGGATCAGGGCGGCCGTGCCTATGCTCATGCCTATGATCGATATCCAGGTGATGATATTGATGGCATTGGTTGACTTTTTGCCAAAAAGATACCTCGCCGCTATGGTCAGGATGAGCTTCATGGTGCAAACCTACGGAAAAAAGGGTTATGTATCAGAATATGGCTATATTTGCCATACACTGTAAATGTAAGTTTATGCTTAAGGCGACTATGTTTATTCTTGTTTTTGTTTGGCAGGGTTTATCTGCTTATGGGCAGTGGTCCGTCGGCCTGGGTGCAGGCCTTGTCACATTTACAGAAAAAGTCACCAATGTACAGCAAGTTCCTGGATGGACCCTCAACGGTGGCGGCACCCTGGAGAATGACCAGCCCTATTTTTTAGAGCTGAATGCCCGGTATCAGAAAAACAAAAATGTTTATTCATTTTCAGTTCAGACGAGAAGCATTTATTATTATTACTCACTGATTAATGAAGCCGGATTTGGTTACGGTTCCGGACATGGCAATGACTTGTTACTCAATTTACAACTCAGCTATGGAAGGAAGATTTTAGAAACAGGTAAGTTTTCTATCATGCCAATGGCCGGACTGGGAATGGCCACTGCTAACGGCGTATCACAGGTTGGTACAGGAAGCTTTGGTACGACTGACCTTGAAAATAATCTTTTAACAGGCACAGATTCCACTTACACAGCCTTGAGCAATGCATTAAGTATTCCACTTTCACTGGTCAGCACCTTTCGGGTCAGTCCGGATATTTCTATAAACCTGACATTTCAATTTGGTTACAATTTGTCACCCTACTTTGCGAGGGAAACAGTAAACTACACCGTTCAAAAGAACTCTTCTTTGGTGGGAAGTGGCAGTGGATATATA
>JAGVTV010000214.1 GCA_019136675.1 Bacteroidota bacterium
TGTCCTTTAATTTTTGAACAGGGGGTTATTTTTTAATTTCGCCACTCTTGATACCCGAAATCCAAGCTTTTTGGGGTAACTTTGTTTTGTTCTAATTTATTTTGGACACGTGTGGCTTGAAATAGAAATGAATGGCTATTTCCGCCCCACTCTAAATAGCCTAAAAGCGATGTGATAATTAAGAAAAAATTCAAAATTTTACTTTTCATTTTGTTTGTTCTTTATTCTTGCGATTTCATTTTAAGCTGACCGTTAACATTGCCATTGGCTGACAGCCTAATGTTTTTGTTATTGTGTTGGCTGCACTTATATCCGTAACCTGTCCTTATTCAGAAATAACCCCTCTGATTCCAAGTTCCACAGCCCTCAGGTTTTGAATCTTACCGGCCTCGATTTCAAATTTTAAAATCGTCCTGATTTTGTGAAATCCATGGTGTCCATAGGCTCCGGGATTCATGTGAATGAGGTGGTTTTCCTTGTCGGGCATCACCTTGCATATGTGCGAATGGCCGCAGATGTATAAACCCGGTTTTTCCTTGCGGATGATATCAAGCACCCTTGCATTGTATTTGCCGGGGTAGCCCCCAATGTGGGTCATAAACACCTTCAGTCCTTCGCATTCAAATATAAGGTTGAGGGGAAAAAGTTCCTTAACAGACTGGTCGTCAATATTGCCGTAAACGGCCCTGAACACCTTTTTTTTTTGGTACTTTTCAACAGAACTAAGCTCGCCTATGTCTCCTGCATGCCATATCTCGTCTGCATCCGCCAGATGGTCTGTCACCTCCTCCCCATAATAGGAGTGGTTGTCGGAGATCAGTGCTATCCGTTTCAAATAAGCTCGCTCTACAGATGGATGACCTCATCATAGGCAGCTGCCGTAGCCTCCATGACCGCCTCGGACATAGTAGGGTGGGGATGTACTGCCTTGAGTATTTCGTGTCCTGTGCTTTCCAGTTTTTTGGCAAGGACCAGCTCTGCAATCATCTCGGTGACATTGGCGCCTACCATGTGGCCACCCAGCAATTCACCATATTTGGCATCAAAGATGACCTTGACAAATCCTTCCTTAGCTCCGGAAGCACTGGCTTTGCCGGATGCCGAAAACGGAAACTTGCCGATCTTGAGTTCGTACCCCGCTTCCCTGGCTTGTGCCTCCGTAAGACCTACACTGGCTACCTCCGGCCAGCAATAGGTACAGGAGGGGATATTGTTGTAATCCATGGGTTCCGGATGATGACCAGCGATTTTTTCTACACAAGTGATACCTTCTGCACTGGCTACGTGGGCCAGGGCTTGGGTAGGGATGACGTCTCCTATGGCATAGATACCCGGTACATTGGTGCGGTAATAATTGTCTACCTTGATGGTGCCGCGTTCTGTCTCCACACCAAGGGCCTCCAGACCGATGTCTTCAATATTGGCTGTCACACCGGCTGCCGAAAGTACAATGTCACACTCTACTACCTGGACAGAGCCATCTTTTCTGCTTTTGATGGTGACCTTGCACTGGTCTCCCGACGTATCCACGGTTTCCACGGCAGAATTGGCCAGGATATTCATGCCGGCTTTTTTATATATTTTGGTCAGTTCCTTTGACACATCTGCATCCTCCCTTGGCAACAGCCCCTGCTCCAGAAACTCCACAATCGTCACCTCCGTTCCTATCGAATGATAAAAATAGGCAAATTCGATCCCTATGGCTCCTGCACCTACTACCACCATCTTTTTGGGTTGCAATGGCAGTGTCATGGCTTCTCTGTAACCAATGATTTTTTTGCCGTCGATCTTAAGGTTGGGAAGTTCTTTTGCCCTGCCACCGGTGGCAATGATGATGTGGTCAGCCGTGTATTCGGCTTTTTTGCCATCCTTGTCGGTAACGACCAGCTTCTTACCGCGTGCAAGACGGCCATATCCTTCTATTACAGTGATTTTATTTTTTTTCATGAGAAAATTGACTCCCTTGGACATTCCGTCAGCCACCGACCTGCTCCTTGAGATCATCTGCGAAAATTCTGCCTTTGGCTCACCAACGGTAATGCCATAATCCGCTGCATGATGGATGTAGTTAAATACCTGTGCACTTTTTAGCAGGGCTTTGGTCGGGATGCATCCCCAGTTGAGACATACACCTCCGAGGCTCTCCTTTTCTACGACAGCTACTTTTTTACCAAGCTGTGCAGCCCTGATGGCGGCCACATATCCTCCCGGGCCACTGCCCAATACGATGATGTCAAAATTCATAAACCTCCTTTTTGATTTTTTGAAACGCAAAGGTAATAATATCCTGTCTTTCTCCCAATACCGCACCTATTCTGTATTTTTAACTAATTTTGCGGGCGTATTGCCGAACATTCAAACACCGGAAAAAATGGACAAGATTCAATTGTATATTAAGGATGGAACAGATTACCTGGTCAAGGCCATGCCTGGTTTCCTCATGGCCGTGGGCGTCCTTGTGGGTGGTCTTTGGTTGATAAAAAAGCTGACATTAATCCTGCAACAAGCTCTGAGAAGGTCCGAATTTACCCCTGAAATTAATTCCTTCCTCGTAAACCTGGCCAATATTGCCATGAAAGTGCTGCTAATCATTAGTGTGGCGGGCATGGTCGGGGTAAATACCGCTGCATTTGTCGGTGTGCTGGCTGCCGGCGGACTGGCAGTCGGACTGGCGTTGCAGGGCAGCCTGGGTAATTTTGCTGCCGGAATTGTAATAGTTACATTTAAGCCATACGGCATCGGAGATTGGGTGGAGATTAAAGATAAATTTGGAAAGGTCCGGGACATACAGATATTTAACACCATCCTCATTACTCCCGGCAATAAGACCCTTATCATCCCAAACGGCGAGGTAATCAATGGCATAGTGACTAATTTTTCCAAACGGGGCAATATCAGACTTGAAATAAAGGTTCTGTTGCCTTACGGCGAAGATTTTCCCCGTATGAAACATCTTTTAAACACCGAGTTAATGAATGTTTCCAAGGTGCTTAAAGACCCTGCTCCTGAAATCGGGATTGAGTCATTTGGAGATACCAATCTTGAGATCTCAGTCCGCCCTTATGTAGACCCTGATGATTATTGGGAGGTATATTATGAGGTGATGGCAAGAATCAAAGCCATCTATAATGAAAATGGCATCGGCATAGGCTACGCCGAAGGTTACGAATTGGGCAAGGTAGGCAAGTAAATGTTTTTCTTAAATCAAAGGTGCCACAACCTTGCAAAAACCGTGATGGTGATATAAATTTGTAGTGTCTAAAAACAAGTTATGTCAGGTTAATAAAATGCAAATCGTGACGTTCAAAGGTTACATAAAATCAGAGGGAAATATGGCTTGTAGTCCAGGGTCAGGTAAGGTGAATTTTTCCGAGGGCCAAACAGCCGGAAAATGTCCTGCCGCACCCTCAGCAAGCCGGCCATCCAAACGGCCAACCCTTGGTCACACGTTCGCCGAACTTTTCGGTCTAGTACGGCTAACTGTTCATTTCCGGCCGGGTAGGGTGGACGTATCAACCAGGAGTTCCAACCAGCCTTCAATGATAACGAAATCAAATAAAAGTTGGCTATCGCCAACGGAACCAAAAAGACCAGACATAACAATGCACTGGACGCCATCCTTGCTACCGCTACGGACGGTCGCCAGTGCTGACCGTTAGCGGTCATTCCCCATTTTTCTGCAAGAAAATAATTTCTCGTGCTAACGGGCCGTTGCTTCAGGCATTTGCTATATTTTTGTTTTGGCTCATTGCAAGACCCATTTAAATTGCAAGACCCATTTAAGCATTGGTGCATCATAGCTCGTGCGTCATTCTGGTTAGAATGTAAAAAGCCCTGAATGTCCGAATTCAAGGCTTAGTTGATAATTTCAGTGGTGAAGCTTTCGCTATCCCGTTCAGAATAATACTCGATACAAATATACATTCTCTTTGAGCCTTTTTTAATTAATCACTAAAAATTAAAAAGATGGAGAAGAAAAATGTTAAAATGGAAGTAATTAATCCCAGTTGTGCAGGAATTGATATCGGAAGTCGGAGTCATTTTGTGGCTATAGGCCAAGAGTTAACAGATGTAAGAGAGTTTGGTGTTTATGAAGAAGACCTTATTGCTATTTGTCATTGGCTGAGTGAATCTTGTATCACTTCGGTAGCTATGGAGAGCACAGGTTCTTATTGGCAGAATCTATATGTAGAACTCATAAGACATGGGTTTGAAGTAGTATTGGCCAATGGTAAGTTTACCAAAAACATAAAGGGGAAAAAAACTGATGTCAAAGATGCCAGATGGATTCAGAAATTGCATAGTATTGGTTTACTTACAGGAAGTTTTTTACCAGATGAACAAACAGAAAAGCTACGCACCTATTGTAGACAAAGAGAAAACTGGATTACCCTTGCCGCTGAAGCTACCCATAAAATGCAGAAATATCTCAAGTTGCTAAATTTCAGGCTTGATGTGGTGGTTCGGGATGTGACTGGACTTACGGGGCTGACTATTATCAAAGACATTTGTGAAGGCAATCTTGACCCAGTAGCTCTATCCAAACATAGGCACTACAATTGCAGAAAATCAGAAGAAGAAATCGCTAAGGCTTTGAAAGGAAATAATAGAGAAGATTTTTTATTCGGACTAAAACAAGAATATGAAAGCTATAATTTCTACCAGAAAAAGATTGCGGAATGCGAAAAAATCATCAATCATTATCTAAAACAACAAATCAACACC
>JAGVTV010000167.1 GCA_019136675.1 Bacteroidota bacterium
CTGTGTAAACTCCTGACAAGGTGCAGGGTTGACACTTTTCTTCTTTGCCACAAGACCATACATTGGCCACAGCCAAAAAGAGGACCAAAAGACGAGGGGACATTTTTATCACTAATGGGTCAGGTCAGCATGGTTAAAAATAATATATTTACTTCACTATTAAATATACTCAACAAGCAATGGGGTCATGACAGTAACCCCGACCATTTTTACAGTTCCTGTTGGGTTTGAAAATCCATGTTATTATTTTTTTGTTCCTCCTTTGGCTCTTCCTGCTCCGGCTCAGCCGTCAGGTAGCCTCTTTCATTCAGGTAATTAAACCACTTGATCACCTTTTTCATGTCGCTGTGGAATACCCTGTCCCGGTCATAATCAGGGATAATCACTGCAAAATACTTCTGAAGGGCAAAATACTTCTGAAGGTCGGCATGGGCTGCGGCAGCCGTCGGAATCGGGTGCTCTGCCTGAAGGTCCAGCATATTCTGAAAAACTTTGGATATCTCGATCGTATCGCTGTCCGTGTAGATGGCGACGGTCTCCATAGGCGTAAACTGGTGCTGCCTGACTGAGCAGAAACGACTCTTGCCTGTATCGGGATCGGCCACCAGCAATCCGTTGTTTTTAGTAGATATGATCCGGAAGAGTCCGGGAAGACCGCTTATTGCCACTATGTTTTTTATGTTCATGGTTTACCATTTATTTGAGGCCGGCAAAGATAATTCAAATCATACATATTGGGATATGAGATTCATAAATCCACCATCGCCATTATTCCTTAAATATCTTCACTTCAAGGGTTTTGACTTTTTCCCGATATTCTTTCCAGGTCCCGGATTCGAAGACATCAACTGCCTTTTTGACAGCAGCGGTCTTTATCCTTGCTTTGTCAAGGGCGGCAAGGGCATTTGTTCCGGGTACTGGCCAAGCTGAATCAATATAATTTCTGGCTCCAAACAGCAGGGCGTTGAGCTGATCCGGGTTGCGTTGGATACCTTTGACATTTTCAGGTTCCATAAAGAGATTTGACAGGCTGTCAAGCTTCGTATTAAGCGTCTTGTGTCTGTCTTTGTAGGACCGGGATATGCTGTCGGGCTGGAGTTCCAGGATTTTTTCGACAAGGGCTATGGATTTTCTGGCCTGAATGATTTTGTCATATGACTCCCTGGCCTCCTTCATTAGGGTATCAACCTCCGCCCTGTATTTTTGCTTAGTCCTGATATCTGCCAGGCTTTGTTCGGTTCGGGGATCTTGCTTTACCTCTACGGTCACACTGTCCTTCTTACCTTCATAAACGACGACCACCTTGTATTTTCCCGGAAACACCTCTTCTCCGCCCGGCAAGTCTGCATCTTCCTTGGGTTCTGAGCGAGAAGGACCACGCACCCCTTCACGTTCGAGGCCCCATCCGATCCTGTTAAGTCCGTCTTGCAGCTTACGCCTAAAGGTCCTTATCCGGGTGCCGGTACCATCATAGATACTTACTGTGGCACGGGATCCTTTGTCTTTATCTTTATCTTTGCCCTTGTCCTTCTCTTTATCATTGTCATTGTCTTTGTCTCCGGATTTTGGGGATGGCTTTTTCCATACGTTTATACCCATGCGGTCGTAGGACCTGTTAGTACCCTGAAATTCGGCCTGACCGGAAAACCTCACACCATCCACCGACCGGTAGGTCACCTGGTAAGCAGGAGCGGACTCAAAAACCCTGAAATCTGAGTTGAGTGTCTCCTGACCCTTTCGGGATATGTCACGCAGCGGATTGATGTCGTCGAGTACCCAGAATGCCCTGCCAAAAGTCCCCAGTACGAGGTCGTCCTCCACCGGATGGATTTTCATGTCACTGACCTGTACCTGAGGAAATCCTTTGGTCCAGTGGATCCATTTTTTACCTTTGTCAAAGGACACATACAATCCGTCATCCGCCCCGAGGAACATCAACTCCGGTACCTTGTGGTCCTGTACTATGCTTAGTACAAATCCGCCGATCTGAGTGTCATCGGCTATCCTCGACCAGGATTTGCCAAAATCTGCCGTGTGGTAGGCATAGGCACTGTAGTCGTTTCTTCTGTAATTATTGGCTACAACCCAGGCTTCGCCTTCGTTATGGAGAGAAACCTGTATCTGAGGTATCCAGCTATTGGCCGGAAGGCCCTTCAGAGACTTTGCCAGGTTGCTCCATGTTTTTCCTCCGTCACGGGTCAGCTGAAGATTACCGTCATCGGTACCAACCCAAATGACATCCTTATTAACAGGGCTGGGGGCAATGGCCAGGATGGTTGTGTGGTTTTCAGCATTGGTGGCATCCATAGTGAGACCGCCACTTTTGTCTGCCTTTTGCTTGGTGGTGTCATTGGTCGTCAGGTCAGGGGACTTGATGGTCCAGGACTGGCCGCAGTCATCTGAATAGTGCAGGAATTGGCTTCCGAAATATACCCCGCAATCCTTAAAAGGATCCTGGGCGATGCCAGCATTCCAGTTATACCTGAGCTTTACATCCGGATCGGGATGGTTAGGCTTGATAAATCGGTTTCTTCCTGTCTCCCGGTCGTAAAAAGCTACATTGCCTCCCTGTGACATGGCGTAGCCGTACCTGCTGTCGGCAGGATAGGGGACCACATCAAAACCGTCACCGAAATATAGCTCGCGGAAATCATGGTTGCGTATGCCACCGCTTTTAAGTACTGCCGATGGTCCGACCCAGCTGCCATTGTCCTGCATACCTCCATAAATATTGTAGGGGAAGTCTTTGTCCACATTGACATGATAAAACTGTCCGACAGGTATATTGCCTGCAAAATACCAGTGATCTCCTCCGTCTCTTGAGATGGCAAGCCCGCCATCATTGCCGTCAATCACAAAGGAGGGATTGTCCGGATGTATCCAGAAGGCATGGTGGTCAGGATGCACATTATTGCCGTATCCTGCTATCTCAGAAAATGTTTTTCCGCCGTCTTCGCTTTTGCTGAGAACCGTGTAGACATTAAAGATCCTGTTTTCGTTTTTCGGGTCCACATACAGTTCTGAATAATAAAATGGTCTGTCGCCAATGTTTTTGGTGGATACCAGAGACCATTTTTTACCACCATCGGTGGATTTGTACAGTCCGTTTTCCTTGGCTTCGATCAGTGCATATACGATATTTGGTTTGGAAGGAGCCACGGCAAGACCGATTCGACCCAGCTCACCGGATGGTATTCCGTCGTCTTTGGTCATTTTGGTAAAGGATTCGCCGGCATCGTAACTGATGTAGAGCCCGGAGCCTTTGCCACCAGACTTAAAAAACCACGGATCACGCTTGTGTTCCCACATGGCCACAAATATTTTGTTGGGATTGGCAGGATCGGTGACCATGTCAGCTGCTCCTGTCAGGTCATTGACAAAAAGTATGTTTTTCCAGGTCTTGCCGCCATCGGTGGTCCTGTATACTCCTCGCTCTGAAGTGGGCCCCCACGGTGACCCTGGTACTGCTGCATACACTATGTCGGGATTATCCCTGTGTATGATGATACGGTGGATGTTGCGGGTATTGTCCAGGCCCATTTTTTTCCAGGTCTTGCCGCCGTCAAGGGACTTGAATATCCCTCTGCCGGTGTTGTTTGAATTTCTGGGATTGCCCTCTCCCGTACCCACCCAAATCTCTGAAGGGTTTTTCTGGTTTATTTTTACTGAGCCGATGGCAAGGGTATTTTGTTCGTCAAAGACCGGTTGCCAGCTGATGCCTCCGTTTTGCGAAAGCCAGACACCTCCGGAGGCTGTACCCACAAATATTCTAGCGGGGTTAGAAAGATCGACATCTATGGCTGTGACCCTGCCGCTCATACCGGCAGGACCTATATTTCTAAAATTCAGGGCCTTGAAATTTTCAGGGTCAAACTGCGACCAGGCAGGCGTGCCTAAAACAAAAAAAAGAAAGACAAGCAAAAGACTAATTTTCATGATACAGATATGTTGACTAGCCAAGATATTAAGAAAATCAGTAAGTACCTATTTGAGTACAAAAATTTTATGGAATGAGTGCTGTACACTCCTCCGAACATTGCTTTTTCCCGACAAGGGCATGTCCTATCATGGGCAAGCTAGGATAGAATTTATGGCCGGATAAAGGGTTTAAGATACCATTAACAAATAAAAAGTTGCTTTTTCAAACTATTAATCGTAATATTGCAATATTAATTATAAGCAGTCATGGGTGCGACAAAAACAGACCACTTCACCGCAGAGCAGAATGAGATAGCCAGACTGGCCAAGGCGTTGGGGCATCCTGCCAGGGTAGCCATAGTACAGCACCTCATTCGGGTCAACTCTTGCATTTGTACCGATGTGGTCAACGAATTGCCATTGGCCCAGCCCACGGTTTCGCAGCATCTCAGGGAGCTGAAGGATGCCGGCCTGATCAGGGGGAATATTTCCGGCAACAGCATTTGTTATTGTATCGACTACGACAGGCTTCATAAGCTGCATTTTTTTATCGAAAAACTACGCAACAACCGTCCGAATGGCGGTAAAATTTGTTAAATATCATAAAATACATAAGAAATGGATCACAACGAGATCAAGGAAATGGTAAGGCAGAAATACAGTGAAATAGCCTTACAGGATGTGGACACCAATGCAACTTCCTGCTGTGGGAGCGGTGGGTGCAGTACAGAGGTCTACCATATAATGAATGATGAATACAAACATCTGGATGGATATAATCCCGATGCTGACCTGAAGCTGGGATGCGGACTCCCGACTGAGTTTGCAAAAATCAAAAAGGGTGATACCGTAGTGGACCTCGGCAGTGGAGCCGGCAACGACTGTTTTGTAGCAAGGCATGAAACCGGAGAGTCTGGCAAAGTTATAGGGGTGGATTTTACGGAAGCCATGATCAGTAAAGCCCGTATGAATGCCGAAAAACTGGGGTACAACAACGTGGAGTTCAGGCATGGGGACATCGAAAATATACCTGTCAGCAATGATGTGGCTGATGTGGTGGTCAGTAATTGTGTGATGAACCTGGTGCCTGATAAGAAAAAAGCATTCAGCGAAGTGCACAGAATCCTTAAACCAGGCGGGCATTTCAGTATTTCAGACATTGTACTCACAGGTGACCTTCCGGAAAGGATAAAAAATGCAGCAGAGATGTATGCCGGATGTGTGGCCAGTGCCATACAGAAGCAGGAATACCTTGACATTATCCGTGAGGCCGGCTTCAGGTTTGTAGCCATTCAAAAGGAAAAGCCCATCATCATCCCTCAGGATATACTGGCTAATTATCTGAATGAAGAGGAAATAGCCATCTATAATTCAAACAGGAACATCATACACAGCATAACCATCTATGCCGAAAAACAAAAAGTCTGTTGCAGCTCCGGATGCCGCTAGGGTCCAAACTTTCAAAGGCAAAAAAAAGAAAATCCTTGTCTTATGTACAGGTAACAGTTGCCGCAGCCAGATGGCCGAGGCCTACCTCAGGTATTTTGCAGGGGACAAACTAGATGTGTATAGTGCCGGGGTGGAAACTCACGGGGTCAATCCCAGGGCGGTCGCCACGATGCTGGAGGATGGCATAGACATTTCCGGCCAAACCTCAAACAAGGTGGATGAATATCTGCATGTCAATTTTGACTTTGTCCTCACGGTGTGTGACCATGCCAGGGAGCGTTGTCCCGTGTTACCATCCGGGGCCAGGCAGTTTCACCAAAATTTTCCAGATCCTGCCAAAGTTGTGGGTACTGAGGAGGAAATAATGGACCAATTCAGGCTTGTCAGGAAGCTGATAGCGAAATATTGCAGGCAATTTGCGGCTAACTTCCTCTGATTTTCACAATTTTAGGTTGCTGACCCTGATTATGGTTGATATTGATATGAATCAGCAGTTTTGTGCCGGAAAATCTCTAACTTTATATCCCGATAGAACAACGGAAAGTCATGAAATTACTAAATACACTCATACGATCCGTCTTAAATTACCTGGAAGAATTGGGGCAACTGTCAAGGTTTGCCGGCAAATTTTTTCGTGAGGTAGTACGCAGGCCCTTTGAAGGAAGGGAGTTACTGCGTCAGTGTTACAACATGGGTAATAAGTCCCTGCTTTTGGTAGGTGTTACCGGATTTATTATAGGACTTGTATTTACACTGCAATCACGCCCTAAAATGCTGGAACTTGGGGCTGCTGCCTGGTTGCCGTCTATGGTAAGCATTTCTATAGTCCGGGAGATAGGTCCGATAATTACTGCCCTGATATGTGCAGGAAGGATTGGGTCAGGAATAGGAGCCGAGTTGGGTTCGATGCGGGTGACTGAACAGATCGATGCTATGGAGGTATCAGGTACCAATCCATTTAAATATCTGGTGGTGACCAGGATTCTTGCCACCACACTGATGATTCCGATTTTGGTGGTTATGAGTGATGCCATAGCTTTGTTTGGTTCTTTTTTAGTTGAAAGCATTAAAGGCGATGTCTCTTTCAGGCTTTATTTTGATGAAGTGTTCGCTTCACTTGATTTTATAGACATCATTCCGGCCACTCTAAAAACCTTCTTTTTCGGTTTTGCTATTGGACTTGTCGGATCGTTCAGGGGATATTATTGTAAACATGGTACTGCGGGCGTAGGCGTTGCCGCCAATACTGCCGTAGTGGAGACCTCCATGTTATTGTTTGTCCTGGACTTCCTGGCGGTGATGGTAACAGATATTTTTTACTGATTATGCCAAAAAATCCGATATATGAAAACCGCAAACCTGTGATCACAATCAGAGGCCTGAAAAAGACATTTGGCCAAAATGCTGTGCTGAATGGATTTGATATGGACCTTTATGAAGGTGAGACACTGGTCATTATGGGCAAGTCAGGATCGGGTAAATCTGTCATGATCAAGTGCCTTATAGGTCTTGAGACACACGACGCAGGCACTATCAATATTATGGGTCGGGACATGGAAAATGTAAGCGAAGACGAACTCAGAGATATTCGCACAGAGGTCGGGTTCCTCTTTCAGGGCAGTGCCCTGTATGACTCGATGACGGTCCGCGAAAACCTGGAGTTTCCTCTTCGGAGGCATAAAAGGAAATTCGGGGGCATTTCTGACACTACCCCTATGGTTATAGAGGTGCTGGAGAGTGTGGGATTGGCACACGCCATAGACCTGATGCCCGAAGAACTTTCCGGAGGGATGAAAAGACGGATAGCACTGGCAAGGACTCTGATTTTAAGACCCAGAATCATCCTGTATGACGAGCCTACTACCGGTCTGGATCCGATTACCTCCAAGGAGATTGTTTTACTTATGAAATCTATCCAACAAAAATACAGCACATCTTCGATAGTCATCACCCACGATGTGGACTGTGCGAGATTTATATCTGACCGCATGATCCTGCTGGTGGATGGTGTCAATTATGCGGAAGGCACTTTTGCAGAACTGGACGCCTCTGCTGATCCCAAGGTACAGGCTTTTTTCAAATCTTAAGTCATGGACAAATCAATTGCAACAAATATCAAACTCGGGGCTTTTGTCCTTGCAGGCACTGCCCTGCTTATCACGGCCATATATTTTATAGGCCAGAAGCAAAGCATGTTTGGCAATTCATCGATGGTTTATGCGGTATTCCGAGACATAAACGGGCTCAAACCGGGTAACAATGTCAGATACTCAGGTATTAATGTGGGATCAGTTAAGGACATAACCATGGTAGCCGATACAGTGGTGGTTATTCGTTTTGGTTTGCGAAAGGATATCCTGCCCCACATTAAGTCTGATGCACATGCCATTATCATCAATGACGGCCTTGTAGGCAACATGATCGTCAATATCCTTCCCGGAAAATCGACAGGCCGCCCTTTGCAAGGGGGCGATACCATCCGGTCTTTTGCAAGGATACGCACCGATGAGATGCTGTCGACCCTCAGTGTGACCAATGAAAACGCAGCCCTGCTAACCGCAGAATTGCTCAAAATAACAAGGGATATATCAGGAGGTAAAGGGGTTATATCTTCCATGATCAGCGACTCTACCATAGCTCGTGACCTCAAGGAAACCATCCACCACCTCAGACACACAGCTGAGGCCTCCAATAAAGCCCTGGTTAACATAAACAGGCTTGTGGTTAGCCTGGATAAAAACAACAACCTTCTGGGCATGGTCCGGGACACAATGCTGCCCAAGACCATTAAGCAGACGCTGTCAAACATCGAAAACTCTTCAGGTGAGATATCCGTAGTCATCCGGCAGCTTAATGACCTTATCGCCAATGCGGACACTACGGTGACCAATATCAGGAAGGGCAGGGGAGCAATCAACTACCTGTCAAATGACCGGAATTTTGTTGATAAGGTAGACCGTACCGTTACAGACCTGGACAGTGCCGTCTTGCAGATAAACAATGCAGCCATAAGGCTCAATCAAAGCCTGGAAGCATTGAGGTATCATTGGCTGCTCAAGGGTTCGTTTAAGAAAATGGAAAAAGAAAAGGCAGGAAAAAAAGAATAGTTGTTCGGACTGCATGGTATCGGAAAACAAAACAGGTTGTAAGATGTTAATGCTCCTTACAATTAAAATGAACATGAACAAGATCAGGGTTTTACTGGCAAGTCTGCCGATATGGTTTTTCAGCTGTTTTAATGCCAATAAGGTCACTTCGGCCCCGCCTACAGAGACTCCGGTGCCATCGCAACCCCGCACGACATTTTACCAGCTCAAGGCCAGAGACATCCACGGCATGGAGGTGTCTATGTCTGGTTTTAAAGGAAAGAGGGTGATCGTCCTCAATGTGGCATCTGAGTGTGGTTATACACCTCAATATGCTGACTGGCAGGCATTTTATGAAAAAAACAAGGACAAGTACGTTGTTTTGGGTTTCCCATGCAATCAGTTTATGGGCCAGGAACCGGGTTCCAATGCGGAGATTGAAACATTTTGCAGGAAAAACTACGGTGTGACCTTCCCGATATTTGAAAAAGCAGATGTAAAGGGTTCTGACAAAAGCGATGTCTATAAATGGCTTACTGATCCCGCCCTCAATGGCTGGAACAGCCAGGAGCCAAGCTGGAATTTCTGTAAGTACCTGATTGATGAAAATGGAAAACTTACACATTTTTTTGCAAGTAAGATCAAACCGGATTCAGAGGAATTTATCCTGGCTTCCCGATGATATAAATAGCATTCCGGCGATTTTTTTTCCAGTCTTCCTTGCAGTCTGCAGTATAATTAGTTTATTTGCTAAAAATTTTAAGCAGAATGCACAGAGAGATCCAATCGTGGTATAGTCCGACCTTGCAGCGTAATATGGAAATCGTGGAATATGGCCATTTTGGGCCGGCAATCCTACTTTTACCGACGGCGGCAGCAGATTACCTTGAATATGAAAGGTTTCTGCTCCTTGATGCCATCGAACCGTTTATCAGCTCGGGCAAGGTCAAGGTGTATTCCATCAATTCCATAAACAATGAAAGCTGGCTCAACAGCCGCATCGACGGCCGTACCAAAGTGGTGAGACACAATCAGTTTAACCACTACGTCTATCATGAAGTGGTGCCTTTTATCAAGGGACGGACCAGCAGGGATACACCAATTATTACATGCGGTGCATCATTTGGTGCCCTCCATGCCGCCAATCTTTTCTTTAAGAATCCGTGGGGCATCAGAGGATGTATTGCCATGTCAGGAGTGTATGACCTCGGCACATATACTAAGGGTTACTGGGACGAGGACTGCTACTGGAATAGCCCCCTTCATTTTCTAAATGATCTGAATGACCAACACCACCTGGACATGATCAGGAGCTCTCAGCACATCCACATCATGACAGGATCCGGTGATTACGAAGACCCCAACGGGTCCAGATACCTGTCAGGCCTCCTGCATCACAGGGGCATCCCACACAATCTCGATGTCTGGGGCTATGACATCAAACATGACTGGCCTACATGGAGAGCCATGATGCCATTCCTGTTGGAGACCAAGTTTTAAAGTACATTTAAAAAAAATGGTCCGTTAGTAAAATAATACGGGGTCCATCTTATGGATTGCGGAATGCCCGTTATATGTCTTTTATCAATGAAAGTCAGTTGTCCTTTGGGTCGATTTCGGTCACCGGGTGACGGTCCTGTCCACGGAATAATTCAAAATAAATCCCTGTTACCAAAAAATCCTTGCCGGATTCATCATTGATTCTGTAATCAAACTGATGCAAAAATCCTATCTGAAAACTAATGTTTTTTGAGGGTTTATATACCATTGCTGCCATAACCCTGTTTCTTTCAAAATAAGGTTCGTTGTCAGTAAAAAAGAGCTCATTGCTGGCAGAAACCTGAAAGGGTTTGTATCCTTGTTTCTTTTTGCCGAAAGGCAGCGATACCCCAACCCTTAGCCTGAACCTGTTGCGGTAACCACTGGTGGTAAATCTCATTTCAGACCTGTAGCGGTGATCGACCTTAAGATTGCCGACAGTATGTAACAGCGTTATCTGGGGCCATATTCTGAATTCGTCGTTGTTTTTTGGCAAAACAAAGTTGCCTCCTTCCTTATAGGTCTGGTAACTGCCGGCACCCAATGTCAGCCTTACGGAATTGTATGCCTTAAACTCTACACCTCCCTTGTATTCATAATAATGAAAATCGTCATAAAACTTCAGAGAACGAATCTGTGCTTCACCAAACAGATTCCATTTTTCGTCAAGAGAGTATTTTACATTCAGGATGTTCCAGCTACCCATCCCTGCATACTGGCCTGACATACCTGCGGGCAGTAACAACAGAAGGATATAAGGAAGGCTACGCAACTTTTTTGACTGTTTTCATCTGGATGACATCCACAAAAAATGCAAAGGCCATGGAAAAATAAATATATCCTTTAGGAATCTCAAAATTAAAGCCCTCTGCCAGTAGCGACATTCCGATCATCATCAGAAAACACAATGCCAGGATTTTAAATGACGGGTGTCTGCGGATAAACTCACTTATAGGACCTGAGGCAATAAGCATGATCACAACGGTGACTATGACCGCTGTGTACATCACCCACAGCTCATCGACCATACCCACTGCAGTGATGATGGAGTCAACGGACAGAATGATGACCTCAGAAAGCAATTTTCCAAAACTTGCCACTCTGGGTATGGCAGGCTGGTCGTCCTTGGCGATCTCTGACTTGTGGTATATTTCCCTGGTGCTTTTGTAGATGAGGAATAGCCCTCCCAGGATGAGAATAATACCCTTGCCGGTGAAATTAATATCATGCAATGTAAACAATGTCTTGTCAAGCCCCAGTATCCAGCTGATAAAGGCCAAAAGGCCCAGTCTCATCACCATCGCCAGACCTATGCCCCAATAGCGAAGATTGTTCCTCTGGTTTTCCGGAAGCTTGTCTGCCAGTATGGAAATGAAGATAATGTTGTCAATGCCCAGAATTACTTCCAGAGCGATGAGCGATAACAAAGGTATAATGGCTTCAGTCATTCTTGCTGTTTTATAAAAAAAAATAACGGGACGCAAAAATAAGTTGCAGATTAATCAAAAGCAACAGGTAATTTAAAACTATTCATTAATCAGGACATAATTGGCAAACCACTGATATGCGATGAGTCCAATGATAAAAATATAAAAGAAAGCCGAGTCAAATGTGCTACCGAATATGGCAAGAAAACCATGGATTATAGCTATAACAGTCAATATTGCGGATGCGTATCTGAGTTTTTTCAGGCCGTTATTTGTGTCAGGATTATTCATACTTCCCAAAGGAATCATCAGTCCGAATGCAACAAATCCAGTTGAAATAAAGCCTGAATTCCCGGATATTAAAAACAAAATAAAGCTGATAAGGCTGACTGCCAGAGAAATACCCACGAGCCGTGCTGATTCTTTTTGTCCGGCTTCAAGGCTGTACCTCCCGTATTTGTTGGTCAGGAGGTAAAGATTCATCAAAGGGGAAAAAATCCATGATGAAATAAAAAACAAAGCCATCAGCAGTATCAGGGGTACCAGGAAGGGTTTGAGAGTGGAATACTCTTTTGCTGCACTGACCAGAATCCTGTAGGTGACATATCCTCCTATGATCCATGCCCACTTGTTTCTGCCGGTCATTTTGCTCAGATAAAGCATGGCCATCAAAAAGTATCGGTAGACAGGAAATTTTGCTTTCATGGCTTCCAGCAGGCCGTTTTTGGCAAACTGACTTCCGGGTTCAAGTTGCAATGATGTCTTAAAATGTTCCAGTGCCTCATCAGACTTGCCGAGGTGGAGCAGCGACCACCCCATGTTGGCATGCGTATCTGCGTTTTCTGGATCGGTCTCCAGAGATTTATGTATAGTCCTGAAGGCCTCGTCTTTGCGGTTAAGTCCGATAAGGGCTGATGCCCGTGCATTAAGTGCCTGTGTGTTTTCAGCGTCCAGCCTCAGACCGGTATCAGCGTATTCAAGTGCCCTGTCATATTCCTGGCGGTGGAGGAAAAGACTGGCCTTAAAGGCAAAAAATCCCGAATTGTCAGGTTCCAGTCTTATAGCTTCATCCAGGTGGAGGTGGGCACCGGCAAAATCCCGGTAATGGTCCCTGACTACAGCTAGCAGATAGTGACCATACGCCTCATCCGGCTGTTGCGACACCAGCATGCGGCACAACTCTTCAGCCTGGGAAAAATTGCCTTGCCCGATCTTGGCAAGTGCCATCATCCTGACAATGCTTATCTCTTCAAATCCTGTGGCCATAAGGCCTTCCAGGATCATTTCGGCATGGTCATATTTTCCCTGGGAAAGCAACACTTCAGCATGAGCGGCTCTCCGGCTAAACTCATACTGATTCATTATTTTATATATTTTAAAATTTCGTCATATATACCCGATTCATTGGCAAACATGGCGTAATTCCTGGCCGTGTTAAACCACTCACGGGTGCTTGCATGGTGTTTTTTTGCCGCATGGATGAGGTCATTGGTCGTAATGGGTTCAGGTATACCGCTTTTAAGGGCCGACTTCAGCTTTTCCTCTACGGCTATATCCACGACAGCATTTAAGTCAGCTCCTGAATAATTTTTGGTATTTTCGGCGACAGCCCGGTAATTGATGTCGTTTTTAGGCTTCGGGCCCATGATGATGCGAAGGATACTCTCCCGGCTTTCTTCGTCAGGAGGTGGTACAAATATGATTCTGTCAAATCTTCCGGGTCGTCGGAATGCCGGATCGAGGTGCCAGGGAGCATTGGTGGCTCCCATGACAAGGATGCCGTCATTGCTCGAATCCACACCATCCAGCTCTGAAAGGAACTGGTTGATGACGTGCCGCCCTGAAGAGTTTTTCATATCGGACCTGCTGGCTCCTAAAGCGTCCACTTCGTCAAAAAACAGGACGCACGGGGTGTTTCTCCTGGCCACGTCAAATATGTATCCCATATTTTTTTCGCTTCGCCCTATCCACATATCCAGGATGTCATTGATGCCCACACTGATAAAATTGGCATTGATCTCTCCGGCTGTGGCTTTGGCAAGATAAGTTTTGCCGCATCCCGGTGGACCATACAAAAGTATGCCTCCGCCGGCCTTTTTGCCGTAAGCAGCATACAAATCGGCATTTTCGAGCGGCTTGATGATTTTAAGGTCTATCTCTTCCTTGACCCGGGCCATACCTCCGACATCCTTAAAAGAGATGTCCGGCTTCTCCATAAAAAAATCCTTATCCTCAGGCCCTGCATCAAATCCAAAGAAAGGATCCTCATCCTCGTCAAATTCGTCTTCATCGCCATCATAGTCAAAGGAGGGCATACGAAGGTTTTCGTCGAGTTCTCTGTCTTCAAAATCGGGGTTCCTTTCCAGGATCTTCTCATAGATCTCCTGGGCATCTTCGATGGATTTTTCCCTGACAAGAGACTTGGCACAAATAACCAGCATCCTCTCTGAGGCTTTTTGCCTTGACATCAGCTCTTCGACAATCACGATCACGCCGGAATACCTGCCCCGTCTGAAATAAATCTCCGCGAGCCCTTCCTTGGCCTTGATGTGGTCACTGTCATAATTGAGGACAGTCTGGTACTCGGTCTCTGCCTCTTCAAGCCTTCCGAAGTGAAGGTACTTTCCTGCCAGCATAATCCTCAGCGGAAGGTTGTCGGGTGAGTTTTCTATGGCTTCACGTAAAGATTCTATATCCTGGTCGTGTGTCATGGCGTAATGGTTTGATGTTTAAACAACCTGGACTCAGACAATTGTTTTGCGGTGATCTCATTAAGCCTTTGTTCCAGAAGGCTGGACGTTTCTGTAATTCGCCGGGCTGTTAGTGGCATGATGACCTCTCTGTAGTATGGTCCGGCCGTTTTGGCTCTTTCGTGTGATTTTGCATCCACTTCAGAGAGGAAAGTAACAAATGTGTTTCGAGTATCCTGCTTCCCTTTGATAATGAGTGAGATCAGAAATCTGTTACCGTTGATAAAGGTCAGGTCCTCAAACAGGTCTTCCACGTCGTCATTGACCTCGGTCACCAGGTCGTAGTACCTCCAGTCTGCCAGTCTGCCTGCTGCAGGAGTGAGCTGGAAGTGTTCGTATATAAGTCTGCGGAGGAGTTTTACATCACACGATTTGTAAAAATAAAAATATTCCATGTCAAACCGCAGGGGTGATTTGCCCTGCCGGAGTTCAAGCTCGTGTTTTTCATACTTGCGTATGTGGTTGAGATATTCGCCTGCCCTGGCACGGTCTACTCCCATGTCTGAAAGCCTGGAGACAATTTGGGCCCAATGGTAAGCAAGGGCTTCATGCCTTGTTTCCCAGTTTGACTCCAGGTGTGCATCCAGATGGTAAATGGAGGCCTGAAGTCTGGCAAGTGCTTCGAGAAATCTATGGGCTTCCACATCTTGCACACCGGCTAGGGTTAGCAGTTCAGGAAAAAGCCTGTATTCAAAAAGGTCAAATATCTTTTTCAGTAGTTCGGTTTCATTGATATGCGGTTCGGACATCCTTCACTCTTTTAAATTTCAAACTATTGTGACGTAAAATTGGTCAATTATGTTCACTATCACAAAACTAATTGCAAAAAATATCATTTAATATTAAGACCATAACCTTATTTGATATGAAAAAATTAGTCGTTTTAATCCTGGTTGTAATCACCTCAAATATCAGTCAGGGTCAGATCCTGGGCAGGATCATGAACGAAGCAAAACGCAAGGTGGAACAAAAAGTGGAGGACAAAATTGTACAGGCTGTATCTGAAGAGCTTGCGAGAAGAGCTTTTAAGCCGATAGATGAGGCAATGGACTCGATGATGCGGCAGAAATATCAGGATTCTGTGGCTCATGGCCAAAAGGTGGATTGGGATAAAGCCGGCAAAGCCTACGGTGACTTTCTGGCAGGTATGAACAGGGCAGTGACACTACCCGAAAAATACAGTTTTGACGTAACCCAGGAAGTGGAGGTTATTGATTACAGCAACAAGCGTACTTACCTCAAGCTACATTACAGCAAGGAGGGCGGTTATATGGGAATGGAAACCGTGGACGATAAACAGGAACAACAGTTTATTGTCATGGATATGCAGCAGGATGCCATGGTCCTCTTTACAAAAGACAAAAAAGGCAAAAAAACAGGCCAGGCTATCCCCAATGTGATGAAGCTTTCAGCGGGTCTGGCAGCATCTGTCAAAACAGACGAGGCAGGCAAACCATCTTTCCGCATTGACAAGACAGGCAACTCCAAAAAAGTGGCAGGATATACCTGTTCTGAATACAAGGGCCAGACGGATGAGGAAAATGTGATGATGTATGTCTCCGACAATTTTCCTGTGGATATGCGTAAAGGGTATGTGGCTTACATGAGCCGTATAGCTCCGGCATCATTTACAGAAAACAGCAGGCAAGCAGCCAACGGAGTAATGATGGAATATGAAAATTCCCGCAAGGATGGAAAAGAAAAGACCACCTGGGTGACCAAAAAGGTAAGTGAAAAGCAGTTTTCAGTCAATGTTTCTGAATACAGCTTTGACAGGGAATGACAATACTCGCATTACGTTTTTTCTAACCAATGTGTTAAAGTTAAATTAAGTGTGCCCTTATTCGAACCCTTTTGCTCCTGACAGCAGTTTTTATCACATTAAAAGATTCAGGATTACATAATTTTCATGGCAAAATTCTTTCTTTATATTGTTCTTATTGTCAGCACCTCAGTGCCGTACCGGGCAGTGGCCCAAAGCCGCATTAAGTGGATAACGTGGGAAGAGGCCATAGAGAGATCCAAAAAGGAAAAACGTAAAATATTTATAGACATATATACGGACTGGTGTGGATGGTGCAAAAAGCTCGATAAGACGACTTTTGCCCAGGAAGATATTGCTGACTACATTAACGCCAATTATTATCCTATTAAATTTGACGCCGAGATGGAAAGGTCCGTGGTGCTCAAAGAAAAAGAATACAAATTTGTTAAGTCAGGCCGCAACGGATACCATGAGCTGGCTGCCCAATTGCTGCAGGGAAGAATGAGTTATCCGAGTATGGTGTTTTTGGATGAGGAATTTAATATGATCCAGGCTATTCCCGGCTATCAGGATGCCGGCATCTTTGAGTTGATAATTTCTTATTTCGGATCCAACAGTCACCGTACCGTACCCTGGAATAAATTTCAGGCGTCTTTCAGGAAAGAAGATTATTTTTTCCGCGAAGGAAAAAAATAAGCCGGCATCATTTCAGCATTTAATATTACAGACAAGTTTACTCAATGGCTACAGGTATTCCAGTGCCCTGAGGTCTGATTCTATGGAGTCGAGGGCATTTTTGTCATCTCCAAAGTAAAACAGCCACGCAAGGCTACTCAGTACAAACCCTGCCAGGATACAAAGCCAGTAGGTGAGCCTGTCGTCTGAACCGCTGATAAGGTCGGAGACAAACACCAGGAGGAATGGAAAGAAGATAAAAAATGCCAGTTTTACTGCCGAATGCCTCATTTCTTTAAGGTAAAACCCTTCCCAGAGGTATCTGTCAAAGTTGTTTTTGTACTCGGTGAGCTTAACAGCAGCATTTCTGAGCCTTAGTCGTACCACTATAAAATAAGCAATGCCCGTCAGCCCAAAGCCAAGGGCGAGATAATGCCCGTAAAGGAAAAAATGAACAAATGACAAGGCAATCACCAGAATCATCAGGCTGTTAAACATGATCATGTATTCCTTCTTATCGGTGTCGCTTTTCATCTTACGAATAAGCTCGATCCTTTTTGCTTCGCCCGGCGTGAGTTTTGTGCTGGCCTCAAACTGGGCTTCTGTTTCTTCGATGATGTCCCTCAGATGTTGGGTTTTGTCTTCGATTATTACCGGTTTGCTGTCATCAGACATGGCTAATGTTTTTAATCAGTCGCAAATATAATAAAAAAATGTAATATATAAAAAAGTTTTTTACAATCCTTGCTGTTGCCTAACTTTCAGCAGCGGCCATGGTCAGAATGGAAATGCTTTTGGGGTTATGGTTTTCGAGGATCATACAGCATGCCTCCAGGGTTGCTCCCGTGGTTACCACATCATCTACCAGCAGGATGTGCCTGCCTGATATCTCCTGCGGCTTATTGATACTGAAACTATTTGCCACATTCTGTATCCTTTCTGACCTTGACTTGCCGGTCTGGGAAGCGGTCTGTGTGTGTTTTACCAGGATTGTTTCGTCGCAACGGACACCTATTACTTTTCCCAGTGCTTCGCCAAAAACAGTGCACTGGTTGTATCTCCGCACTAGTTTCTTTTTTGCGTGAATTGGCACGGGAATAATCACATCCGGTAGTATAAAAAGGGAGGACTCCAAAAATCGATTACCGGCTATGTCGCCCAATACCTCACCGACTTCCCTTTTGTGCCTGTATTTAAGCTGGTGCAGCATCTGCTGCACGATGCCTCCCTCCCTGAATCTGAGCAGAGCGGCCCCGTGGTGAATCTTTGCCCTGCCTTTCAGGTGGATCACCACTTCGTTTACCGGAATAAAAAAATGATCGGTGTAAGGCATCTGGTGGAGGCATTCCACACAAAACTGTGCATCCCTTGCCTTTGGTAGTTTCTGACATGCCAGACAGATATTGGGAAAGATGGTGTGCAATATATCCTTCCAGGTTGATGTGATATTTTTTATAGCTGTACTTTTCATCGGCAGGTGATTGGTTTCAGGTTTCCAGTTCGGGGGCCAGGTATTGTGCAGTGTGTCCTGCCTTTGACTTTACCAGGTCTTCAGGTGTACCGGCAAACAGGATATTTCCACCTCCTTTACCGCCTTCCGGTCCCAGGTCCACAATGTAATCGGCTACCTTGATGACATCCATATTATGTTCTATGATGATGACGGTATTGCCTTTTTCTACGAGCTTGGTGATTACGGCAAGGAGGTGTTTGATATCGTCAAAATGCAGGCCCGTGGTGGGTTCGTCCAGGATGTAGATGGTGTTTCCGGTATCTTTTTTGGACAATTCTTCAGACAGTTTAACCCTCTGGGCCTCTCCGCCGGATAGGGTAGTAGCCTGCTGACCCAGAGTAATGTATCCGAGTCCCACACTGTCCAGGGTCCTCAGCTTGCGGTAGATGGATGGTATGTGCTCAAAAAAATGTACTGCCTCTTCGACTGGCATTTCCAGTACATCTGATATAGACTTTCCCTTGTAAAGAATCTCGAGGGTTTCACGGTTGTACCTGCGTCCCAAACACTGCTCACAGTCTACCAGCACATCGGGGAGAAAGTTCATTTCGATGAGTTTTTTACCGGCTCCCTCGCATGTCTCACACCTGCCTCCCTGGACATTGAATGAAAATCTTCCTGGCTGATAACCGCGTATCTTTGCTTCCGGAACTTCTGAGAAGAGTTTTCTGATATCTGTAAATACGCCGATATAGGTAGCGGGGTTAGATCTTGGTGTACGGCCTATGGGTGACTGGTCTATTTCTATGACTTTGTCGAGGTGCTCCAGGCCGCTGATGAGGTTGTAGGGAAGAGGTTTCTGGATGCTGTCATAAAAATGCTGCCGCAGGATCGGGTACAGGGTCTCGTTGATCAGTGTGCTTTTACCACTGCCGGAGACACCTGTTACACAGATCAGGGTCCCCAGTGGCAGTTTCAGGTCCACATTCCTCAGATTGTTACCGCTGGCTCCTTTCAGTATCAGGTGATGTCCGTTTCCTTTTCTGCGGATCTCAGGCACCTCAATTCTTATCCTGTTGCTGAGATAGCCTGCAGTGGTGCCGCCGAGTTTCAGAAATTGATCAGGGGTGCCTTCGGAAACTATACGGCCTCCGTGTATGCCTGCCCCCGGCCCGAGGTCTATGATATAATCTGATGCCAGCATGATGTCCTTGTCGTGTTCTACCACGATGACGGTATTGCCGATCTCTGTCAGTCCCCTGAGTGCGTGGATCAGCTTGTGGTTGTCCCTCTGGTGCAGGCCTATGCTGGGTTCGTCCATGATGTAGGTAATGCCGGTGAGCTGGCTTCCAATCTGGCTGGCCAGGCGTGTTCTCTGTGATTCTCCTCCCGACAGTGATCTTGTTGTTCTGTTGAGACTGAGATAACTCAGACCTACATCGAGCAGGAAGCCGAGCCGCAGCCTGATTTCCTTGAGGATTTCCTGCGAAACGGTCTTTTGTTTTTCATCCATGAGTCCGGGCAGGCCCGTGATCCATACAAATAATTCGTCTATGTTCATTTCGGCCAGCTCGCCGATGTGTTTGCCTCCAAGTTTTATATGGAGTGACTCCTTCTTAAGCCGGTAGCCGTAGCAATCAGGACAGTCCACAATGGATAGGAATTCTCCGGCCCAGGCTCTGATCCTCTCTGAGCTTGAGTCCCTGTACCACCTTTCCACCAGGTTGGTGATACCCTCGGCAGCGAGGTCGTAGACGTAGTCATTAGCCACTATACCTTGTTTTATCTGGTATTTTTTGTCTCCACCGTACAGGATAGCGTCCAGGGCTATTTGGGGTATTTCCCTGACCGGAGTGCTGAAACTGAAACCATTGTCCTTGGCCAATGCCTTGAGCTGCCTGAAAGTACTGTTGTCTCTGACGGCACCCAAAGGTTTGATGGCTTCCTCATTGATACTTTTTGTATCGTCAGGCAGGATTTTTGCCAGGTCGGCCTTGTGTTTTTCTCCCAGACCATTGCAGGAAGGGCAGGCCCCATATGGGCTGTTAAATGAGAAATTATTGGGTGACAACTCATCATACGAAATACCTGAAGCAGGGTCCATCAGTGTCTTTGAATACGGTTTTAGCTCACCACTGTCCGTATCCATCACCATAATAAAATCATTGCCAAGTTTCAATCCCATTTCGACACTGGCCCTTACCCGGTCGGCCTTGTCGTGGTCCATAATAATGCGGTCCACCACAATCTCGATATCATGGACCTTGTACCGGTCAACCTGGAGTCCTTGTACCAGATCGATGACCTCTCCGTCTACCCTGACTTTGGTAAACCCTTTCTTACGGGTTTGCTCGAAAAGCTCCCTGTAGTGTCCTTTTCTGGCCCGTACGACAGGGGCAAGGATGGCTATCTTACACCCTTCAAAGTTTTTAAGTACATGGTCAAGGATTTGTTCTTCCGTATATTTTACCATTTTTTCACCGGTCACGTAGGAATAGGCTTCTCCTACCCGGGCATAAAGCAATCTGAGGAAGTCATAAATTTCTGTGGTTGTACCTACTGTTGACCGTGGATTCCATGCAGTGGTCTTTTGCTCGATGGATATCACAGGGCTGAGACCATCGATTTTTTCGACTTCCGGGCGATCCATAGAACCTATAAATTGCCTTGCGTAGGCTGAAAAAGTCTCCATATACCGCCTTTGTCCTTCGGCATACAGCGTATCAAAAGCCAGTGATGACTTGCCACTGCCACTCAAGCCTGTGATTACCACCATTTTGTTTCGTGGTATGCGTACATTGACATCCTGCAGGTTGTTTTCTGCTGCCCCTATGATCTCGATACAGCCATCAGGCTCAAAAGAGGAATCAAGATGTATCTGTTCTTTTGTCATGATGCTAAAGTCTCAAAATATTTATCCAAAAGCAGTGAAAGTCCTGATGCCGATCTGCCTACCACCTCTATGACCTCCTCCAGGGTGGTCTCAGTAAGTATGGATCCGGGAAAACAAACATTGGACACTATCGAAAATGCAGTCACCTTAATACCCTCATGCCTCGCCACGATCACTTCGGGTACAGTAGACATGCCTACCAGATCTGCACCCAGGATGTGGGCCATGCGGTATTCTGCCGGAGTTTCCAGGCTCGGCCCCTGCAACGCCAGATAAACCGATTCGCGGAGGCTTAGGTTCATTTTTGCAGCCAGTTCTTTGAATAACAGATTGCTTTGTCGGTCGTACGCCTTCATCATGTCAGGAAATCTCGGCCCGAGACGAAGGTCGTTAAGCCCTCTCAGCGGATGATCAGGCATCAGGTTGATATGATCAGATATAATGGCCAGGTCGCCTTCCCGGTAATGTGGGTTGACAGATCCGGCTGCATTGGTAAGGATGAGGTGATCAGCTCCGAGTCCCTTGATTACCCTTACGGGCAATGTGAGTTCGCGGGCTGTGTATCCTTCATAATAATGGAATCTCCCTGACATCATGATGACAGGTATGCCGCATTTTTTGCCAAAAATGAGCCTTCCGGAATGGCTGCTGACAGTTGAGACAGGAAAATTCGGAATATCCCCGTACGAAATAGAGCATTTCTCCTCAAATGTATCGGCATAAGATCCAAGGCCGGTCCCCAATACCAACCCAAAACGGGGCGATGAGGGAATTACCGACCGGATAAATCCTATGCTCTCCTGAACCTTATCGAAAATGTCTTTTTCCATTTCGGCTAAAAGTAACAAAGATACAAATTACCCTCTGGAAAAGTCACAAAACTTATCCTCTATATCAGCGAAACAAGTGCATTCAAGCCGTCCTATTGGCCGATGATCTTCTTTTTCATTGCTTCAAACTCTTCATCGCTAAGCAAACCTGAAGCTTTCATGGCTGCAAGTTCCCTTAGTTTGTCGACAGCATCTCCGGCATCCGCAGCTTTGGATACGGTCTCTTGTTTTTTTCGGAGTTCCTCAGCCACTTCCTTTCCCTTCTCAAATTTTTCATTGTAATATTTCTTCAGCCTTTCGGGATCGAAATCCAGGAAGGTGCCACCGGTTTCGAAGTGTTTCTTAAATACCTCTCCGAGGGCAAATGTGGATGCTCCGGAAAGTACAGCCATCGTAATCCCTCCTAGGACGGAACCCACACCTGGGATAAATTTGACTGCCCTTGCCCCCAGCCTTGCCAGGCCTGAGCCGGTCAGTGCCGTAATTACGGCTTTGCCTTCCGTCTGCTTGAAGTCTATGTCATACAATTTGCAGAGCTGTCTTATCATGTCAAGCTGGATGGCCCCCACAGCAAAAAAATCTGCAATAGGTACGGGTATGAACCCTGCACCCATTGACCAGATCATATGGTTTTTGATGATGGAATTGGCACTTTCTTCACGGTTTGTTTTATTGTATTCAGACATGGTTCTGATATATTTGAAAAAAAATCTGTTCATTATCGTAATCAAAACAATGGTTTGATAGTCTAAAGTTCATGTACATGGCCAAATATCGATATATACCCCAAATTAACGGACAAACATTATCTTTGTACTCATTTTCCAATCCAACACGGATGCGTAAGATCACGATTGCCTTTATATTTTTTTTATGCTTTGCAGGTACTGTGTCGGCACAGAGACCTGTTACCACTTTGTCGGGCCAGAAGATCCTGCTTATGCCAAACGGCAAGTGGGAATATGAACCTACCATCATAGAGGGTGATACCGTCAATATCCTTGAAACCGGATTTCTCACAAAAGCCGATACGATAAGTACAGATACGATGAAGGAAAGCAAGATGCAGGATGGCTTTCATTCGCTGAGCCACGCTGCCAAGCTGCAGGAAGTGGAGGCTTTTATCCTTGTCGACCATCTGGAACGTGAGGTGGCCAGCCAGAAAGTCAGTCTGTCGCAGGCAAGGAAAATGAAAAATGATGAGGAGGTAAAACTTGCAAAAACCGTGATCGCAGATCTGGAAGCCAAACTCAAGACTGCCAACAAGATCTACAAGCACAAAGCCAGGCTGGCCGAAAGGACAAAAAAACTCAACAGCATCAAGCCCGAAGCCTTGCCGGCGGAAATGCTGGCCCTGGGCAGCGAACTGGGTGTTGACGTTACGTCATATGTCAGTCAAGGTAGCCCGGCCGCACAGACACCCAAAATTTCTGCCATGCCTGAAGTTACCGGCAAATGCAGAATAATCACGGATGAGACCATAGACAAACAACGTAACCTGGTGTCAGGACCAACACGTCTTTTTAACTTTACACCGGACAATATCAAATCCTACTTTAAGGAAAAAGACCTGATGACAACCGACGTGTTTTTTTCAAAAACAGGCAATAACCTCTTCTTGCATTTAAAATTTAAGATGATATCCAGGGATGCATCAAAGAATTATGGATTTATCCCGACAGGATCTATGTTGAGGATTGACTTATTGTCAGGCAGGAATGTCATCCTGAATGCAGTAGAAGAAAGCAACGGAATCGTAGAGCAATACACCGGAAACGTGCTGTATAATGTGAGATATCAGGTAAACCGGGAGCAGTTTGACCTGTTATTCGGAGTACCTGTAGATTCAGCCGGCATCATGTGGTCCTCAGGCTTTGAGAGGTACACAATTTATGAAGTGGATGCCCTGATGAACCAACTGGAATGTTTTAAATAATCCCCGGGAAAATACCGATTATGCTCGGACTCAAACTGGCCACCGACCCTCATTGGGTCAACATTGCCGAAAAAACCATAGACGAAATCCTCACCGACCACGCCTACTGTGAGCAAAAGGCAGCTTCGACATGTATATCCCTGATTATCCAGTTTCCTGACCGCAAGGAGCTGGTGGAAGAGATAACTCCGATCGTGGCCGAGGAGTGGGGCCACTTCAGAAAAGTGCTCAAGGAACTAAAATCCAGAGGTTATACTTTTGGCCGCAACAGGACCGACAACTATGTGACCGAACTGATGAAATTTCAAAGGAAAGGAGGCAGAGAAGAAGAAAGGCTGATGGATAAGCTGCTGATCTCTGCCATGATAGAAGCCAGGAGCTGTGAGCGGTTCAGATTGCTATCCCTTCATATCAGCGATGAGAAACTTAAGGATTTTTACCACGAGTTTATGGTTTCGGAGGCCGGACATTACCGCACCTTCCTGGATCTGGCAAAACTCTATGCACCAGAAGAAAAGGTAAAGTCCCGATGGCAGGAAATGCTCGAATTTGAGGCAGACATCATGCGTCGCAGGGAAGTCAGAGGGGACAGGATACACTAAACATACTTTTTTGGCTGCTACCCTTTCAAAAGCCGAGATGTTATCATGATTTGGCATCAATAATAAGGATATACTTCGTTTGTTTTTACCCTTTCTGTGTCAATCACCACACAATCAAGCCGGATTTCCGTCGTCATGAGCGGACTCAATACTTGCCGGGTAAGTTTTGGAAAAATGCCTGTTTTTACTATTTTTGCACTTTATAAAAAAGCAAAGGAGGTCCGGCATGGAATTTTGGGAAAAGGATTTTGAATGGCTCCGGGTCAGGCATTTTGTCAGGGAATCGCTTGGCAAGGATTCTTTGCCGGATTTTCAGACTATGCTTTTCCTGATCGGGGTACAGGAACTGGGCAGAGTGCCAAAATCCAAATTTTCCAAAGAGGAAAAAAGGGACCTGATGCATATTGCCGTTTGCACTCTGCTGGAACCGGAAGGATATTATGAGTTTGAGGGCAGGGATCAGGATGGTTGGCCTCACTGGAAGGAAGTCAGGACATTTGACATCAAAGGAGTCAAGGAGCAGGAGGAATTTCTCATCAGCAGGATCATTAATTATTTCAGCGTCCACCAGGATTTTAAAGTTTAAAACCACAAGCATACATATGAGACACTTTTGTTTATTGTTGACATTGGTATGGCTGACAGCATGCGGCAGCAAGGGTGACTATACCATATCTACTGATTATGGAGACATGGAGGTTAAATTGCTGGATTCGGCACCCAGGCATAAGGAAAATTTCGGCAAGCTAGTCAGTGAAGGCTTCTATAACGACTTACTGTTCCACAGGGTGATGAAGGGTTTCATGATCCAGGGCGGCGACCCGGATTCAAAGGGAGCACATTTTGAAAAGCCTTTGGGGAGCGGCGGACCCGGATATACGATCCCTGCCGAGATTGGTGTGCCGCATTTCAAGGGCATGCTGTCTGCAGCGAGATTGGGCGATGAGATGAATCCTTCAAAGGCGTCATCGGGGTCGCAGTTTTTTATTGTTCAGGGTGGGCCAGTAGACGATGCCATGCTTGACGCCATTGAGCGTGAAAGGGGATTTAAGTACTCTTCTGCCCAGCGGGAAAAGTACCGTAAGCTGGGAGGCTCGCCCATGCTTGATGGCGAATATTCCGTTTTTGGAGAGGTGGTTAGCGGCCTGGAGGTAGTTGACAAAATTGCTGCCGTGGAGACCGATCCGCGGGACAGACCCAAGAAAGACGTAAAAATGATCATAAAGTAATACAGAGTTGAACTTCGACTTCACCATACATAAGACGAATATGTTCAGGAGCCTTGCTTTTCTGGCCCTTATAGTCCTTGGGTCATGTGCAGGTCCGAAAGCCCATTTTAGCTATGAGCACAAAGAATACCATGCTCCTGTCAGTCTGCGGTTTGAAAACCAGTCACGCCAAGGTGAAAGCTATCACTGGGATTTTGGTGACGGCCACACATCAGGGGACTATCAGCCTGAACACCATTACTCCCTTTCGGGCAGTTATAAAGTGGTGCTGACAGCAAAGAAAAACGGAAAATCCAGTACCAGTGTGAGGGAGTTGCACATCCTGCCCCCGCATCACTGTATGGTCGAGATGGAGACCACTGAGGGCACCATGGTCATAAGGCTGCATGATGAGACACCTCAGCACAGGGATAACTTTATCAAACTCGTCGAAGAGGGATATTACAATGGCCTGTTGTTTCACAGGGTGATCAAAGGTTTTATGGTACAGGGAGGGGATCCCGACTCTAAAAATGCCTCGCCTGGCAAGCGTCTTGGTATGGGAGGCCCAACATATAAGGTACCTGCCGAAATGGCTGATACGCTGGTGCATATAAAGGGGGCTCTGGCAGCTGCCAGGATGGGAGATCCGGTTAATCCTTCTAAAGCATCTTCCGGGTCGCAGTTTTATATTGTCCAGGGCAGGACATGCTCTAAACAAGATCTCGATAATTACGAATTGCAGAAAAACATCCGTTATACTAATCATGCCCGGCAAATTTATATGCAGGAAGGAGGATCACCCCAGCTTGACAAGGAATACACTGTTTTTGGTCAGGTGGTCAGAGGACTTGACGTCATCGACAGGATAGCGGATGCACAAACCGATGGGTCAGACAGGCCCGTGAAGGATGTAAAGATTATAAAAACAAGAATCGTAAATTAACAAACACCCAAAACAATGTTAGTACTCGGAATAGACGTAGGAGGCACAGGTATCAAGGCAAATATTGTCGATACAGACACAGGTCAGATGGCCGGCGAAAAATTCAAGGTCAAAACCCCGGCACCTTCCACCCCGGATGCCATTATTGAGTGTCTCAGGGAGATAGTCAATAACTTCAATTGGCAGGGCAAAAAGATAGGTATAGGGTTTCCAGCAGTCATCAAAAACGGTGTTTCACTCACGGCGAGCAATATTTCACCTCTTTTCATCAATTACCCGATTAATGAGGCATTCAGTAAAGCCCTCAACAGTGAGGTTGTGGTGGTCAATGATGCGGATTCGGCGGGAATTGCAGAGATGACATACGGAAAGGGCAAGGGTGTCAGGGGGCTTGTCATCTTCATTACGCTGGGTACAGGCATTGGTTCGGCTCTGTTTTATAACGGGCAGTTGCTGGCCAATACAGAGTTGGGGCACCTTAAATATAAAAAGTCTGTTTTTGAAAAATATGCTTCCAATTATGCCCGGGAATACCACCACCTTAGTTGGAAAAAATGGGCTAAGGAACTGGATGTTTATCTCAATCACCTCAATCTTTTGTTAAGCCCTGACCTGATTCTGATTGGCGGTGGAGTAAGTAAAAATTTTGATCTTTACAAGGATTTCCTTGATGTCCCGGTAAAAGTGGAAAATGCATCTCTGTTTAATGATGCCGGCATTATAGGTGCGGCAATGGCAGCGAGAAACTGAACTATTTTTTATATGTAGTTAACGATTGATCTGCGTTGCTGAAAACCGTTACAGTGTGCAGTTTTTACCTCCCGTAAATCCTTAGCCATTCAAGGACACCTCCGGTCAGGTTTCTCACCCGCGTAAATCCGGCAGATTCCATCATCAGTTTTGCATGGCCGCTTCTGCCTCCCGACTTGCAATGTAGTATTATTTCTTCGTCACGGTATGGCTGTAGGTTTACAAGGTTATCCGGCAGGCTCCCCAATGGGATGAGGTGGGCACCCAGATTAAATTCTTCGTATTCATATGGTTCTCTTACGTCTATAAATACAAACCGGTCACCCCTTTCCAGTTTGTCCCTGAGCTCCGATACGTCAATATCCTGCATGATCAAGTATATAATTAAAATTTATTGGCAATCAGCCGGCTTTACAGGAGATACTCCGATGCTTACCTTTTCTCCCATTTTGATATTTGTGATGCCGTCATAGGATGGAGACTGACTGACTACATAAAGCACTGCATCTGGCTCGGCTGTTACTTTTTTTGCAATGTCACCCAATTGCAGTTTGCTGCTTTCCAGCATAAACCGGGCTTCCTCTACAGTCAGACAACGCAGGTCCGGGACAGTGACATCTCCGCCATCCCTTCGTGAGACCACGCATTCCAGAGTACCTCCTTTCTTGATTTCTATCTCATCTTTCCTCCCGTCCCTTGACATGATAAGTTCGCCATTGTACCACACCTCAAGGATATGATTTGGCTCCCCCGGGTCATAGACATAATCCTTGATGACACATTCTATATCCCGGTATTTGAGTTCTGTTTTTTTCTGGTCAAATGCATTGCCATACATGGTTGGGAGGTCTGCTACACGGACTGTCTCGGTGCCAAACTTCGTTATGGTGACGTATACCTTTCTGCCTTCCTTGACCTGTGTTGTAGCCTTGGGATTTTGGTCGGTGATAAGTCCGCCTTTTTTACCGACAATAAAAACTGAATCATTGACTATAATCTCAAAAGATTTGTCATCTGCTATTTCTCTGGCTTTGTCTATTTCCATACCCACAAAAGCCGGCAGAACAATCTTCTGCCCATGATGGGTATAAAACCTGAGCCACAACTGGGTAAGCAGCAAAAGGCCAATGACACAGGCCGCTATAAAAAGAACCTGCTTAAGAAATGTTTTGCTGGTCAGATATTGCTTCAGACTTTCCTGTGAAGAATTATTTGACATATTTGGAATATATACGGCAAAGATACAATAATAAAATATTCCTGAAAGGAGGAGGGGAGTATCTATTAAAAAACAAAGGGCCGGACAAAAATGCCGGCCCTCCATTATTTTTTCTTAGGTTCCTGATCAGAGCTTGACCAGTTTTTTGCTAATTCTGCTTTTACCGTCTGTAAGAGTGATAAAATACACACCTTTTTCAAATCCGGAAAGGTCGATCTCCTTTTTCTGTCCGGTAATCAGTCCTGACATTCTCTGCCTTCCGGCAATATCCGCCACCGCAAATGAGTCAAATCCCGCTGCCTTACCTGCCAGGTAAATGGTGGCCAACCCTTCTGACGGATTGGGTGAGACAAAAACATCAGAAGCTATGTCTGTATCCGACACACTGTTCACTATATCGAAGTCTCTGAGTATGTTGAACCTTGTGATTGAAATCCAGCCGCCCTCACCGTCAGTCACTGTAAAGCTGAAATAGTCGTTTCCTTCAGCGGCTGAGGTATCGTCAAATACCAGTTTGGCGGTGTTTATTTCACTTTGTGTAAGTTTTGTACCCGGTCCTGCCACATTGCCATTTACCATAAGCATACCTGAAGCAGGTACTTCCACGATGGTGAAGATAAGCTGATCGGCACTGCTGTTGTTGTCTGCCGCAAAAAGCAGGGCATCCGTAATTGACCTGGAGTTGCCCGGGTGGATCCTGAGCGTATCGTTACGTACCAGGTATGGGTTTGAAAGTGCTACATTGGAACAAATTTCAAAATTGAATTCCTGAAGCCTTCCCCCTGAGCCCGATTGCTTGTCTTCCAGCCTGAGTTTCCATGTTCCGTTTATACTTTCGCCGTTAAGGCCGGAAAGCGGATTCTCGGGCCTGTAAATTTTACCTGTGCTGATGGGGCACTGGAAAAACAGGGGTGACTGGTCGTCCAATCCTACATTGAGGTTTTGCTGGGTACCGCATTTTCTACTCCACAGCAGCACTTCCTTGGATGAAGGGGCCACGAGATATGCAACCAGGTCTACCAGCCTGGAATGATCAGCCTTGATGAGCTTGATGTTTATATCAGCCGCATTACCACTGTCGAAAACCTGTACAGGCAATTCGACAATCGGTGAACCTGAAGCCGATATGTTGATGGATTGTGTACCAGATTGGTATAATTTGCATGAAAGTGCCTCTGTGATGAAGGCCTGAACAGGAGTCCAGTCTCCTGGACGGCAGGTATTGCGGGCCCTGACCCTCCAGTAATAAATCGTGGATTTGTCCAGAATAGAGGTGGATGTATTTGCCTGCGAAGTTGTTACAGCCTGATACACTATGTTTTGTGCCGCAAAATCAGGA
>JAGVTV010000124.1 GCA_019136675.1 Bacteroidota bacterium
CATAGCTGCCGGTGCTGTGGTGACGCAAAATACCCACGTCGAGGCAGGATGTATCTACGCCGGCGTACCCGCCAGAAAAGTCAAGGATATCAGTGCCGAACAGGTCTCAGGCGAAATACAGAGAATCGCCGACAGTTATGTAAAATATGCAGGCTGGTACAAGAATGGTGAATAATTGCCTGATTAACTGAGGGGCCCTATTTCTATCCTCTGATGGGTTTCACGGATCTTCATATAAGAGGGTGTCACATTGGAGATAATGGAATGCAGGGCCATAATTAGTCTCAGTCTCGTTGTAAACTTATGGTGGATAATACTGATCTCACGCACCGGGGTGGGTTCATAAAAGGGAATTACCTTCTGTTTTCTTTCGGGACTCAGTCCCCAGGAAGCCATCTCCGGAATGATAGTCATGCCACCGCTGGCTTCTGTAATGTTGATGAGCGATTCTATGCTGCCTGCATCATATCTGACTTTATGGGTCTCCATATTCCGCAGTTCGCATGATTTCAGCATCTGGTTACGCATACAGTGTCCTTCTTCCAGAAGCCACAGGTTATTTATGTCTAAATCTTCGGGAAGCATGTAGGTCTTGTCGACTTTCTGCTGCGAAAAAACCAAAAACTCCTCATAAAACCATCCGTCTCGGATGACTTTAGTTTTTGGAGTATGCTTTTGGTGGTCGCTTCCTCCACGATGAGTTCAATATCCGGAAAATCCCTTATAAACCTGGGAAGGAAGACAGGGATAATATATGGAGCGAGCGTAGGTATTATACTTACCCGCAAAGTGCCGTTTAACTTATCTTCATGCAGGTCAGAGGCAAGTTTTTCCATGATGGTCATTTCATCAAGAATCTTGATGGCCTGGGCTGCGAGAACCTCACCCTTTTCTGTCAGGGATATCGGATTACTTTTGCGGTCTATCAGTATGAGATCAAGTTCTTCTTCCATCTTCCTGATGGCCATGCTCAGGGCTGGCTGTGATACGTTGCATTGTTCAGCGGCAGTACTATAGTTTTTTGTGTGTGCCAATGCCAGGAAGTATTTTAATTGAGCCAGTTGGACATTCATAAGTTAAAATTATAATGGCATAAAAATATAAATTTTTACTTATAATCAAAAAATCTGATTTTTGTGATTGAAATGGTCAAAGTCAAAATCGAAATGTAAAAGCCCCGGATATTCTCCAGGGCTTTTTTGTTTTTACAATTTTCTGATACTTTTACAGATATTGATTGCTTCGTCAATAGCATTTTGATCCTGATCCAAAAAGGATATGATTACAAAAAAATTGGTATCTGAATTAGGGTCTATCAGTCCCATAAGAAATAATTTGACACCATCCTTTTCACCTTCGGCATAACCCCCTTTAAATCCGTTAAAGTCTATCGTGCTGACATCATCAATCCTGCCCAGATTCAGTGAGGCAGCTATGGCCATAGTGTACCCGGTGATATCAGTGTCGTCAATGGTCTCGTCTTTAAACGGAATTATGGACATATCCATACCGTCGCCTACAGCCGAGAATTCTTCGATGTTGTTTACAGTTTCCCTGAAATCATCTGCCAAAGAAAAAGAGATGCCGTATTCATCCCATGTGTAATTCTGCTGACCGCTGGCCGCCGTAATTACAAAAAAGCAAACCGAAAAAATAAATGATCTTAACATGTTTCAATTGTTTTGGTGGTAATAAAAAATAATAACAACTAAAGATAGTTCTTATTTATGCAACATCAGTGATATTTTATACAAATATTTTTGGGTTCTGTAAAAAATCGCAAAGCTTCCAGGCCACCTTCCCTGCCGACGCCGGAGTGTTTGACTCCTCCGAATGGCGTACGGAGATCCCTGATCAGCCAACAATTGATCCACAAAATGCCAGATTCTATTTTTTCGGCCATCCGATGGGCTCTGTTCAGATCCTGTGTCCACAGTGTGGCTGATAGCCCATAGCCTGTCCCATTGGCGTAAGCCAGCACTTCCTCCTCTGTATCAAACGGTGCAATAGTAACCACCGGGCCGAAGATCTCCTCCTGATTTGTGCGGCAGCTTTGGTCCAGCCCTTCAATGACCGCAGGTGTCACAAACCATCCCTGACTGCACCTGCCTCCGGCTATTATCTTCTCACCCCCGGTCAGTACAATGCCTCCTTCCTGCCTGGCCAGGTCAATGTAGGAAAGGATTTTATTCATGTGCTGTTCTGAAACCAGGGCCCCGATGTTTGTTTCCCCGTCATGAGGGTCACCTGTCACAAGCCCTGATACCCTGCTGATGAAGTCTTTCCTGAACTTTTCATACAAGGGCCTCTCCACATAGATCCTGGATCCGCACAGGCATATTTGACCCTGATTGGCAAAGGAAGACCTGACGGATACAGACAGCATTTCTTCATAATCACAATCCGCAAAGATTATGTTTGGGTTTTTGCCGCCTAACTCCAGGGAAAGTTTCTTAAACATGGGTGCCGCTACGGATGCAATCCTTTTTCCGGTAGAGGTACCGCCAGTAAAGGATATAGCCTTCACCTCAGGGTGGCTGCAAATAGCCTCTCCGGTTTTATGGCCAAGACCGTGAACTATGTTTAACACCCCTGGCGGAAATCCTGTTTCCGCACACGTTTTGGACAGCAGCCACGCCGTGTAGGGTGTCACCTCAGAAGGCTTGGCTACAACTGTATTGCCTGCCGCAAGTGCCGGGGCGATTTTCCAGCTAAACAGGTACAGAGGCAGGTTCCAGGGAGAGATGCATCCTACCACTCCCAATGGCGACCTTAGGGTATAGTTGATTCCGACACCCTGCATAAAATGTGACTCAGAAGAAAACTGTGTAATGGTGTGGGCAAAAAACCTGAAATTACTTACTGCACGCGGTATGTCCATGGCCCTGGCCAAAGAGACAGGTTTGCCTGTATCCTTGCTTTCGGCAGCGACATAGAGGTCCATGTCGTTTTCGATGGCATCGGCAAGCTTCATCATCCATTTTGCCCGTTCTTCAGGTTTCAGTCCGGCCCAGTCACTCCTGGCCGCTGTTGCTGCTCCGACAGCAGCCTCCACGTCTCTCTCGTCCGAATCAGGGATGTAGCTGTACACCTTGCCGGTGGCAGGTTCATAATTTTCCAGATACTGGCCACCGGTGGGTTCTCTAAATTTTCCCCCGATATAATTTTTAATATTCTCAAGCTTCATGATGCTGTTTTGTGGTTTTGCAGCAACTCAATTCATTCAGGTATTGGCTGCAGAAAAATAAAAGCCCAGATTTTTCCTGAAAACTTCAGGAAGCACAGGTAATTCTGACCTGGGAATAAGCAACGTGCTGACATTATGAAAATCCGAAAAAATATGATGCCTGGCAGCAGTGACAGCCAGGTATTCATGGCCAGATGAGCCTCCTGTTCCCACCTTTTTGCCCAGCATACGCATGACCATCTGGGCATGTCTGTACCGCCACGTGGTGAGTTGGTCATCTATCTCCACAAGCTTGGACAAAAGTCGGAAGGGCTGGTGCAGTATGGGCTCATCACGGTATAGGTGGATGAAGAGTGCGGCGAGCGTGGCTTTATAAGAGAGTTTAAGCTTGCCTTCCCTGACCAGGGTGTTGTGTCTGTTTTCGTCCATAATCCCGGCAAAATAACTGTTGGTGTCTCCCAGCAGGGCAAGCCGCATTTGCTTGGTCTCTTCACTGAGGATGTCCGTGCCCATAATAGCTGCCTGTTCTTTACCTATCATGGCCTTTACGGCTTTTTGGTACTCTGCCACAAAGTTAAAATCTCCGAATTCGAGGAAAGGGGTCCGCTCCAGCCAGTCTTCTACCAGGTCCAGCAGCGAATTTCCCTTTTCAAGACCCTCAAGCTTTTCCCTTCCCGTTTCAGAAAACACACAGTGATAAGGCTTGTTGTTGTATGTGGTACGCATGTCTTCCTTTAGCCCGAGCATTACCTCCATCTCTCTGAATTGCAAACTCTGGAAGCCGGAAGCAGGAAAGAGATAATTCCTGAAATCAAGGAAATCCAGCGGTGTCATGGTCTCCATAATCCTGATTTGCTGGACCAGTAGTTTCATGATCTCTATGATTCTTTCCAGTCTGCTGACGGCGATTCCCACATTTTTTTCATTGACATTGCGGGCACTGAAGTCACTTATTATGGCCCTCAGTTCGAAATTGATCTGCTTAAACCACAACTCATATACCTGATGGGTGATGATAAAAAGCATCTCATCATGTGCTGCTTCTCCCACCTCGGTGCTCCTGAGATGCTGGGCAGAGGTTATCTTGTCAACCTGGAGATATGTATTATAGTGTACGGACGAAAATTTGGCTTCATTATTCATATTCTGGGTTTATATGCGGTTACCTTGATCTCGATCAGCAAATGTGGGTGTGGTAGTTGATGTACTGCCACGGTGGTCCGTGCCGGGCCATTGTAGTCAAAAAACTCACCATACACTTCGTTATACCCCCCGAAATCATTCATGTTGACCAGAAAGGTGGTAAGGTCCACTATGTCATCAAGGCCGGCATCCACACTCTGCAGGATGGCTTTGATATTTTCTATCACGGCACGGGTCTGCTCACGGATGTCAAGGGTGACCGTGCCCATTTCATCAGCCATTGCCCCCCGGATAGTATTGTCAGCCTTCCTGCTGGATGTGCCGGAAACAAAAATGAAAGGACCCGAGACTTTTACATGCGGGTATTTCCCCCTTGGTTTAGCCTTATCAGCCAATAGCTTGCTGTCAGTCTGAGACATGAACGTTGTGTTTGGTTAGGGTTGTAAAAATATATAAATTTGTGTCAATAACAGTGATTTCCCGCTGCTAAAATGTATCGAATCTTCAAATCAAATTTAAGTAGATGAATGTTAACCTCAACGGTAAAAACGCACTGGTATGTGGCAGTTCCCGGGGGATTGGTAAGGCCTGTGCCATTGAGCTGGCACGACTGGGGGCAAATGTCACACTTGTGGCAAGAAGTGCCGATGTGCTGATCTCTGTGAGGGACGAACTTGAAGTCGTGGCAAAAGGCCAAAAACACGACTATATCGTAGCTGACACGGCAGACACCCCAGCCCTTCAGACTAAAATCAAAGCCCTCCTATCGTCAAAAACCATTCACATCCTGATCAACAACAGTGGCGGCCCACCGTCAGGGTCACTGCTTTCATCCGCTCCGGAAGACTTCCTCAAAGCCTATCAGCAACACCTTATTACAAACCATATCCTGGCCGGGCTGGTAGTGCCTGGCATGAAAAAATCAGGCTATGGCCGCATTATCAATATCATCTCCACTTCCGTGAAGATACCGCTCAAAGGCCTCGGAGTAAGTAACACCACCCGGGGAGCCGTTGCTTCGTGGGCCAAGACTTTATCCAATGAACTGGCATCTTTTGGCATCACAGTCAACAATGTCCTGCCCGGAGCTACCGCAACCGACAGACTGGATGAGATTATTTCAAATAGGGCAGAAAAACAACTTGTCGACAGGGATAAGGTGATTGAAGAGATGAAAGCTGAAATACCAATGGGGCGGTTTGGCAATCCTGAGGAAATTGCATCCGCCGTTGCTTTTCTGGCTTCGCCGGCAGCTTCCTATATTACGGGGGTCAGTTTACCTGTGGATGGTGGACGAACCGGCAGTTTGTGATGATTTTGATTATCAGTATGTAATGATTGGCAGCGAACCTTATTTGGAATAACTGCACATCGGAAACATTCGGTTTGCTTTGACCACCATTAATCACTCACCTTATAACTCCAGAATATGAAAACAATCCTGTTTTGCAATATCATGTTTGCTTTGTCCTTTATAGCTTGCCGCGAAAAAGCCACTGATAAAGTCTCAAATGTTGATTCAGATGTTCACAGGCCATTGTATCATTTTACCCCTGACAGCATGTGGATGAATGACCCCAACGGACTTGTGTACCACAATGGTGAGTACCATCTCTTCTACCAGTATTATCCTGATAGCACTGTGTGGGGCCCGATGCACTGGGGACATGCCGTAAGCAGGGACCTTGTGTCATGGGAGCATCTGCCAATAGCCCTGTATCCCGATAGCCTCGGATATATATTTTCAGGCAGTTGTGTAATTGACAGAGACAATACCGCCGGTTTCGGAGCCAATGCTATGATAGCTATATTCACCCACCACAATATGGAAAAGGAAAAAGACGGAAACACCGACTTTCAATATCAGTCGCTGGCCTGGTCCGGTGATAATGGTAGGACCTTTACCAAATATCAGGGCAATCCGGTAGTCAAAAATCCGGGAATCCGGGACTTCAGGGATCCTAAAGTCAGATGGGATACTCAGCGAAAACAGTGGGTCATGGTGTTTGCCGCCTATGACAAAGTGCTTTTATATACATCGCCGGACCTGAAGACATGGTCAATGGCTTCATCATTTGGCATCGAAGGCGATAAAAGGCTTTGGGAGTGCCCGGACCTGTTTCCCATCAAAGTGGAAGGCAGGAATGAAACCAAGTGGGTCCTGATTACCAGTATTCAAAAAGAAGCCCCTAATGGCGGTACAGGTACAAGCTACTTTGTCGGAGAATTTGATGGCAAACATTTTAAAGCTGACCCGTCTAACCAGAAATGGCTTGATTATGGCAAAGACAATTATGCCTTTGTCACCTGGTCAAACCTGCCCGATGACAGGATTATCGGCATAGGATGGATGTCAAACTGGCAATATGCACAACAAGTGCCCACCATAAGATGGAGAAGTGCCATGACTCTGCCCCGGGAAGTAAGGCTAAAAAAAATCAACGGAAGTTACACCCTGACCTCTGTACCTGACAGCCGGCTGTTTGATGCCTTTGAGGCAGGAGTTGCCACTGCAATCCAAAGCGACCACCCCGTAGAAATCCCGAAAACATGCCTGATAGATATAAAATGGGTACCGGAAGATGGAGATGAAAACATCTCAATGACAAATTCAAAAGGCGATACTCTGGTCATCGGTTGTCTGGTAAACGAGCGGAAGATATACATCGACAGGTCAGAAGCCGGTGATTCCACTTTCAGCAGAGATTTTGCGGGAAAACATTTTGGTGTGCTTCCGCAATGGCAAGATACGCTCAGACTTCAGCTGTTCCTGGATGTTGCATCCATAGAGCTATTTGCAAACAATGGCGAATGCTCAATGACCGAAATATTTTTTCCGGCAGAACCTCTGAATTTACTGAGCTTCGGTCGTAAGAATCAAAATATTTCCATAAACTTCAGGGCCTTTAAAAACAAAAAGGGCCAACCCGGATAACGGGCAGCCCTATCATATTTTTAATAACAGCAAATCTGTTTATCTTACAAAAAGGGGCCAGATAAGGCGTTTGTTGACATTGTCACCAATTGCTCTTCCAAGCTGCAATCCCTTGCTGTTGTCCATTGGATAGTGGATGCCTCCGTACAGACGGCTGTTTGCACATTCTTCAGCCATAACATCAAAGTTTGAAAAACTCCTTGCATAAAATCCATACCTCAACTGGCTGTAATCCGTAAACTGGAAATTGCCGTCTCCTTTGGTAAACAAGGCAGAAAGGATCCTGGCTCCGGCACCCATTTCTGTGGAATGGCCAGATGTATAAGCAGGAAAAGGAGGAGTATTTAAAAGCGTGCTAAAAGCAGGGTCAATATATTTTCTGATGTAGGTGACAGGCCTTAGAAGCATATGTTCATACTTGCCCTTCCAGCATGCTATGAAGGCATCGTTTTCGGCTATACCCATACGTACATATCCGACACTTGCCTTGGCAAGGGTTGCCTTTTCCTCAAACAGGATCTGGGTCAGTATATTAAAAGTATGGCCCGCAGGTGTGCAGGTACTAAAGGGGTCGTCAGACCAGTATTTGGCGATTTCTATTTGCTCAGTGGTATTGTTTTTAACCTGGTTATAGGTAGCCAAAGCCTCATTGTAAAATTCAGAACCTGCTGTTTCAGAATAAGCAATCGGCATGGCGACCTTTGATTGTTCTATATTTATCTCCATGAAAGGCCTGTTGTTGCCCCATTTTGGTGCAAGAGGAGTAGTGACAGCACCTGTCGGGAGCCAGCAATGAGGTCCCGTAGGAATTATATAAGGCTGCTGAAATGGATCGAGGTAAGATTCATGCCCCCCGTCGGTCTTGCTGTATTCATATACGGCATCCGCCACACTTTTACCAAAAGCCACTGATCTTGCAATCACATCAGCTTCCTCTTTGGCGGCCAGTTCATTGTAATTGGAGGTCTCCATGTCCTCAATTTTCAACTTATCTCCGGGTTTGAGCTTTTTATCATACATACTGACCATCATTTTAGACACAGCCGCATTGGAAGCAATCGCCCAGTTATACCTTACTTTAACATCAGGCTGCGGCAACGAATAATTACTGAAACCATTTAATTGGTCCTGCAGGCTCACCGCTCCTTCTATCCCATGCCTCACGGATTCATAGTTGGCGATACTGATATACCCATAGGCTCTGGCAGCCTGCGGCGGAAAGAAACCCGGCGTGGACTTGGTTACCTCACATACAAGATCGTAATAGTCTAGCAGATAATTAGCTGAGTAGGTCTCCGTGTCCGGACTCTCGACAATCTCCTGGTCCTTGGTACATGACGATATCAGGACCGTTAAGGCTATGAATACCGCCAATGGTAATCTGAATGATACTAAGTTATTATAAAAATTCATGGCTATATTGATTAAATAAGTTATAAATTACTTAATTATCAATACAATTTATATGCCAAAAATAAATAATATGTTAGTATGGCATAAAAAACTTAAAATCCATAAGGCTACCGGACACTGAGAATGATCAAAGGATAAGCTCCTTATACCCCAGTACTGTCTTGTAACCCTTGTCTGAAAAATAAGACCTTACCTGCTCATTGGACTGGGCAGAAATGGCGAGCACAAAATCACCACCCCACGCTCCGAGAGATTTTACCGTACCTTTGAAATCCGGAAAAAGTTTTTCCTGGACTTTCGTAAATCCGGTATGGGAAGCGATAGCATCCTCGTGTTTTTTCATCAGGGCTTCAAAATCCTTCAGGTCGCTGACCGTCCTTACCTCCTCTGTAATGCCGGTGATCGTCTTGACGAGAGCTGACTTATTTTTTACTGCCTTGAGGTAGTCTTTAATACCAGCAGCGGTATCCTGCTTTTTACCGAGATGCACAAAATGAAGGTTATCCTTGTATTTTGGGTTAAAATCTACCTGGGTGTAGGTGACCTCGTCCGGCGAATTGATATATTCTACGGGGCCGTCAGAAAATGCACAAGCCACATCGTAGCCTGACCCGTCTTCTGTCTTGAAATACAGAAGTAATGGATTTACCTCTGCCCATTCAGACACGAGGTATACAAGTGTGCTGCTCGACCCCAGGCCCCAGTCCAGCGGAAATTCAAGCTGTGTCTCGATTTTAAATCCATTCCACTGAGACAGAAACTCAGAATTGAGCCTGACGGCATTCTTAAGCAGCTTCTGGAGCCGGTCAGAAATCTCCTGATTGGACGTGGAGAGGGCCGAAAAATCAAAAAGTGAAATCGTCGATTGAAACCAAGTCTTTCCGTCTTTATCAAGGCTTTCCCATATCAGGTCAGAGCTGGTGGTCCTTTTGATTACCATTTTCTGGCCGGGTTTGGTCGGCAATCCCAGAGCCTTGGCCCCATCCAGCACGGCATATTCACCCGTCAGCAGGAGCTTTCCGTGACCATAGTATTTCGTTTTGATAAGATTTCGTTTTATTTAAGGGCAAAAATAACCATTCGTTTAATCCTGCCAATACTTTTAACAAAAATATTTTATATATTATGCTAAAAATTAACTATTTACATATTGACATTAACTCAAACTAAAATAACGATACCGTCCATGTGCCTTGCATGGGAGCCCCGGATACCTCCTGACTACAGGTAAGAAGACTAAAGTGTCAAAATTTTAGTTGTTTTTCAACCACTTATGAAATATTTTAGTAAAAAAATCATAGTAAAAATTTTTTATTCATAACAAAGAGTTTACCTTTGCGGCCGCTAACGGAAAGCCGTAAACAAGTTAACAGAATTATTTAAGTAAAAACCAATAAAAAAGTGGATACACTAAGTTACAAAACCAAGTCTGCCAAAGCGGAAACCGTACAAAGAAAGTGGTACGTTATAGATGCAGACGGAGAAGTGGTGGGAAGATTGGCGACCCGCATTGCTTCTGTACTCAGAGGCAAGCACAAGCCTGATTTTACTCCTCATGTCGATACAGGAGATTATGTGATCGTGCTGAATGCCGGGAAGGTAAGATTTACCGGAGCCAAACTAAACGACAAGGAGTACCAGAGATTTACGGGTTACCCGGGAGGCCTCCGCAGAAGAACAGCAAAGGAAATGCTTGATGTTAAACCCGAAATGGTTCTCGAGTTGGCTGTCAAAGGCATGTTGCCTAAAACAAAGCTTGGCAAAGCCATGATTAAAAAACTTTTTCTGTATACTGAGGCAAGCCATCCGCATACCGCTCAGCAACCTGAACCCTTTAAATTTTAATGATAATGGAAATGATAAACAGTGTAGGCAGGCGTAAGTCATCAACTGCCAGGGTATATTTGACAAAAGGTTCCGGCAAGGTAACCATCAATGGAAAGGACCTTAAGGAATATTTCCCTATGCCGGCCACCCAGGCTATAGTTCTCGACCCGCTCAAAATAGCTGAGTCTGAAAACCAGTTTGACGTAAAGGTCACTGTGGCTGGCGGAGGATTTAAGGGTCAGTCTGAGGCCATCAGACTGGGTATCTCCAGGTCCCTCGTCAAGATAAGTGAAGACAACAAGAAGCCACTCAAAGAGAAGAAATATCTGACAAGGGATGCAAGAGAGGTGGAAAGGAAGAAATTTGGAAAACCAAAGGCAAGAAAGAGCTTCCAGTTCTCCAAGCGTTAATTTATTTCCTTTTAATTTTCAAAATCAAGTTAAACAAAATAATACAATGAATAAGCCGACATACGAAGAAATGTTAGAGGCCGGTGTCCACTATGGCCATCTCAAGCGTAAGTGGAACCCCAAAATGCTTCCTTACATCTTCATGGAAAGAAAAGGTATTCACATCATTGACCTCAACAGGACATCAGAGTGTCTTGACAGAGCCGCTTATGCTATGAAGCAAATGGCAAAATCCGGCAAGAAGATCCTCTTTGTTGCCACTAAAAAACAAGCCAAAGACATCGTCGCCAATGCAGCCAGAAGTGCTGAGATGCCCTATGTGACAGAAAGATGGCTGGGTGGTATGATGACCAACTTCTCCACGATCCGCAAGTCAGTCAAGAAGATGAACAACATCGAAAAGATGCTGAACGATCCTGCCATTTCCATCACTAAAAAGGAAAGGCTCACTCTCTCCAGGGAAAAAGAAAAACTGGAAAGAGTGCTCGGCGGTGTGGCTAACCTCAACAGGCTCCCAAGTGCAGTATTTATGGTGGATATACATCATGAGCATATTGCTCTGGCTGAAGCCAAAAGGCTCGGAATGAAGACCTTTGCCATGGTGGATACCAACTCGGACCCCAACAAAGTGGACTTTGCCATTCCTTCCAACGATGATGCTTCAAAGTCAGTAAAACTGATCACTGAATATGTAGTGAATGCTATCAAGGCCGGCCTGGAAGAAAGGAGAGTAGCAAAGCTTGACAGCAAGGAAGATTAATTTTTTGTGATATATCTTAAAATCTAAAATAATGAGTGAAGTAAATATATCAGCAACCGCTGTAAAGGAACTCAGAGAGCAGACCGGAGTAGGAATGATGGACTGCAAAAAAGCCCTCGTGGAGGCAAACGGTGATTTTGACAAGGCCATCGAGCTGCTTCGTCTCAGGGGACAGAAAATGTCTGAAAAGAGAGCTGACAGGGATGCCAAGGAAGGTGTGGTCATCGCCATGGTTTCTTCTGACCACAAAAGAGGCGTGGTCGTAAGGCTTAGCTGCGAAACCGACTTCGTTTCCAAAAATGACGACTTTGTCAATCTCACCAGAGAAATCACAAAGCTGGCCCTCGATAAATATCCGGCTGACCTGGATGCACTCTATCAGGTAGAAATGAATGGCATCACCCTCCAGACAGTCATTGCTGAGCAGGTAGCCAAGATCGGAGAGAAGATTGAGATCGCTGACTATCAGAAACTGGAAGCACCACTGGTAGCATCATACATCCACATGGGCAACAAGGCCGGTGTGTTGGTGGGACTCAACATTGCTGATAACAGCTATATCGAAGCAGGCAGGGATGTGGCCATGCAGGTGGCTGCTATGAAACCGGTAGCCCTCGACAAGGATGACGTGCCTCAGGACATCATCAGCAAGGAAATCGAAATAGGCAAGGAAATAGCCAGAAACGAAGGCAAGGCCGAAGATATGCTCGAAAAGATTGCCATAGGCAAACTCAATAAATTCTTTAAGGAAAGCACACTGCTTAACCAGATCTTTGTCAAAGACGGTAAGATAAGCGTGGCCGAATTCCTAAAATCAAAAAACCCCCAGCTGACAGCCACAGGATTCAGGCACATCAAACTGGGTTGATAAAATTTAAAAGAGCGGTTTTTTACCGCTCTTTTTTTTGCCTTTTTTTAACCGTATCTTTGTAATCACATCACTAAACATTGCCTGACATGTCATTAAAGTACAAGAGAATCCTACTCAAGTTAAGCGGCGAATCCCTCATGGGTGGTCAGAAGTTTGGTATATCCTCTGAAATGCTGGCATACTACGCCGAGCAGATCAAGGAGCTTGTAAGCCACAATGCCCAGATAGCCATAGTCATAGGAGGAGGCAACATCTACAGGGGATTAAGTGCCGAGTCATCAGGCATAGAGCGTGTGACCGGAGATTATATGGGCATGCTTGCCACATGTATCAACGGCATGGCCCTGCAAAGTGCCCTTGAGACAGCAGGCGTCTACACAAGGCTTATCACAGCCATTGAAATGCGACAGATCGCCGAGCCATACATCAGGAGAAGAGCAATCCGGCACCTTGAAAAAGGAAGGGTGGTCATCTTCTCTGCCGGTACAGGCAGCCCCTATTTCACCACAGACTCTGCCGCTGCACTGAGGGCCAACGAGATCAATGCAGACGTGATATTAAAAGGCACCAGGGTCGATGGGATCTATGACAGTGATCCGGAAAAAAACCCCACAGCAGTCAGATTTGACCAAATCTCATTTTCCAAGGTTATCAGTATGGGGCTTAGTGTTATGGATATGACAGCATTTACATTGTGCCAGGAAAACAACCTGCCGATTATAGTGTTTGACATTAACAGGCCAGGGCATCTTTCCCGTATTGCAATGGGCGAAAGCATAGGAACTTTGGTTCAGTGACAGTTGTTTAGTATCTAATTTTAAATATTCAATGGCAAACTGGAAGTCAGCCGGACAGGCTTTGGTATACAGCTGGATGGACCCTTTTGTCAAATGGTGCATCAGGGTAGGTATTACACCCAATATGATCACCTTCTTCGGTCTGCTGGTAAATATAACAGCGGCCGCAGTCTTTATTTTTGGTGCGGAAAAAAAGGACAGAAGCGACCACAGGATTCTTGGCCTTGCCGGTGCGGTTATTCTTTTTGCCGGGCTATTTGATATGCTCGACGGCCGTCTCGCCAGAGTCGCCAGACAGGACTCCAAATACGGTGCCCTCTTTGACTCGGTGCTTGACAGGTATTCTGAGATGTTTATGTTTCTGGGCATATGCTACTACCTTATCGCAAACCATTATTTCCTGAGTTCACTTTTTGCCTTTATTGCCATGATCGGATCCATCATGGTAAGCTATACCAGAGCCCGGGCAGAAGGACTGGGGGTCAAAATGGCAGACGTAGGATTTATGCAGCGTCCTGAGCGTATCCTTTTGATAGGCATCAGTGCCATTCTATGCGGGTTGATGTCCGGTGTATTGGGCAATGATTTTAAGATCTCCGTAGGATGGCTTCCCTTTCCCCTTATCGAGGTAATCAGCTTTTTTACTTTTCCCATATTTGTGTTGGCTGTCCTGGCCAATGTGACTGCTGTCTCAAGAATGAAACATGCGGAAAAATTGCTCGGCAACAGTTGATCTGATATGAAAAAAAGACTGACCGAATTCAGGGCAGGGCTTTTCCCCGTTGAACGAAATCACCTTCTGACCCTAAGTGCATTTTCTCTGGCATACATTATCTGGACTACGCTTGTCGTTGGTTTCAGGCAGGACCACTTTGTTTTTCTTCTTTTTATTGCCTGCATGCTTTTTATACACAGATGGACAAGGGCCCTGGCCTATTCGTTTGTGTTTTTTACCTTGTTTTGGATTATATACGACTCCATGCGTATCCTGCCCAATTATATGGTAAATCCGGTACATGTCATGGAGCCGTATCTTCTGGAGAAAAGCTTGTTTGGCATAAGGACAGATTCGGGAATACTGACACCCAATGAATTTTTTGAAAAGTACAGCAGCGGTTTGCTGGATTTTCTTAGCGGATTTTTTTACCTGACCTGGGTACCTGTGCCTATGGCCCTGGGCATTTACCTTTTTGCCAGGGATAAAAAAATGCTGCTCAGCTTCAGCGGGGCCTACCTCTTTACCAACCTCGTGGGTTTCCTGATCTATTACATATATCCGGCCGCACCGCCCTGGTATGTGGCTAAGTACGGCAATCAGCAGCTGTTTGATATCCCCGGGGATGCAGCCAGACTAATTTATTTTGACCAGATGGCAGGCTATCCCATTTTTCAGAGTATGTACGTCAGGAACTCCAATGTTTTTGCGGCCATTCCTTCACTGCATGCTGCCTACCCCGTGGTGACCTGGTTTTATGCACGAAAGGAAAAATTAAAATGGCCGACCATCCTTATTTTTATTGATATCCTGGGCATTTGGTTTGCAGCCGTGTATTCGGGTCACCATTATGTCATAGATGTGCTTTTGGGGTTTTTATGTGCCGTGACCGGTATCGCCATTTATGAAAAATGGCTGATGCAAACAAGATTTTCAGCCTGGCTTGACCGGTATGTGTCATTTATCCACAGGTCACAAAAAAGGATGTCCAGGCAGGCATGACCGGTATGCAGATCTCCTGCGTGTGTCACTCCGATTTTAATGTTACATTTATCCACTATTTCCTTATTTTTGTAATAAAAAGGAAATCATGAAAACAAAGGTCGCTATACAGGGAGCTGAATTTTACGCCTTCCACGGCTTTTATGAAGAGGAACGCAGAGCCGGAAATACATTTATTGTCGATGCCGAAGTAACCCTCAAAACCTTTGATTCCTCAGATGACAATATCCACGACACTGTCAATTATGAAACCATGTACCACATCGTCAGGCAGGAAATGGACCGAACCCAAAAATTGCTCGAAACAGTCGTGTACAACATCATCACCCGATTCCGAGACGAACTGGAAAATATATCTTCAGCTACCGTACGCATCGAAAAACTCGGACCCCAACTCGGAGGTAAAGTCGAAAAATCAGTGGTCGAAATGGAGTATTGACAAAGATAAAAAATATGGCCGTGACTAAAATATAAGCACTAAAATTTTAATTACTTTATTTTATTACAAGTTCTTGTTTGGTTTAGTACATAATTATAAAAATATCAATACATTAACCTTAAATGAAGCATTATGAAAGCAATCCAAGGTTTAATTCTAACATTTTTAATCATGTGTAATGTCAAAGCACAAGACTGTACAACACATAAGTTTGTAGATGCTGATAATATTTTGAAATATAGCACTACATATTTTATAGGTGCTGTAGGTTCAGCAAAAGTTACATTTTCAAAGGATAGTTTTTTATTGAACGAAAGATATTATAAAAAGTTGATTGTATTGGATTATGAAGTATATCAATTGATCGAAGACTACTACTTTAGAGAAGAAAATGGCAAGGTTTACATCTTTCAAAATGGGATGGAGATCCTATTATATGATTTTTGTTTGAACCTTGGAGATTATTTTAATAGCAATTGGAAAGTCATTGTTAAAAAGACCATATCTACCGATGGAGGTGCTACTACTAGAAATCAATTTGTTTTACAACACAATTCAGGCCAAATCCAAGTATGGATAGAAGGTATAGGTGGTGTTCCTTTGGTACTTTCAAATTTAAATTTGATCCTATGTGAATATTACACCAAAGATCACAGCCAAATTTACTATGAAATCTTAGGAAATTGTGCCTCACCCGTAAAAACTATCCATGTTAGCGATAAAAACATTTGGCACCTTACTGTACCACAATGGGTAAGTGCGGGGTATGACTATTGGCTGTCATTTTCCAAAGACAGTTTTTTATTAGGTAAGAGATACTATAGAAAACTCATGAGGAACGAAAATAATAATAGTGCTGAATGGAAAGAAACCAATTATTACTATAGAGAACATTTAGGGCGAATATTTAGGAAATATAAAGATGATAAAGAAAAACTGTCTTATAATTATGCTGCAGCAGTGGGAGATACGCTCTATAATACTGACTCATGGACAAATGGCAGTTTCATCGTGTCAGATATTGAAAACATTATTATGCAAGATGGTACCACAAGACGCAAATTGACCGTTAAAAGACGGTGTAGTTCTAATGAAAAGTCACTAACTTGGATAGAAGGTGTGGGCGAAACGAGATCTCAAGACGGGATAGAGCTAGGTTGTATCGTCTATGACCCCGAAACACAATTCAATTGTCTATTGACTAATAACAAAATCGTTTACTCAAATGGTTTCTGTATTTCTTCCACAGAACCTACGGATTTTCAAACAAATATAACTTTACAGCCAAATCCCACCACAAACAACATAAACATAATAGGAGATGTGCAAAATATAAAATCAATACAAATATCAGATGTTTCAGGTCGCCTTATTTTATTAAAAGAGATTCAATACGACCTATCGATCAATGTATCGTCCCTGGCTTCGGGAGTCTATATTTGTAGGATTCAATCCATAAATGGTAAAATTCAAACTATGAAGTTTGTGAAGCAATGAATTTTCGCATTTACTTCATAAACATATTATCGGATACGACATATTCGGGATGATTAAAGCATCAATTTATTTGGCATGAACATACTCACATTCAAAGAAAATAATGGCAAGACCTTTTCGTAAAAACTAGAATTCCAAAAAGAAATTACTCGCCAACAGGAGCAAGTTCCACCTCTAAGCCATCGAGGTCAGTGGTTATTTTTATCTGGCAGCCGAGCCGTGAAGTGGATCTTACAAAAAAAGCCTGATCGAGCATGTTTTCTTCATCTTCCGATGGTTCACTAAGGTCATGGTCGCTTAGCACATACATATGGCAAGAGGCACACAGGGCCATACCACCGCAGATACCTTCCACAGGCAGACCATAGGACCTGCAAACTTCCATCATATTTAAAGCCATGTCGGTGGGGGCTTCCAGGTGATGTACCCTTCCTTCCCTGTCTGTTACCTTCACGTGTATGATGTTGTCGTCGCCCACTGTCACAAATGATAATCCCTAATAACGGAACAAATGTACTGATTGTTCCCGGCTCGCTGTGTAATCATGGTTACTCAAAGCCCGTGACCCCCACGACTGTCGTGTATTTAAAAGACAATTTCTGATCCGGGTAAATGTATTTGAATGCCGACTGTACCATTAGTGTTCCTTCATGGAAGCCACACAGGATGAGCTTAAGCTTGCCGGGGTAGGTATTGATGTCGCCGATGGCATAGACTCCTGGCAGGTTGGTACTGTAATCCAGGGTATTGACCCGGATGGCGTTGTCTTCGATCTCCAGACCCCAATCGCCGATGGGTCCCAGCTTGGGAGCCAGACCAAAGAGCGGCAAAAAATAGTCTGTGTCCAGGCGGTAAACCCCTTTTCCATCCTCTTCTATATCCACCGTCTCCAGCCTGCCGCCACCCGACAGACCGGAAACCTGTGCATTGGTGATCAGGTCTATCTTTCCGTGAGTAGCCAGGTCCATCACCTTCTCTACAGAATCCAGTGCTCCCCGGAAGGATGTCCTGCGGTGCACGAGTGTCACCCTGTCGGCGACACTGCTGAGCATGATGCTCCAGTCCAGAGCAGAATCACCTCCTCCGGCTATTACCACATGTTTACCTTTGTATTTATCGGGGTCTCGGATGATGTAATCCACCCCATGATCCTCATAGTCTGCAATGTTGGCGATGGGTGGCTTCCGAGGCTCAAAACTTCCCAGACCTCCGGCTATCACCACTACGGGTGCCAGTATCTCCGTGCCCTTGCTTGTAGTGACCTTATACATTTTGTCACCGGTCCTTTCCAGTTTTTCTGCCCTTTCTCCCAGAGTAAATCCCGGCTTAAAAGGCTCTATCTGTACCATAAGATTGTCGATAAGGTCTCCGGCAAGGATGGAGGGATAGCCCGGAATATCGTAAATAGGTTTTTTTGGGTATATTTCGGTCAGTTGGCCTCCCGGCTGGCCCAGCGAATCCACGATGTGGCACTTAAGCTTGAGCAGACCGGCTTCAAATACCGTAAACAAGCCCACTGGCCCCGCTCCCACAATGAGTATGTCTGTCTGTATCATAAATTATTTGCAGGTCCTGCCGCCCTTAAGTTAAGGCCAAAAACCTCTTTTATTAAAATAATCCTGCAAAATTACTGTTCCCTAAGGTCATTTATGCTAACACCCACTAAAAATGACGATGACATTTATCATTTAATATGTCCGACTGTCTTTATAAATTGTCGCCATTATACCATTTAGTATGTTCACAAAAATTATTTTAGGCATTATTATCCTGCATCTTGTGGCGGGTTTTGGTTTTATATTCTGGAAAATTTCCGGACCGGGAAAAAAAAGTGATGACCCAAGCGATCAGGATGAAAATGTATTTTAACTTTCGCCCCCGAAGGTCTGAGATTGTATCTTCGATCCAATATTTTACAGAATATACAATTCATACCATACATTATACTAAATGGAATATGGATTGACCATTTAGAATGTGTCGACAAAAAGTCTAATATCAAGGCGGATTGGGTACTCCGGCGAGGCTTTCCAACTATGAGATTTGGCTTTTTTTACAACAAGATGGACGGTAAAATCTATTTCCGTCTAGTATATCGTATCCATACGAGCAACTACATATTGGAGAAACCGGGAATTAATGTATGAAGCTCAGAGAGTTTGGTGGAGTTGATTTTGTCGAGTGTGATCTGGAGCCA
>JAGVTV010000203.1 GCA_019136675.1 Bacteroidota bacterium
AAAATCAAAATTTAAAAATTACAATTACCTTTTCATTTGCTTCTCAGGTGAAGAAAAAGGACTTTGGGGATCCAATTATTATGTGAATCATACGGGTACCGACAAGACAAAAATCAATTACATGGTCAATATGGATATGATCGGCAGGCTAAATCCTGAAAGAAAACTTGCCATCAGCGGAATAGGCACATCACCAGTATTCAACAAGGTCATCGACAGTGTAAAAGAGCCTTCATTTTCCGTTAAGAAGGATTCTTCAGGACTCGGGCCTTCTGACCATGCTTCTTTCTACAATGCAGGCATCCCAGTTCTGGCTTTTTTTACGGGTCAGCACGGAGATTATCACAAGCCGTCTGATGACGCCCATCTGATCAATTATGAGGGTGTCAAGGACATTGTGCAGTATATTTACAATGTAGTTAAAACCCTCGAAAAGGAACCAAAGCTTACATTCCTGAAAACCAGGGATGAATCACAGTCCAGAGTTTCATTTAACGTCACTATGGGAGTGATGCCGGATTATCTCTATGACGGTAAAGGGCTGAAACTTGATGGTGTCAAGGAAAACAAACCGGCTCACATGGCAGGTCTTATGAAGGGAGATATCGTTACCAGGTTGGGTGAATTTGAGATCAGCGACATACAGTCATATATGAAATGCCTGACAGTATTCAAAGTTGGTCAGACGGTGGATATGACCTATCTTCGTGACGGCAAAGAGATGAAAGGCAAGGTGACATTTTAATGCGGTCAACAACCTACTCGGAAACACAAAAAATGGATACCATCTGGCCTCTGGCCCTGATGGCATTGACCCTTGTATTCAATTGGTTTATTTATTTCAGGCAAGGTCACGAGGACCTTGATTTTTTATACGCCAGCACAGGAACGGTGGGTCTGGTCTGCCTTTTATTATTAGTGTTGCGTCTGAAACTCGAGATTGACGGTAAGTCGATACAATACAGGTTTTATCCTTTCCATTTTTCCTGGCAGACAATTAACTGGAGTGATGTCGCCAGTGCAGAGGTCAGAAAATACAAACCTTTAAGTGAATTTGGGGGATGGGGTCTCAGAGTAGGCTTTAAAGGTAAAGCCTATACAGTTTCCGGAAATAAGGGCCTCCAACTGCATTTAAAAAATGGCAAAAAGGTATTGTTTGGGACCGGACAACCTGATGCACTTGCTTCATTTCTCAAGGAAGCCGGAATAGACGCAACAATAAGTTTATAACCTTACAAATTTAAAGGTGTTCTTTGGCTTTGATGTTCCGGAAGGACTCAGGGCCAGCATATATACACCAGGAATAAGGCTGCTTGCGTCGATCTCAGATATACGGTTAGAAAACCGTCCTTTTAAACACACCTTTCCGCTGAGGTCTGAAACCAGATAATCCCATTTCCACGCTACTTCTTCACAGTCTGTCTTTAGCCTGAGAATACAATTGTCACTCAGCACAGAGTTTTCGAGCACCGGAGAGCATGGCTGTCCCGGTAGTGGGTCGGCCACACCGGTATTATATCCTATCTGGCTCAGATCAAACGATTGAATGCTCCTTCCAAACGTCCCGGCTACAACCTGATTCCTGGCGGAATTGTACTCGAGGTCATAAACGGTAATTACAGGCATGTTATCTCCCATTCTCAGCCATGTGACTCCGGCATCAGCAGTATAATACACCCCAGCATCAGTTGCTAGGCAGATTCGGCTGTCACTTCCGGGACCAACCTGCGGCAGGATTAGAATATTGTTTACAGCGATGGGAGGCAGGTTGCCCTGAATGGGTTCCCAGTTTGTGCCCAGATCCCTGCTCCGGAATATATAGGGCGAATTGTCATTGTCCTTATACCCGGTAAACGCCACATATAGGGTATTCTTGTCGGTTGGCGAAAACTGAACCGACGATACATACCTGTCCGGCAGGCCTTCTTTTATGTTTTTCCATGTGACTCCATTGTCAGCAGTCACCCATACCCTGGCATCGCTGGTACCTGCTGCCACATATCCCTGCCGTACCGGCGACTCATGTATGGTCGAAATATTGTGCCGAAACCAGTTGGAGTTTATGTCCGTGATATCTTGACTGATAGGAACCCATTCTGCGTCAGGTCCCTTGGTATTGATGTAGATCCGGTTAGTGCCTGTATAAAGAACATTGGGATTATGGCTGCTCAGGACAACAGGCATATCCCAGTTTCTTGGTTCGGCACTGTTGATTCCGGTAAGGGCTCCTTCAAATGATAGGCCTCCGTCTTTTGTTACAGCCACTCCCCCGTTTTGGGTCTCAACATAAAAAATGTTTTCATCTGTGGGATGAAAAAGACATTGGAATCCGTCACCCCCATAGATGCGTTCCCATTGGTCTATCATCACATTGTTTCCTCCGGAGGTGCCGTTGTCCTGTGCACCGCCATAGTAAAGATCCGGGCGATTAGGGTTGTACCCCACCCTGTAAAATTGAGTAGTGGGAATATTTTCAATATCCTGCCAGTTTTGAGCATTCAAATCCGCTTTGTACACCCCCCCGTCAGTTCCAAGATAAATATTACCTGATGCAAAAATGAGATCATGTTTGTCGGCATGTACATCATACTGCCACCACGGTGGTGTCGCCTCCGTCCAGGTCTGCCCTCCATCCTGTGACCTAAAAAGATCTACAGCCAGCAAATAAACATCATCCGGATTGGAAGGATTTATCCTTATCTTACCGAAATACCATCCGAATCCCCCGTAAACTCCGGGATCAAGGCCTGCATTCGGGCCGATCGGCATTTCCTGCCAGGATTCTCCTGCGTCATCAGACCTGAAAATGCCTTTCAGGTTAAAATTACTTGCGTCAGCATAACAGGCAAACAAAACCTGCGGATTAGAAAGACAAATATCAATTCCGATTCTTGAGGATCTATCCATAGGCAGTCCATTTTGCAAGATACGCCAGTTTTGTCCTCCGTCAGTACTTTTATAGATTTTTGCATCAGGACCAGAAACCAGTGATTTTTTATTGTTGCGTATGCGGTTCCAGCCGGTAGCATATACGATATTGTGATTTTGGGGGTGGATTACAAAATCGCTTACTCCTGTGCTGTCATTTATATGGAGGATCTGGTTCCAGGTTGCTCCGCCATCTGACGATCTGTAAAGACCCCGATGTATGTTCTTTTCAAACGGTAGTCCCATTGCAGATACATAAATGACATTTGGATTGGAATTGGAAATCCTGACCCTCGAGATTATCCTAGTGTCCCGCAGCCCGAGATACTGCCAGGTTTCGCCACCGTCCTCAGATCTGTACAAGCCATCACCGATAAATGGATATCCTGAAACATTCGGGTCTCCTGTTCCTGCGTAAATTATATTTGAGTTGAACGGATCTATGACCACTGACCCTATTGACAACCTGTTCTGTGTGTCAAAAACGGGTTCCCAGCTGCTTCCACCGTTTATGGTTCTGAAGAGGCCACCCTCAGAAAAACCTGCAAATATTACCGACGGATCTTTGGGATCTACAGCAAGTGTATTGACACGTGCCCCGATATTACCGGGACCTTCCACAACCCAGGATCCCTGTGTGCGTGCGGATAGATTCTGGTCAAATCTTGCTACTGCTTCAAGAGCTCTGTCATACGCCTCCAGCCCTGCTCCGGCTTGCGGGTGCTGTCTGGAAAGAAAATAATCCTCATACGGGTGCGAACTGCGGGGTTTCACTTCATTTAATGGTGAAATGGGTGC
>JAGVTV010000083.1 GCA_019136675.1 Bacteroidota bacterium
ACTTGCTGCAGCGAACTGAAGATACCATAACTCTCGCCGCCCTTGACATATCTCAACTGCCTGCCCCAGGCACCGTACAGCTCTATGCGGGCACCTATGCCCGATCTGTTGGAAGTCGTCCCCTCCAGGCTGACCTTGAGGTATCTGTTGCCATTGGACTGGTTTACCCACAGCTGATCATCGGTATTACCTATGTCGTTGATAGGCTCACCCATGTGTGCATGTACGTCTGTAAAGCCATCATCATTGAAGTCGCCGGCCACCAGGGACCTTACCGCCCCCGAACCAAACAGGTCATCATGCAAGCTGAATTCAAAATTACCGCGGTTACGCAGCATCAGGGCTCCTTCGACACCTGCCAGGAGGATGTCAAGCAGTCCGTCATTGTCAAAATCCCTCATCAGTGCCTGAAAAGCAAACGTCTGAAGGGGTTTCGGCAGGATTACACGTACAAAACCCCCGGGTCCGTCATTTCTGAGGAGCATATGAGGCTCATAATGGTTGATCACAATCACATCCTGATCTCCGTCATTATCCAGGTCTCCAAATGTAGAGGTCCAGGTCTGAGCCCCTATATCGAGGTTATACTTTTTTGCTTCTTCTATCAGATGACCGTTGCCGTAGTTTATATATAGCCGGTTTACCCTGCGGGGATCAGCAGGATCTGTGACCCCGGCCCTGCACTTGGAGATGTAGAGATCGGGCAGCAGGTCGTTGTTTACATCCGCCCATTCGCTGCCGTAGTTGCCTGATCCGTCCGTAGGGTCATTGTGCAAAAAATCTATGATCTGTGAGGCGACCAGGCTGCCTGCCCTGTTGTTGAGGTATATGCGGTTTGGGCCCAGGTCATTGCTGAGGTAGTAATCGAGCCAGCCGTCGTTGTCTATGTCGGCAGTATTGGATCCCTGTGCGTAGACGCCGGCGGCCAGGGGCTTCCTCGTCAGCGTGCCACCCGACAGGCCGAATATCGAGGCAGCGTTGTACTCTCCGGCTGTCAGGACCTCGGTGGTTCCGTTGTTGTCGAGGTCGCCGGCAGTTAGAGTCCACTCTCTGACAGAGCCTGTCCGGAGGGTGTCAGCCAGGGTGAGGCCCAGGGATTTGCCGCTGCTGACGAGGACCTTGAGCACATTGCCTTTGTCAAGGATCATCAGGTCGTCTACGAGGTCACCATTGATATCACCGGCACCTCCCGGCAGTACAGACCGCGTAGGCAGATGGTACTTGTGGTTTCGGGTTTTGTCCACAAAAAAAGGCTGACCGCTCACTACCGATGCCCCTGCCATCAGGCATAAAACAACCGTCAAACAATTCATGGCATTATTCATATGTAAAATGCTGATTGTAAGCTACAAATATACAACAAAAGAATATTATACACCCATTCTTATCAAAGAAGTCAACACATTTTTTTTTATTTAATTTTTTAGGGAGTGCCCCTGACACTGCGGTCAGGGTCGGGCTATCCGCTTTATCCCGATGTACCATCAGGATGCCCGCTCCTATCCCTCACTCTTTTTTACTGTTGACGAGCACACATTCAAAACAATCAAAATAGAACAACGATAATAACATGATATAAATTTGACACAAAATCAAGTTAACAACTTAACTTTGTGATACGAGCAGATACAGAAAAACATGGGCGTCTCAAGAGAAGCAGGAGGTTTTGAATTACAGGTAGGAGAATTTAATATTAGTCAGAATTTCAACACGACAGAACGTAAAATATATCGACATAAAATATGCAAAGAAGAAAATTTATAATAGATACTTTAACAGGTTTGCCCATATTACTTATGACGCCTGCACTGTTATCAAGTTCTTGCAACAACGGTGATGACAATGAGCCTAATGGAAAATCAGTAATAATAATAGGTGCAGGAATATCAGGTTTAGCAGCAGCTAAAAAACTTAAAGAAAAAGGATTTGATATTACCGTACTTGAAGCACAAGATAAAGTGGGTGGACGATTACGAACTAATCGGACTCTTGGAGTTGCTTTTGACGAAGGAGCGAGTTGGATACACGGCATCAACGGAAATCCTATTTCAACATTGGCACAACAAGCAGGAATGAACACTTTTGAAACCATTGACGACCAATCGGATGCTTGTTACGACCTGGGCGGAGTTTTACGAAATTCTGCAATTTATGACAATGCTGAAACTGAATTGTATTCCATTCTAAACACATTAAAAAACAGTGGAAATGCAACACAAAGTTTTGAAACAATATTCAATAATTTATACCCAACAAAAGCCAATGACAGGCTTTGGAAGTTTCTGCTTTCAACCTATGTTACATTTGATACCGGAGATTTAAATAATCTATCTTCTTTACTTTATAATGAAGGAGAAGAATTTGGTGGGGCAGAAAAAATAGCAACAAATGGCTTTGATACTATCCCTAACTTTTTGGCAACCGGATTAAATATTCTATTAAATCAACGAGTTGCTAAAATAGATTATTCCGACACAAAAGTAAAAATTACACACAACGGAACAGTATCAGAAGCAGATTATGTGGTAGTAACAGTACCATTGGGGGTTTTAAAATCGGGAAATATTGAGTTTGTTCCAGCCTTGCCATCAGCCAAACAAAATGCCATTCAAAAAATAGGAATGAACTGTGTAAATAAATTTATACTCACTTGGGATACTGCCTTTTGGGACAATACACAATACATTTGCTATACACCAGAAGTAAAAGACAAATTCAACTACTTTGTCAATGTAAAGAAATTTCACCCCAGCGTTAATGCTCTGATGACATTTGCATATGCTGACTACGCGAGGCAAACAGAAACTATGGCTGATGCACAACTTATCAATGAAATCATGACCCACCTTAGAGATATATATGGGACCAATATTCCAAATCCTACAAATATGCTAAGAACAAAATGGCAAGCTAACGAAAACTCTTTTGGAGCATATTCTTATACAGCAGTTGGGACAGAAATTAAACACTTTGACGACCTGGCAGAAGAAATAAACGATAAATTATTTTTTGCCGGAGAGCACACAGAGGCCGACTATTTTTCAACAGCACACGGAGCATATTTAAGTGGAATTAGAGAAGCAAATAAAATAATAGAATTGTAAAATATGGAAGATAAAATTCAATCATACCGCCAACCTTTGGTTACTGCAACAGGAATAATTTTAGGTTTTATTCTCAATTTTGCTTCAACTTTTGTAAAGACCGATAGTGGTTTGAGTGATTTATTCGCTTATATAATCGGCACCTGCATCTTGACAGGTATTATTTGTTTGATAATTGTATTGGGTAGAGTCTTGAAGATGAAGTACCCAAAAGACAAGGCAGAAGAATATTATCAAAAAACGCTTAACTATTTTTTATTTGGAGTAAGTATCTCATTTGTTGGAGTTATGGTAGATATGTTTTTAAACTTTATGACATAATGAGAAAAAGATTTAATCAGGCGAGTGCATGTTAATCCTCCTCTACGATAAGCTCTAAACAGTCCGCAGTCATTGCGGAGCGACACTCAAACCGACAAATAGATAGAAAATCTCAAGACAAGTAGAATAGTGAATAAATATTTTTTACAAACACAGATTTTTACCTTCCTGATTATACTACTTGGGGGGCCTTCCTGCAACGGTCCGGATAAAAAAGATTTACCTAAAGAAAAGGATCATCCAAAACTAATAAAAACCTTAGGAGACCCCAGGTATGGCCATGTACGATGTGG
>JAGVTV010000168.1 GCA_019136675.1 Bacteroidota bacterium
GTTGTACCTTGCAAAAAAAGTGTAGCCAAGCAAGAATATTGTCCTGGTAAAAATGATGAATACAACAATAGATACTACGTTTGGAATATAAAATTTGTAATTTTCTCCTGATTTAAAGTAAACAGGAATAAGGAATAAGGCACAAATTCCCAGGGAAAATATCCATGAAAAGATTTCAAACTGGACTTTTTGCTTCATAAAACAGATATGGTTGATATTCGCCTTTCGGCAAATTAGATTTCAACGTCAAGGATGGCACAAAGCTATGAAATTAACCCAAGAAATATTCCGTTATCCCTACATTCAAGGACATAACCTGATTAAAAGCCCTATAATAATCGATAATGTCCTGCAAATAATATCCCGATACCTTCACATAATAGAAATATAGGGGAGATGTAAGTGGCGATTGTAAGTTTACGTCATAATTGCCAGTTAAATACATGAAATGGCCTTTACTTTATTCAAAATTATTTACATAAATTTATAGTTTAATTTGGCTTATGAATTTGAGGCTTTCCTGTCTTATTTTATGGGTTTTTCTTATTAGTCTGTCAAAAACAGCCGGCCAAAACGGCAATTTTACACAATACTCAATCAAGGAAGGGTTGCCCCAATCACAGGTGTACAGCTTGTGCCAGGATAGTCTTGGCAAAATATGGGCTGCCACACAAGGCGGAGGAGTGGCGGTATTTGATGGTGCCAACTTTAAAACCTTAGGTGAAAGACAAGGCCTCAATAACACATTGGTCAATAGCCTTTACACTTCATCAGACCATAAAGTTTGGATTGGAACACCATCCGGTATACAGTATTTCAAGGGACCGGACATTGTCAGCTCACGGTTCAATGTCCATACTTCTTGTTTTCTGGAACATGGAGGACAAATGTATTTTGGCACCTCTAAGGGGCTGTATACATCTGATATGGACCTTCGTGTCATCAAGCCGGTCGTATTTGCCCAAAAACCAAAGGAAATAAAAGTCAATGACCTCAAAACGTTAGGCAACAGGATTTGGATAGCCAGTGAAAAAGGCCTTTTTATACTGGACGCTACATCAAAAAAAACGGTGAAGGTTGCAGGCCTTCCGTACCCAAATATCCAGAGAATATTGGTAACAGATGACGGCTTTGTGTGGCTCGCTATTGTAGGATTTGGAATAATAAAACTTGATCACCAGGCAAGAATAATCGGGCAGATCACAAATACGGAAATCGTACACCCTACAGACATGATGCAGAAAAACGGTGGAGAAATCTGGATATCCACGGAAGACAACGGCATCATGGTATTTGACGATTGCACTGGTAATATAAGCCAAATAACAGAAGGCAAAGGCCTGAAAACCAACAGGGTAATGTGCCTCCTGAAAGACCATTGGAATAACATCTGGATCGGTACATCCGGAGAAGGGGTATTGCGACACACCAGCCAGCTTTTCAGCTATTATAACCTATATGACCATGGTTTTAGCGGCAACAGAATCTATGCAATGACCGGTGATACAACTGGTGGAATATGGATGTCGGTAAATCAGGGTATACTTGGGTATTTCAACGAAAATAAATTCAGGCAGTACACATTTGATTCGTTGCCCTTAAATACCAAGATAAGGTCAATGGCTTCTGACAATTATGGCAGAATATGGCTTGGTACAGAGGGTAAAGGCTTACTGATAATGGATTCAACCCGTATCATAAATGTTTCCAGGATATTAAAGTCGCCCGATAGTCATATTATACAGATTCTTCCCGGCCGGGACAGTGGTGTATGGGTGGCTACACAGAGATCCGGAATTATGTTTATCAGCTTGTCAAAAAATAATCAACTGGCACAGGTCAGGTCCTTTACTATAAATGAAGGTCTGCCTGACAAGTATATCAATTGTATGGCCGGCGACAAAATAACAGGACGGATATGGTTTGGATGCCGCAACGGTACAGCAGGTTATATTGCAGAGAATTCTGAGATATTTTCATTTGAAAATCATCACGGACTTCCGGGACAATCCGTAAAGACCATGTGCACGGACTCATCAGGGAGGGTGTATTTAGCCATTGTAAATCAGGGTGTTTATACCACTTTTGGCAATCAAAATCCACGGTTTAACCCCATCAAAGGAATAAGCAGTAAAGACTACTCAAGAAACATTTATTCGATGGTGGTTGATCTGTCAGGTTTTTTGTGGCTTGGAAGCGAAAACGGTGCTTTCAAATGCAGACCGGATAGCCTGTTCAACTCATTTCAGGAAATTAGCCATTATGATTCAGATGCAGGTTTTTATGGCATTGAAAACTGCCATAACAGTATATACCGCGGCTCCTCCGGAGAGATTTGGTTTGGCACATTAAATGGATTGGTAGGGTACAGAAATGAGAGTATATCTTCCTCAGACAGACCACCGATTCTAAGACTTGAGGAGGTCCTTCTATTTAATAGCAAAATAGAGGCCACCAAATTCAAGTCATGTTTCAAATTTGATGATGAAATTGGCGGATTAAGAAAATTGCCTCATAATCAAAATCACCTAAGTGTAGTGTACAAGGCTATCCACCTTAATTTTCCGGATAAACTAAAATACCGGTATACATTATCCGATTCAGACGCGGATTGGTCTGCATGGAGTGACCAAAATCGAATCAACTTTTCATCGCTTCCTCCTGGCAACTACCATTTCAGAGTTCAGGCGACCCACGATGAAAAACTCATAAGCAACACAGCAGGATTAAAATTTATTATAGCCCAGCCATTCTGGCAAACCTTCTGGTTCAGATCGATTGGAATGCTTTTCTTTTTAAGTCTTGTAACTGCCATTTTTCTTATCCGGGAAAAGAAAATAAAAATCCGGGCACGAGAACAAAAGGCCTTGCTGGAGCAGGAAAACAAACTTCTCAGCCTTGAGCAAAAAGCCCTTCAGCTTCAGATGAACCCGCATTTTATTTTTAATTCTCTTAACAGCATTCAGTCTTTGGTTGCCCGTGAAAAAACGGAAGAAGCAAGAAAACAAATTCAAAATTTTGCAACACTCATGCGAAGCCTGCTTAATAATTCCAGAAAATCGAGTATATCTTTGTATGAGGAGATTAAATACCTGGAGGAATACCTTAAAATGGAACAATTTTGCCAAAAGAATATTTTTAATTACACAATCAGGCTGCATGAACTGGAAGACCCTGAGAATATCATGTTGCCATCCATGCTAATTCAACCTTATGTAGAAAACGCTGTCATTCATGGAATTTCGCATCTTTCTGGTCGGGACGGTATTATAACGCTTGATTTTTCGCTAGACAAAGAACATTTGATTTGTGATATAACTGACAACGGGGTTGGAAGAGAAAGAGCGGTAGAGTTGTCTGCAGCTCGACAAAACGGCCACGTTTCTATGGGAATGGAAGTAACTAAACAGAGGCTGTATGCCATAACTTCTCACAATCCAAAGGCTCAAATAATTACAGACCTTAAAGATGATGCCGGAAGGCCCTGCGGAACAAAAGTCACATTAAAGATTCCTATTATGCACTCATACTAAAAATCAATGTTGAACTAAACCCGCTATGCGGGTAGCAAATGGCTTGGTTGTTGTCATTACAAAGTTAATAAAAATTTTTAAATAATGTCAACAAAAAAAAGAGACCTCAATCCGATAGGTA
>JAGVTV010000003.1 GCA_019136675.1 Bacteroidota bacterium
CAGGTCAGGTGCCACACCATCCACCGTATCCCACCAGGACTTCGTCAGGATCATCGACTCCAGAATGGGCATATGGCTGCAATCCATTTTGCGGGCCAATGGCCGTAGTATCTCAAGAGCCACGTACTGCATCTCCCTGTATGGGTCCTCCCACAATCGGCCGGCTAAGTGCCATGTTTCCTCATTGAGTACAGGCTTATATGATTTTTTAAGCTCCGCCAAAAGCAATTTGCGGCTGGGACTGCTGATGCCATAGTATTCAAACTGGCCTTTCATATATGCTTTCATGCCGTCAGCTCTTTCGGGTTCAGCGTAGACAGGAGCCAAATGTTTTATATATTCATACACATCCATAAGCCATTAATATTCAGTGGGTTGATCCTCCAGATAACTTTTGTCACTTGAGAATATAATGATCAGAAATATGGTACATATGATAAAAGTAAATGCCGCAGATAGTCCGGTGCCGACAGTCAGCAAAGTATTGTTTTCGCCCGAAAGCATAAACCACTTGACAAGCGAAAAGACAATGGAAAGTATAAGAGCAGCATAGGCCAGGCGGATTGAAAACGTTTTTTTCAGCAGCAAAAACAATCCCGCAAGGATCAGAAAAACAGAAAAAAACAATCCAATATACCCCAGCATAATAATTTTATTGATGGCACTTTCGGGTATATCCAACATTTTTTTGAAGCGGTCAAAAGTCTCAGCTGTTTCCTTCTTTTGGAGGGCAGTTATGGAATCTGCCTCAGCCCTGAGGCTGTCAGGAGTTGCTCCAGCACCTTCTTCTGAGGTTACAACAGTTGAATCCTTCTCCAGCTTGGCCGATTTCCGAAACATTTCATTTGTTTTGGCCATGATATCTCTGATACCTATGCTCTGAATGTCGTTTTTTACGCCACAACCACCAATTAACATCAAAAATACGGCTGTGATAATAACCCATGTTGGAGTACCTGAATTCATATGCAAACAAATTGTGATTCCAAAGTTAATAAATCCTCCTAAGTTTAAGCACTTTCATTTGAAAATAAAAGGATGAGGTGGCTTCTGACGTCCTGCCCAGTAATACTCAGAGTTAAAAAAATCCTTCATACAGTGCCACTATGCTAAAAACAAATAAGACGATTGTCACCGCTGAGCCCAATACAAACCACTTCGCCGGATACTTATATCCATTAAGGATGCGATCGGACCTGGAAGCAACCATCATTATACCCATAGAAAAGGCAAGAATAAAACCATTTAACGCACCAGCAAAAATCAGCACTTTCACAGGCTTTCCAAAGATTGCAAACAGGGCTGTTGCCAGCAAAATAAATGCTATAACCCAGTAGTTTTTACGGGTTTGGTAGGAAGGTATCAGATTCTGGACAAAAGAAACTGAGGTATACGAAGCCCCTACCACAGATGTGACCGCCGCGGCCCAAATCACCACTCCAAAAAAGACATACCCTGACCTGCCGACAGCCAGTTTAAATACGGAAGCGGCAGGATTGCCCTCATCTAGCGTCAATCCACGGGATACTACCCCCAGGGCAGCAATAAAAAGAAGTACCCTCATGGCTGTAACAACAGCAATTCCGGTGATGGTGCTCCTGTTTACCCTGTCTATATTATCGGGGCCAGCGATCCCTGCATCGAGCAAACGGTGGGCTCCCGCAAAGGTTATGTATCCTCCTACCGTACCTCCTACAATTGTGATGATGGACATAAAATCAATTTTTTCAGGTACAAACGTCCTGTGGAGGGCTTCGACCATTGGAGGCCGTGATGATATGGCCACATAAAGCATTAATACAACCATCAACAAACCCAAAACCCTGGTAAAGAGGTCAATTGCCCTGCCCGCATCTTTGACAAGGAATAAAACCATAGCTATACTGGCACTTATTACAGATCCTGTCAGTACATCCAGGCCAAAAAGTACATTGAGGCCCAGACCGCACCCGGCAATATTGCCAATATTGAAGACCAAACCTCCAAAAACGATGATCATAGAAAGAAAACCTCCCAAACCGGGGCTTACCTCACCGGCGATGACCTGTGCAGGCTTATTGGCAACGGTGATGATCCTCCAGATATTGGCCTGAGCGATGATGTCAATGATGGTTGCCACAAGAATTGTAAATCCAAAGCTGGCAAAAAGCTTTGAGGTAAACAGTGAGGTGCTGGTCAGAAAGCCGGGGCCGATGGCGGAAGTGGCCATAAGAAATGCCGCCCCTAGATATGCCGGATTTCGTTTGTTCACGTATCAGATGATTTGTATGCCATTATTTAAAAGCAGGTCTCGGATAGCCCAAACAAACTGTACAGCATCCGGGCCGTCACCGTGCAGACATAATGTTTCGGACCTGAGGTTGATTTTTTTGCCGGAGGTAGTGGTTACCACTTGTTTGAAGATCATTTCCAGCACCTGCTCCTCCATCTGTCGCTGATCGGTAATGAGGGCATAGGGCATACTTCTGGGCGTAAGGGAGCCGTCGTCACGGTATGTTCTGTCGGCAAAGACTTCGTGTTTTACGGCAAGGCCCAGCTCTGAGGCCACTGATAAAAAGACACTGCCACTCATGCCGAAAACGATAAGATCAGGATCAAAATCCCTGATACAAGCAGCAGTTACCGCAGACATAGAGCTATCACGGGCCAGCATATTATACAGGGCACCGTGAGGTTTTACATGGATCATTGTTATACCCAAATCTTTGCAGATCCCACTTAAAAACTCGAGCTGGCTGCCAATGAGGTCATACAAACTCTGGTCGGAAAGAACCATCTCCACCCTGCCAAAATTTATTCTGTCGTCAAAGGATGGATGAGCCCCCACCCTGACATTGTGTTGCAGGCAAAGTCTGACTGTCTCCCTGATATCTGATTCTGTCCCGGCATGCAAGCCGCAGGAAACATTGGCAGAGCTGATAAGCGGAATGATAAGAGAATCATTGCCGGCCCCTTCGCCCAGGTCACAGTTCAGATCCATACAGGTCTCGGATTTTGTTTTGCCTGTCAATTTCGATCGATTTAGCTAAATCAAAGGTAATCATTTTAAGCCTGATAACACTTCCTGGCTTGAGCTGTGCCAGGACAGGCAGGTCACTCTTTATGATCTGAATAACTCCGGGGTATCCTCCGGTGGTCTGGCAGTCCTGCATCAATATGATCAGTCTGCCCTCATGGGTGAGTTGTACCAGCCCCATAGTTACTGCTGTGGACAGCAATTCATGGTCTGAAGTCCTGCTCAAGATGATATTGTCAAGGTGTATACCCATTTTGTTACTACGGTTACCGATGACAAAGTCAGAGCTTTCGAGCAGTTGCCTGGCATTTGGCGTAAGCCGGTCAAAATGCCTTCCGGCGAAAAAGCGAACGATTGGAATTGACTTCAAAGCTATGCTTTCCGGCAGTTGAATACCCGGTTTTTGATTAAACTCTTTCCTTGCTCCTGCAAAAAGTTTCTTTCCTTTTACCAGAAAATCACCCATCTCCACCGAGGGTACGGCACATGAGCTTCCCATGAGCCTCTCAGCTGAAAACCCTCCCTGTACAGCGATGTACGACTTTATCCCACCCCCAGTGTACCTAAGTTCGAGGGATTGCCCGGATTTAATGGGAGTCGGAGTGTAAAACGACACTACCCTGCCCTCCACGGTGGCGGCCCCATGACCGCCAAGGCTTATCACAGCATCCTGCTCAAAGCGGGCAGCAAAATTGCCCATGGTGACTTCAATGGTGGTACTATTGCGGGGATTATCCAAGACAGCATTGGCATAATAATAGGAATCGCTGTCTGAGGGACCACTTACAGGCACACCACAAGCTCTGAATCCTGCCCTGCCCTCATCCACAAAAATGCTGCTAAAACCGGGCTTAGTCACGTCAGCAATACAGGTGCCGGATGGCTGTTTTTCCTTGTGCCAGTGCCTTACCACCTCAACCTGCGACAAAAATGCATCTGCTGAGATCGGATAAAACCTGACTTTGTCTCCTGCTGCAAACAAGAAAGGCGTATCAGAAAAAGGGTCAAATACCTGCAGGGGTGTCCTTCCGATGATCTGCCACCCTCCCGGTGAATCCAGCGGATAAATGCCCGTCTGACGTCCCGCAATACCCACTGATCCGGCTTCCACCCTGTGCCTGGGGATATCCTTACGCGAAGCAACAATACTCTCATCCACCGGTCCCATATAGGCAAAACCTGGTAAAAAGCCCATCATGTACACCAAATATTCACGGCCTGTATGTTGCCTGACAATGTCTTCAATGGTCATTTTTTTGGCTGCAGCCAAAGCAAGAAGGTCAGGGGCAAAATCCCCTTCATAACAAACCGGGACTTCGACAAGTTTGCCGCTACGGATTTCGGAGGAATTTTGGCAAAAATTGTCAAGCAAATCTACGAGGTATTGATGGAGGTCCACCTCCCAAAGGCTTACAGTCAGTACATCGTAAAATAAAGTAACTGTTGTGTATGCAGGTACTGCCTCCAAAAATCCCGGGAAGGGCTCTTTTTTGATTGTTTGACACAACTGCGTCACATGTCCATATATGTCCGGAGAGATATCTTCTCCAAAACTGACAACTATGGCGTCTTCGGCCAACTGGTAAATATCCGTCTTCATAACTGTGGCATAAATTTACAGCAATGGTCCTAATAATTAAAAAAACTGCCCCTCTGAAAGAGAGGCAGTCTGATTTTACAATCTTGAAAATTATTTCGGTTTACGGAATGTACGTTATCACTCGATCTGAATCATCCGGATGGAAGATTTTTCTCTGGAGGTTGTGACAGTGAAGAGGAAGACCCCGGATTTCATGCCTGTCATGGACCTGCTGACGATCATTTCATGAATTCCTGCTTTCATCTTATCCTTCTTTTTAAACAGCACCTTGCCGTCAACATCTGCCAAGGTAAGCTCAACTTCGTCATTTTCGGGAAGGGAGTACCTGACTGAGGTTTGGTCACTGAATGGGTTTGGAACATTCTGGAATATGGTAAGGGCATTTGAGTCATCCGGTTCCTCAGCACTTGTCCTGAGCTTAAGACTTCGGGCATGTATTCCTGCATCTGTTACCTCTGGGGCAAGACCCTCTTCGTTTATCTTTAAGGCAGTCCCTGCCCTAACCGGAGTATCTGATGTAACTTCAATTTCAAACAGGATATCCGAAGAACTGAGCTGGCTTGGTGCCTGAGAATTCCAGCTGATGTTCACCATCTTTTTGCCTTCGACTTCAAATATATGATAATCAGATTTTCTCACTTCAAGCATAGCTGACGTGAGCCCGCGGATGGTAACACCTTCGGAAGCAGCCAGAGACAACTGAAGGCCCATGACAGATGTCATATCGCCTGCATAAACAGGAATCCTGTATGACCTGCCTGGATAAATCTGTATGTCCCCAATCACCGCTGTATAATGGCCGCTACGTGCTGAAGTATTATTTTCGCCGATATTGCCAGCAGCATTCAGATTGACATCACCTACCTTTATACCTGTAAAGTTATTGGTATAAACCGCTTGCGGCTGAGCCGTAAAATAGGCCTGACGCGGCATTTCCCATGGAGTCAACTCCTCATTTCCTTCCTGGTTGTGGATAAAAATCCAGGACTTGTTCTTAGGAAGGGAAGTGGTCTGCCCAAGGATCAGTTTTCTAAGGTCGGTTAAGTCAGATGCTGTCACTTTACCGTCGGCATTTGCGTCAGCAGCCAGCAGAAGCATAGGGTCCTGTAAAGGCTGGAGCCCGAGAATATGCCGCTGTATCATCACCAGGTCCAGTGTAGATACGCCATTTAGCCAGTCACCGTCTCTGGAGGCCGAGACCACATAAGGGACATCAGCCAGGAACTGATCTGAGGAATAAGCACCAGCCTGGTCAGTCTGTCGGGTATAGGTCTCCCCGCCCAGGTCATCCCTGAATGTTACAACCACCCCTTCCATGGCCAGGTCGCGGATACTTTCGACTGTTCCGTTTGCTATCGTATTTCTTGACTGGCCGCAAATGCCGCTGTTGTCCTGGATCTTGATCCTAACGGTACAATAGTCATTGTTGCCGGCTTCATCCCATGTATACACCGTCAGTGTATGCAGACCAAGATCAGGACAGCTGAACATCCTTGCCGAAGAGCAAGCTACAGGGTCCCAGTATTCAGCAACCCCGCTCAGATATTCGGCTTCCGTAGTCTCTACAGACACGCCGTTTACGGCCTTGTAATAGTGAGCCCTGTTGTAGGAAACCGGCGAGTTAGCTCCGAAGGTAAATCTGAGTTTCGTGCTGCAATTGTCAAATGCACCTAAGTTGTAATCCTTAGCCCAAATGGCAACTTTCAGGTTAGTAGGCATGAGGACAGTAACAAGCTCTGAGATACAGTACGGAGTAGGCTTCTTAGTGTCCCTCACATTAATAATCTGTGTGCATACCGCAGAATTACCGCATTTATCTTTAACCGTCCATTTTAGCTCGTGAATACCTACGGTCAAGTTTTGACTAAAAAGCCTTGAATAAACCACAGCTCCTCCATCCAAAGAGTAAGAATAAGCTAGTTGATCTTTGGGTGTACAGGTATCATCGCCATCGCCGACCACTGTGACCAGCCGTGAGCAACCTTCTGTAACATTGACCGTTACATCCTGGCAAATAGCCCGGGGTTTTTCAGTATCGATGACCTTGATTATCTGCTGATGGTTGCGGATCGTACCCGGGTTGCCAAGGTCAAAAGTGCACCAGTCAATTACTGTCCAATGCCTCACGATCTTGAAACAGGCGTCTTCCACCACATCAAAAACCTGATCGGTATAGGATACCGCAACCTGGCTGCAACCTGCAGCTGTCCATGTGGGATATCCTCCTGTGTCCGGATTGCCCGGGCCAAAATCACCTGCATTCATGCACCTGTTGGTCAGGGTTACATTGTCAGGGAATTTTACACTCGCCAGATTAAATGGAGTGAGGTTTCTGATATAAATATTCTGTGTGCAGCTAACGACCACTTTATTGGTACCATTTTCTCTAACCTGCCATTCTCTTTTAATGTCTTTCTCACCACAGGTCAGTTCTGTAACCTGATCTGTCGGGCCGGCAAGATAATAAACCGGGCAAGGAGATGTAAAAGATGCAAACGCATTTAACGCTTGAGGGGAAGGATCTGCCTCACAGTCTATCGTACGATCTGCCGGACAATTGAGGACGGGAAGGACCTTTTGCTGGATCTCCACCGTGGTCATACAGGTATTCATATTACCTGCCATGTCTATCACCAGCAATTCAACCTGCTGCTCATTTTCTATCTGGTCCTGGCAGCAGAAATCAACAAAGGTGTAATAGCTAGCCCCTTCGTAATTTGCCACAAACACAGCATCTGAAGGAAGCGAACAATTGTTGTCCATCCTTCTGATCCCGAAGGAAACCTTCGAACAGTTATCATGACTGCCATCATCAATGGTTTTGGCAAACAGCCTTGCCCTGCCCTGGGCATCGAGACTGATAACAGTGTATTCGTCGCATACCGGGGTGGGTTTAACCACATCCTTCACCACAATCTTGGCATAACAATATTCAAGGTTGTCGCATGCATCGACTACTGCATACCTTATCCATGTTATGCCGGCAGGCAGGTCATGGATGATAAATTCCTTGGCGTCATAGGTCAGATTGTCTGCCACATAAACTCCATTTGTGGGAAGGGCTTCGCCGGTTGGATCATTAAGATAAGACACACTCCAGTATGTTTCATTGCAGTCGTAACTGATCATCGGTGAAGGCACCGTAAAGTCAGCCGAACACTCATGGCCGTCCATAAGCACTTCATATACCTTGTCTTTACTGCACACAAGCTCAGGGGCTTTGGTATCCTTAACAGTGATAAGCTGAGTATGGCTGTCTGTCGAGCCTCTGCACCAGTCCAGGACTGTCCAGTTTCTGACCACTTTATATGAATTGCCACACAACGAAATGGTCTGATCCTGGTAGGCAACATTTATCCTGCAATACCCCTCCAGTCCAATGGCAGGTGACGGATATAAAGGAAATCCATACAGAGTAGGCAAGCCAGTTACCCCGGTACCCGGCACTTCTTCGACCAAAGCGTCCGTACATTCATAAATTTTATTTTCGGGCCATATGATATCATCGATATCGGCCGCATGATAATAGACATGGAAGATACAAGGCTTTGAAGTATTGCCGTGTTTATCTTTGGCTATATAGGTCAGAGTTCTTACAGCGATCACGCCATCGGTACGATTACACCCAAGATCCTCTTTGATATCTGATATCAGGGTAATAGTGGCAGTATTGTCACAGGCATCATGGAAAGCAGGTACGGGCGGATTGAAGTAAAAGTTGGCACAACTAACATTATAATCCTCAGGACATACAATTACGGGAGGCAATTTATCTTCTATGTTGACCTTACTCCAGCAGGAGTTTCCTGTCTTCGTATCGATGACTGAAACGGTCAGCATCTGTCCAACATACTGTGCAGTCACCGGATTTGGCACAGGATTTCCTGCTGCATCACGGATCGAAATGACAAGCCGGTTAACAAGACGTGCAGCTTCGAGCACCATTTCCGGAGTTATCAGGACCTGACAATTGTCGTCCAGGGAAATATTTACAAGGTCATTACAAACCAGCACAGGATCTTCATCGAGTTCAAGCCTTGCAATGGAAGAAATCGCTGCACAGGCATTCTGGATATCATTAGGATCTGACACCAAAACCCTGAACTGAACACCGTCGAGAGTTTCGGTAACCTTTTCCACACAGTACACCGGACCGGTTGCTCCAGGTATGTCTTCAAAGACTGTTCCGTTAAACTGCTGCCACTGATAATTGTAGGTTATGCCTGCAAGGGGATCTGTCTCCACTTCAAAACACAGGTTTTCCTGGTCAACAATGGCAATCTGGCTTTCCGGATTGGTGACTATTGTGGCAGTCGAGGTAAAATCCACGGTTAAAACCGAAACACCAATACATCCATCCAAAGCTACCAATCTGGCAAAAATTTCAATTTCCTGGTCAGCAAAAACCTTAAGGTCTCCCTGGGGTGTAAGGATGCCGTTAGAACTGTTGTTGCCTCCTGATCCGTTTTGAAAAATGATTTTTCCGGTTATCGGCTTGTCACCTGACATAGCATCCATATAGGTATTATGGAAGGATTGCACCAGATTTCCGTTGTCACCTATAGCCACTCCGTCTCCATTTCCATCCGGGTCCAGAGCTGCACGGATATCCGGGGTATTTAGCTCTAAACCTTCATTTTTAGTACTTGCATCAATACACTGCCCTCTGTCCACTTCATTTCCATCAAGCTGACAAATGGTCACCACTGCATAATCCAGTCTGTCCTCATCCATCGGATCATCCACTTTGTGACATTCATCGGGGAAGGCACTGGAATTTTCAGTATCACATAATTCATCATCCCTTTCCGTACTTTTAGAATCTGGTGTTTCGGGTATATAATTGTCTTCGTCTATCGGATTTTCCTTTATCCGGTCTCCTGTCTGAGAAGAAGAATTTGTGATTTCGGCAAAATTGACCATGTAATTACTAAGTGTATTTTCTTTAATTCTGAGCACTACTTTCAGTCTTTTTTCCTTACCAGTTTCAAGCGAGGAGACGGTCGTTACCATGGTATTGCCGCTTCCGGCCTCCCAGTGGTTTTCGTTGCCGGTATTGGCTGTAGTGTTTTCGCTGAGAAGGTATTGCATGTTGTCGTCCAGTATATCCGTGATGGTCAGGTTCAGGGCATCAACTTTCCCCTGATTATAAATATCCAGATAAAATGTGACAGAATCCCCCGGATAATACTGCTTGGAAGGCAAGGCAACAGTTTTTCTGATTGCCAGGTCAAAGCATGATTTAAGTATAATGGAAGAAACTATTTCGCCGGTGCAACCTTTACTGTCGGTGACCACCACCCTGAGCTTCACTTCTCCTGGCTTCAGGCACCAGGCGTCAAAACCAAGTTCGGCCTCGTCCGTATCCCAGGTAAGGTTAGCGTCTGTCGCTCCTGTTGTACCAGCGTCTTCAAGATACCATTGGTAAGTATACGGACCACTTCCTCCTGAAGGAAAAGCGGACTGTGTTGTCCTGTCATCCAGACATACTGTCACAGGATCCAGAATGACCGATACTTTATTAGGCTGTCCGACGGTAACAGAACAAGCAGTGGTACAGTCATTGTCATCGGTGATTGTGAGGGAATATGTACCCGCAGCCAGGCCGAGGATAGCATCTGACGGACTCTGAGTAGGGCCAACTACGATGTTATTGCTCCATTTATAGGTGTATGGCGGTACTCCACCTGTCACCGTAGCATCTACACGACCATTACCTCCATTAAAACAAGTCAAATCAGTAGGAGTTAAATTGCATGACAATGGCGGCGGTTGAAGCAGCCTGAATGCACAACTATCGAGGCAGCCGTTTGCATCCTTTACATAAACCTTGAAGTCTTTGGAAAGTACTGCAGGGTCATTACCTACTCCCAAGCCTGAGAAAACATTAGACTGCTGATAGGGTCCGTTTTTGCTCACCAGGCTATAGCCAAGAGGGGTGGTTGCACCTGGACTCACAGTCACTGTACGGGATGCATTAAATGATCCAAAACAATCGACACTAGATTCAGGAGGTGTACACGCCAGACCGATTGCCGGCAAGGAAGTAATAACGACCGTGTCAACTACGCTGCACTGTAGTCCCTGGGTATTTAGAGGTGGAGTAGTGACAGTAATAAAAAAAGAGTCTGCCGGAAGGTTGTCCTGATATCTTCCAAACCTTGTCACCCCAGTTTTCTTTCCCTTCCATTCTATGACATATTGATTGTAGTCTGTTCCACTGATTCCTTCGATGATTATCTCGACTTCAGCACTTGCCACGCCAAAGCAGGTTGCAGATGTAATTACATTTGATCTTACCATCGGTAATGCCAGCACCTCAACCCTTCCTGTATCCCGGGCCATACAACCGTTTGTCTGGGTAACTTTTACGATATATTCACCCGTGGCTGCCACTTCCGGAATGTCAAGATAACTGCCCTGACCCGGAATGGATGTGGTAACACCATTGGATCTGAAAAACCACTGATAGGTGACGTCCTCGTCTGTACCGGATGTAACAGCCACGGTGGTGCTTAGGTTAATCTGCTCCTTAAGACAAATCTGCTCGGGAAACTCATCGATGCTTATTGTAGGATAATCCAGGATACTAATCATCTCCTCATCCTGTCCACCACAGAGCACGTCGCCGTTTTCTCCTGTTGCCTGGGGAATAATGTACCTGTAAGTCAGGTTGCCAACAGGCAGCAATCCCGGTGAAATCATAAAGACTTTTTGATTATTTCGAACAAAAGAGGTAACAAGGCCTGAAGGTATAGGGTTTCCATCAATATAAGCTTCCAAGCTGCCTCCTCCGGGGCTGCCTACCAGTTCGAAGTAAGGCCCGTTTTTACAGTACGCAACACCGTACCTAACCAGGTTGACATTAGGATCCTGAACGGTAAGTACCCCGTTTCTGGTTATGGTCTCACTGTTTTCGACATATGTATAATATACGTCATACGCTGTCGACCGAAATGCAGGGTCCCAATGGGCTTTTCCGTTTATATATACTAAAACCTGTGTAGTAACATCTTCATTATTTTTTTTAGTGTCCAGGATTTGAAACGTTCCTCCTCCTGGTATCGGTGTGCTACCATCGAGTGTGGTCATGGGTTCCAAGGGGAGAGGGTCATCGTAATAGCATCCGCTGCCATTTGCAAAAAGAACCCCGCCAGCAAGTGCTCTGATCTCAATTGTCCTGAAAACGCCCTCTTCAAGTTCCAGTTTTGCAATAAACACACTGTTGTCCTCAGCTTCAACCCTACCGGATGGCAAGGCCTGATTCTGGGTCAACTTTTGATAATCACTATAAAAGTTGCACTGATAGACTGTTCCATTTTGACCGTCATTGTCAAGATCCCCGTAAGAAGGGTCAAAAACTTTTTCAAGATCAAACAGATATGTTCCGTTACCGGAAGTTATGTCAGAGTATATCCTTCCGTTTTTAGGTAAAAACTGTATAGCTGTTCCTTTGTCAAAATCAATGGTCTTCTGAATCCTGCATCCGTTTACGTCCATAACAATAAAAGAATGACTACCTCCGGAACCTTTGGGCTGAACCCTGTTGTCATCCATATCACCCAGTCCGTCCATGTCCCAGTCATAAGAATATGGTGCTGTGCCACCGCTCACTGTTAGGGAAATGTATTTCTTAGCCTGGTTATTGCTGCTGGCTTCAATGAGGCATGGGCTGACAGTTAATGCAGCTGGTTCCTCAACGCTTACCACCTCTTTGACAGAACATCCGTTTGTATTGGTGACTGTAAGAAAATACTTACCGGATTTAAGGCCAAACGCATGGTCTTTAATCTCACCTGATTCCCACATCACATTCATGCCAGGTCCTTGCTGAACCTTCAATGCGACTGATCCGTTTGCGGCTTCCGGGCAGGATACATTTTCAAGCTCGAAGTCATAAGCTGGTATTGTCCTCATGGTTTGCTCCCATGTAGAATAACATTCATTTTTCAGGCAATGGTACTCTAAAAATAATTTTGTATCCGCTAGAGGCACATAATCCAGAATCTCATGATATTCGCCATCAGGCCCCAGAATAATATCTTTTTCGTATACGAGGTCAAGGTTTGCATAGAGTTTTGCAAAGCCTTTGGCACCCGGTCGGGAAGGGTCATGAACAAAAACTGCCACCTGAGTCTTTGAGCCTGTGACTACACATTGGTCATACACCACCCTGAATTCAGGGCTGCAGCTACATTTTTCCTGGGCAAATATACGGGTTATGGAAACAAAGAAAAGAAGTGTAAAAAGTACTTTGTGTCCAAATTTAGAAAATGTGTTCATAAACGAACGATTTTATTGGATTTTTGGAATATTACTGAATACCAATTTAAGAAATAGCAAATCTCATGCCAAAGCATTAATCAAAACAATAATATATTTTATACCCCATTTTGGGTAATCCGAAATCTGAATTTGAAGCCTTAAGGAGTATAGAAAATATTGTTTGGTTTTTTTTCAGAATACAGTTAGTTGCTTAACAGTAATTTAAAATAGTAAATTATTTATAATACATAAAAAAACATTAAATAATGTTTAATTTGTTTTTGTTAAAGTACCATAGGGCATTTAAAAAAAAACCTCCGATGGTATTACCACCGGAGGCTATTGACAAACTATTTCAATCTAAAACACAAATCTTTTCTATTCTATAAGGATCATTTTCCTGGTCTCACTGAATTTACCACACTCCATTTTGTACAGGACAATCCCGGTCATACCAAGCTCGGCTTTGCTGATCTGGAGGGTATGTGATCCCTTGGCAAATATTCCGTTTATTTCCTTGAGTGTGCGGCCAGTGATATCATTGAATGACAATCGGACCTGTCCTGCTTCGGGAAGCTCGAAACTCACAGAGGTAAGCTCGTTGAATGGGTTAGGTACATTCTGATGCAGTGCATAACCTCCTGACACCTGGCCTGTCTCTGAAGTTCTGACATGAAGTGCTCTGTAATCGGTATTGTAGGCGACAGCAGGTGTGACCTTTGAGCTTATTCTGATCGGGTCAGCGAGGACAACATCCTGGAGCAGTCTGAACCTCAGGTTGAAGACTGTTTTTCCTTTTTCAAGTGAAACAGCCTTGTCTGTATACCAGGCAGTGGTCAGGACTCCTTCCTGAGTATAATTCTGACCAAAATTTGATTCATCCTGATCCAGGTCACCTTTTTCTGCTGCCAGATACTCCAAAACAGCCGGGTCAAATTCCATTGAAAACTGATATCCGAGGACCTTTTCAAATCTGTCTGCGTAAACAGGAACAATTACTTCAGAGCCCTTTGTACCCTGCACGCCCGCTATCTGCACCTGCATAAATTCTGCCGACCTTGACTCATTAACAGGTTCAGCCGAGTTTGCTACAGCCGAGTTGTTGACATCTCCGATTTTTACAGCATGGAAGTTCTGCCCTACCCTGTTGTCTGTCAGTTGGTTATACTGATATTTTTCAGTATACGGGAACGGATTGGCAGGATCGGCAAAGGTGTGGTTTGAAGTAACAAACCTCCAGGACTTCTGCCCATTTGGAAACTCGGCGGCGATGCCCAGAATATTTTTCCTGAGTGCTACCAGGTCAGCAGCTGTCACTTTGGAGTTATTGTCCACATCGGCAGCAATGATCTTTTTGGGGTCATTAAACTGTTCCAGGCCGAGTATATGTCTCTGTATAAACACAAGGTCAAGGGTCGACACACCGTTAAGGATATTCCTGTTATCTGCCATAGCTATAGAATAGTTGACATTTTTTGGAAGATTGCCAAAACTGTAATTTCCGGCAATGTCGGTCTTTACAGTCTTTTGCTGTTCAGGCTGGCTGCTTGAAAGCACCACATCGGCACCTCTTACTGACTGATTGTTAAATGCTGCTCTTCCAGAAATGGCGATCAATCCAGGGTTTTGATTCGGGCAGACATTAGAATTATCCTGTAATACTATTGTCACGGTACAATAATCCTGATTACCAGCCAGGTCAGTGACCCAAACTTCTACACTTACTTCCTGGGAAATGCCGTTTGGAATATCACCGCAGTCAAAAAGGATACCGGATGTATTCTGCTCAGGTATCCACTGCTGGGCAATGCCCGCATTGTAGTCCGCCAGAGTCGCTTTTACACCGTCACCCATAAAGTAATGCTGCTGGTCCAACAGAGTATCAACCGGATTGGCTCCGTAGAAAGTAAATATCAGGTCTTCCTGGTCAGTACAGTTGTCGTATGCACCCTTGTCATAATCCTTCGCCCATATAGAAATGGTGCCGTTTGAATTCATCACTGCCGTAGTCAGTGAAGATATACAATAAGGAGTAGGCTTTTTGCTTTCTATGACATCAAGGTTATGCGTACAATAAGCATTGTTTCCACACTTGTCCTGAACTGTCCACCTGACCCTGTAACTTCCCACAGGAAGTGTCCTGGAGAATCGGAACGAATTACCTACATAAATCGGTGTAGATCCTGATTCAGTATACAGTTCGTATTTCCATACAAGGTCACCATTGCTTTCAGGACAGTCGTCGATCGCATACATATCAAATTCCACCGGACCTTCACAGTTGCCGTAAACAGGAATCGTCCTGTCTACACATCCGTCAAGTGTAGTGTTACTTGGACCAACAAACTGAGGTGGTATGTCATTTAGCAACTTGATGATCTGGATATGCTCATACCAACCCTCGCCGTATACAGGATCTGATTCGTCATATGTACACCAGTCGATGACCGTCCAGGTGCGAATCACTTTTTCGCAGGCACCTTCGACAAACCTGAAGGTCTGGTCTCTGTAATGTGCTGCTACAAGGCTGCAATTGTCATCGCTGAAGGTCGGTCTGTCATACCCTGATGGAAGGTCCTCAGGTTTAAGGTTAGAGAAGCATTTTTTAGTCTCATAATTTTTAGGCCATATGATCTCACTTTCTTTGAACGGATCAAAATCAACAAGTGTAATCACTTGCACGCATGAGTTTTTGTATCCCTGTTTGTCTTCGACTGTCCAGGTCCGTGTGACCGTACCCACGCCGCACTGATTGATGTCTACCTGGTCCTGAAATTTGGTACTTACCACCTCACAGTTATCGACCGAGACCGGTTCTCCTGTCACAGTCAGATCCTTATAATCTGCCTGACAGTCCAGTATAATATCATCCGGACAGTCTGTTATGTAAGGAGGGAGCTTATCCTGGACTTTCACCTCTACCATACAGGTGTTGCTGTTGCCATAAATATCGGTTACTCTCATTTCTACCATAACCGATGTATTAACTTCTTCGCAGCAGAATTCTACTGTTGGAGTAAAGTTAGCAGTGCCAAAACCACATTTATCGGTCATTTTTCGGGCTTCGTACTTAATAATGCCGCAATTATCCACACTACCGTCGTCAAATGTAAAGGCATCAACGACAGCTTTTTTATTTCCTGTGATTGAGGTCACCGTGTACTGATCGCAAACAGCATTTGGCCTGACTTTGTCCTCCACATGCACTTTAATCACACATTCACTTACATTTCCACATTCGTCAGTCACTGTCCATTTAATCCAGTTATCTCCAATATTGAGTCCTGAAACAGACCCTGAAACAGCATCAACATTTTCGGTTTCAAATTCATCATCATTATCATTAAAATAATTGTATGAAAGCTGATACTCTACATTATCGCTACATTCACTTTCAATTTGCGGCAAAGCAGGCTTGTAGGTCGCTGTACAGGTGTACTGATCTGTTGAAATGGTCAGGTCTGATGGACATGTCAATTCGGGTCCTGAAGTGTCCATCACCTTAATGATCTGATTATGAATGATCACTTTGCCACTGCACCACTCTATTACTTTATGTGTCCTAAGCAACTTGTAAGAATAAGGACAAATGTCAATTACATGGTCTTCAGGTTCGGCAATCTGAACATTATCGCAGAAATTACCTTCCGGTATGCCCGTTTCCTCCAAAGGAGGTACAGTGGTTCCGTATTCAAAGCAACTCAATGGCCCTGGATTTCCGTTAAGACCATCATAATTGGGTGGAAATACAAGTGTTGACAAACTGTTGCGGTACACATATATAAACTGGCAGCAAGGGATAGCCTGATTTCCTTTAGAGTCCACTCCTGTCCAGCATCGCTTGATCACTTTTGAATAAATGCTTGCACAATCTTCCTGCACTATCTCATCGGTATACGACAGGGTGGCATCGCTGCATGGGTCTATGCCTTTGACGATGTAATTATTGTCATTTACATGAATAAAAGTAACTTCATTGTTGGTAGGGAAAGGTATGGCAGCACCCTCTTGTTCAAAGATAAGGTGTACGTCATTGACAGTACCTCCATCTCCGGAGACTAGGTCAAAAATGGTGACCTTCCATTCGCCTGCCAGCGGATTTCCGTCAAATATATCCAGCGGATTTGTTGGCCTGAACCTTCCTGCCACTGCTGGTGTAAGTGTGGGCTCACATTGGACAAATCCCGTTGCTTCATCATCAAAGGTGGCAATAAGATCTTTTCCGGCACAACCTATATTGAGAAATAACGGAACAGTCACTCCGTCAGGAGAGGTGATATTAGCCGCAAGGTTAGATACGTTGGAGTGTTTAACATTTATAAAAACGTCCAGGTCTGTGATCACAGCTTCACCAAAATCACCCACACTGATGGTAAAAGTCTTGCTGTTGGCTGCTCCGGCTGACAAGCTACCATCCACAATGGCAGCCGCCACAGGGATCTGTTCAGTCACCGGAGAACCCGGAGTGAGATCTGAAGCACAATTAGTAAATATATCGTCGCAAACAAATTCGGGTCCCAGCTTATCCTGAACCAGGATTTCGCCCCAGCAGGAGTTGCCGTTGGGTCCGATAATCTGGGTTTTGAGTTTCTGCCCCATTTGTGCTGACGTCACCTTATTACCGAGGTTAAGGCCGTTGTTGGCTATAATCTGTACAGTATAATTGTCGTAGCAGCCGTATTGATCGCCCTCAAGCAGCATTTCAGGTGTGATGATAAGCTCACAATCGTCCTCCAGAGACACCTGTACGAGATCGTCACATGCCAGTGCTCCAGTAGGATTGGCAAATTCCACCACATTGATTGAAAATGCACAGGTTGATGCCAAACCATTGGCATCTGTAACTACAAAGGTAAGGGGCGTATTCCCAATAGGAAAATAATCTCCTTCCTCGTAATCATTCAGGATGTTATCAAATTTATACTGGTCGGGTGTCCCCACCACATAAAACAACACGGCATTGGGAGTGATTCCCGGAGCCCCGGACCATATCTCTGTATTAAATGTGACACAGTCATCCGCAGAGATGGATGCTTCGCCGAAGGTAGGCAAGTGGCCTGAATTATTCCTGCCTATCTTAAATTCTGAGATATGCGGTGCATTGGTCACGATCTCCAATACATAAGATGATTGAGCAGGAATTTTGATATCTATCCCTGCGGGTATATTGACCGGATAGACTACCCTGTCCATGTCCGATATGGTAGTCGTATAGGTACCGTACAACTGTCCGCCGGTGGAATAGAAATTAAACGTAACCAATGGATTGTTTACAGCACGATATACACCAAGCTGCACTTGTTTTATTCTCATATCTGTTGGCCCGGAATGGGTAAATGTCCTCCGGTATCTGGTCTGACCCGAACTGCAATATATGGTCGA
>JAGVTV010000156.1 GCA_019136675.1 Bacteroidota bacterium
GTCCTGTGAGGCGGGCAAGTAATGCTTGGAGGCAATTTGTCTTGAACAAAAGCATTGACCATACAGTCGTTCCAGTTACCGGCCTTGTCTACCACCCTAAAGACAACCACGTGAGGGGTAGCCCTGATGTCAGTACAGCAGAACTGTGCATATTCGCTGAATCCGCATGGGTCAGTGATTTCTACAACATACAGCCACTCGTCTTCCTGACAGTTTTCAGATCCGAAATCTTCCCACTTACCGTTACCGTCAAGAACTCTTACATAATCATAATCGTTGTGTCCGTCTGTAACATCCTTAGGATTGCCTGATGCCCAGTTTCTGTAACTGGAAGTTTCGCCGCTTAACCAGGCAAAAAGTCCCTTTTGCTTTATATCACGGAGACCAATAAGGTAATCCTCACCGAGGTTCCATGCACGCACTTTGTCATAAACCCAGGCATCTTCAGCTGCTGTATTGATTGCAACGACATAACCGCCCATGGCAGCAGCAGTTTTGATCGCTACATCAGGGGTAGCCCTGTGCTTGGAGATATAGTAGTAATGCTTGGAGTCTGTGCTGCCATAGTCTCCGAGGTATGTAAAGGCTGAAAATTCAGGAATCTTACATGGCTGGCAAGCAGCCGGGTCCATCCTTCTTACAAGCATCTTGGCAAGCTGACAGTCGTCATAACTTCCATCATCAAATGATGTGGCAGGAACCCATGCTTTTCCATCCTGAGTCAGGGAAACCACAGTATTCTGGTCACAAATAGCCACAGGAGCGGTATTGTCTTCTACAGTCACCTGCACGGTACAAGTGCTTGAATTGTAGCAATGATCGTACGCTGTATAAGTTACTGTATGGCATCCTACAGGCAATTTGCCGATTCCACCGTTTACATTCTTGATGATACCACCCGGGTAGGTGATGTCCACGGTGACAGCTGAACTACAATTATCCTTAACAAGAGCGGCGGGGAAAGCCACATACGCTTCACAAGTATGGCCGCTGGTAGATACAGTAAAATCTTTAGGGCATGTCATCTCAGGGCCTTCCTTATCCACGATCTCAATCATCTGAATATGGTCTCTCTTTCTTTGAATACCTCTGCATGACCATTCTATAACAGTCCATGTCCTCATGATCTTCTTCACACATCCGACCTCAGGAAGATTTACATCGGTATAGGATACCAGAATGTTGCAATAAAGGTCAGGTGTAGGATATACAGGCAGATAGAGACTGGGCTTTGCAGCCGGCACATTTGACTTTATGTCAGAAATAGTCAGCACAGTGTGGAAGGCACGGTTCATCGTGTACACCCTGAAACAGAATATATCTCCTTTTTCGAGTTCTACCTCCACGTCATTTCCTGACCCTGTGTTTACTCCTATGACAACCGGCGGAAGATTTACTTCAACTCCATTAATGGAATAAACAGGCTCATCGTTATTGAACTGGCCTCCACCCACTACTCCGGCGTTATTTCTCATAAACGCACTCCAGTCAAAAGAAATGGTCTGGTCAGCGGATGAAGTAAAACAGATCTCCGCACCAAGCACTCTGGCATTGGGCTGAGAGGCATCAGTACCACCTATCAGGGTGATGGATTCAGGTGAGTCACCGTCAATCACTCCGGCATTTAAAGTCCTGGGATTCCAAAGCAGCAGATATGGAATACCTGTGCCTGGCTTGGTAACACCGTTTACAGTAATACTTACCGGCGATGGATTTCCTGCAAAAGGCTGACCGGCGGGAATCTTAGCATAATCGTCGTCACATTTCAGCTCAGTATTGTCAGGAAGCCACCTGTTGGCAGGCATATTAACATAAGGCTCCTCCAATGAAGGCAATCCGACTACTGTAATCGTCATGGAGCAAGGTACTGACTTGTTGCCGCTTTCGTCCACTGCCTGATAAGTTCTTGTAATTACCTTCAGAACTTCAGCAGGAAGACCTGTTGAAGGCTTACAATCATTGACCTGGATGGTCTCATCGATGATGTTTAGCGTGTAGTGCGAACAGTTTTCAGTAACTTCAGGACAGTAGGTAGCCATCTGGTAGCAGGTAAGTGTCAAGTCGTCCGGACACTCCACTACAGGTGCCAGTTTGTCTTCCACCTTAATCGTTGTCCAGCAGGAATTAAGTCCCGTGGCTCCGTCAATAACCTTACCATAAATGGTCTTTCCTACATAAAGGACACCATCCGGCAAGGTAGCGGATCCGACTCCCTGGGTAATCACTCCTCCGGTAGGCGTCTTCATTAGGACAACCGTCGCTGTTGAAGTGCCACCACAGGTAGACCCGCTGGCTAAAATAGCTTCTGCAGTGATCAACGCCTCACAATTAGCGTCTACAGAAACCTGAATGCTTCCCTTACAGGCACACGATGGAGCTGTTTGTGCCACCGATGCAGTAATGGAAACAACAAAAAACACCATCAACAGGAAACAATTCCTGAAAAGGGTGTGAAATTGTGTTGAATTTGTTCCAAACATGAGATCCAAATTTTGAGTTTTAAGAAATAAAATTTTTACTGTTATGAGATTTCAAGCATATATACATATGCCTAATACCCAATAACTTATTGGTTAAAAAATAAAAAATACTCAAGGCACTATGCCTTTTTCCCTTTTGGATCTAAAATCAGAAACAGGTTGGAATAAATAGTGGAATAAAAAATGTAATATATAGACTACCGGATGACTCCGGATGTCAAGGTTTTTAATATATGAACAATAGCCATATATTAAAGACTTTAGGTTAAACTATTATATGCTCAGGTTGAATGTAAAAAAGGTAGGTTCTGAACAGTTTCTCACGCTATTCAGGGACAAATATATGAGTAGTTACATATATAAAAAACTTTTATACAAAAAATTTACATATTTTTTATTACATAACATATAATATATTATTTTTCAATACATTAATATATTATAAAAATTTCAGGCCTGTATGCTTGCCGGAACCGGTGATTCTTCAAATTTTCTTTTGTTGAGTTTTTCGGACTTTGTAGACCACAGGAAGTAAAATCCAGCCAGGAATAAACAGGCCAGAGCAAGGACGGAGTATCTCATATTGTTGGTGATATTGTCCACGAGTCCAAAAATAAATGTGCCACTCACGATAGAAAACTTGTACACGACATCTGAAAAACTAAAGTAAGAAGTGGTGTCATGGTCTTTTTCGGGCAACAACATACTATAGCTGGCACGGCTCAGAGACTGTATGCCACCCATCACCATACCGACGCATCCTGCAATAATGTAGAATGTGATTTTGTCATAGGTAAAATAGGCTCCCAGACAAATACCCACCCATACCACGATCATGGTCAGGATAGAATTCTTGTTGCCTACCCTGTTGGCGAAAGCCGAAAACAGATATGCCCCGCCTATTGCCACCAGCTGCAATATCAAGACTACAAGGATAAGTTCGGCAGTTTCAAAACCTAATTCCTTTTTGGCAAATATCGTAGCCAGGTAGATGACCGTCTGCAATCCTGCACTGTAAAAGAAAAAAGCCGTAAGGTAATTTCTGATCTCTGGCATTTTCCTTACCCTGTCGAACGCTCCCTTGATCTCACTGTATCCATGGGCTATCATGTGCCTGGTAAAGTATG
>JAGVTV010000166.1 GCA_019136675.1 Bacteroidota bacterium
TTACAAAACAAAAGAAAGAAAGGAATTTTTATAAAAGACAACGTCAGGCATATCATGCAGTTTGGACAGACTTTAGTAAAATATTACCTTTGAAGTCTATTAAAAATCAATTTAATCCGAATTGTAATGTTTAGAGGAATAATATATTGGGATGATTTTGTAGAACTTTGGATAAAACTAAATCAAAGAGGTTTACAGTTTATTTTAAGTAAATTTTCAATTTTAGGAAAAAACAGAACAATTTCCTCATTCACAGCAGATTTTGAGCATTCTAACTGGTGGATTATTCCGTTATTAAAAAAACGGAACAACATTTTTATTAGCGGTAATACTGAAATTACATATGAACAATATATTACTGAGAAATATTTAGAAAATCAAGAAAGTAAAGTACTTATTTCGCTTGGTTGCGGAGCAGGAAACCATGAAATTAAATTAGCAGAATTAAACCACAAACTTACAGTACGTGGATACGACTTTTCAAAAGATCTTATAATTTCAGCCAACGAAAAAGTCAGTGTAAAGCATTATAATAATGCTGAATTTTATGTGGCGGACGTATATGCGTTAGAATTTGAAAATGAATCAGTAGATTATTTTTTGTTTAATGCGTCTTTACATCATTTTAGAGAAATAAGTAATTTTATTAAGAAAAAAATTTATCCGGCATTAAAAAAAAATGGACTGATAATCATCCATGAATACGTTGGCCCGAACAGGATGCAATTTCCGGATGAACAAATGAAATATTGTAATCGATGTCTTAATGAAATATTTTCAAAAGAAAACAAAAAGATCTTGCTGCTTAATAAATACAAGACAAGGTGTTATCGTACAGGAAAACTCCGAATGATTATTTCCGACCCTTCAGAATGTGTGGACTCTGAAAATATTATCCCAGTTTTAAGAAAAACATTTAAGGAACTTGAATTTAAAAAATTAGGAGGAAGTATATTAATGCCTGTACTTAAACATATTGCTCATCATTTTGTCGAAAAAAATCAGGATCAACTTACTAAACTTATTCATATGGAAGACAAGTACCTGGAAACCCACGAAGCTGATTTTGCTTTTGCCATCTATCAAAAATCATGACAAAAGACCTATTGAATTATGATTGACTAAAAGTTACGCCTAATGCTTATCTTTGCGGCCTTAAACGATTTTCAAGAGTATGGCCGACAACAAGATCATTTTTGCAATGGAAGGGGTTACCAAGACCTTCCCACCTCAAAAAACAGTACTAAAGAATATCTGGCTTTCCTTCTATTATGGAGCCAAGATAGGAGTCCTGGGGCTCAATGGCTCCGGTAAGTCCACATTGCTTAAAATCATAGCAGGGCTCGACAATAACTATCAGGGCAAGGTCACTTTTGACAGGGATTATAAAATAGGATATCTGGAGCAGGAACCCACCATCGACGACACCAAGACAGTTCGCCAGGTGGTGGAAGAGGGCCTTCAGCACATCATGGATGTCATCAGGGCATACGAAGACATCAACAACAAGCTCTGTGAGCCGATGGATGATGACGAAATGATGAAAGCCATAGAAAAGCAGGGCGAACTGATGGAAAAGATGGATCATTACGACGCCTGGAATATAGACCATAAGCTCGAGACTGCCATGGAATCGCTCCGCTGCCCTGAAAGTGACACGCCCATCAAGGTGTGCTCAGGAGGCGAACGCCGCCGGGTGGCACTTTGCCGCCTGCTACTGTCACAGCCTGATATCCTGCTGCTCGACGAACCTACCAACCACCTGGATGCTGAGAGTGTCCTTTGGCTGGAGCAATATCTGAAAAACTTCCCGGGTACAGTAATAGCTGTGACACACGACAGGTACTTCCTCGATAATGTAGCAGGATGGATCCTCGAACTCGATCGCGGAGAGGGCATTCCGTGGGAGGGCAACTACTCTTCATGGCTCGAACAAAAATCCAGAAGGCTGGAACAGGAGGAAAAATCCGAATCCAAGCGAAGAAAGACCCTGGAACGGGAACTCGAATGGGTACGAATGGCTCCCAAAGCCCGGCAGGCAAAAGGTAAAGCCCGTCTGGCAGCCTACGACAAACTGCAAAGTGAAGAAGTTAAGGAGAAAGAAGCCAAACTCGAACTGTTTATTCCGCCAGGAGACAGGCTTGGAGACAAGGTCATCGATATCACAGGTGTATCCAAAGCCTACGGAGATAAGGTACTTATCGACAATTTTACCTGCTCAATACCCAAAAATGCCATCGTGGGCATCATCGGGCCTAACGGGGTGGGAAAATCCACACTCTTCCGTATGATTATGGGCACTGAGAAGCCCGACAGCGGCTCTATCACCCTCGGTGACACTGTAAAACTCAGCTATGTGGACCAGTCGCACGATGACCTTAAGCCTGATCTAACCATCATGGAGGCAGTGGGCAAAGGCCTGGAGCTCATCATGGTCGGAAAGGCCCAGGTCAATGTCAGGGCGTATCTGAGTAAATTTAACATATCGGGATCGGACCAGCAAAAAAAGATCGGCGTCTTGTCAGGAGGTGAAAGAAACAGGGTCCACCTGGCCATGACCCTCAAGGAAGGCGGCAATGTGCTGCTCCTCGACGAACCTACCAACGACATAGATATCAATACACTCAGGGCCCTGGAAGAAGCCATCGACAGCTTTGCAGGATGCGTACTTGTGATCTCCCACGACCGATGGTTTATAGACAGGCTGGCTACGCACATCATGGCCTTTGAGGATGATTCGCAGGTAGTGTTTTTTGAGGGCAACTTTTCCGATTACGAAAAATCCAAGATCGAGCGTCTGGGCAACGTCACTCCGCACAGACCACGGTTTAAGCACCTGCTGTAATTTCTTTTAAAACTGAAAGTCAATACTGAAGGTCACATATCTGGGTAAACCTACCCGGATTCCTTGAGGCCTTCTTGAGACAATGTACCTTTCATTGCCTATGTTTTTTAATCCCAGGACAAAGGACATATTATGCTTTTTGAGTTTCCATCCCAGATTGCCGTCCATTGTCCAGTATGATGGTACAAGCCCAGTCCTTCCATTGGGTGTAGCCGCAACTGTATTTAACTCATCAGAAAACTGATTTCCGGTATACTGAACACCCAATCTTCCAAAACAAGGCCCCAATTGTACAAGAAAAGCTGAGTTGATCAGCCACTGTGGTGCATAAGGAGTTCTATTGCCCCGGAGGACATTTCCCCCTATCATCCTATCGCCCGTGAATCTGGCATCCGTAAAAGTAATACCTGCATCCAATTCCACCCTGGCTTTAGTCCAACCTGCCAAATCAGACAGTGTGGCTGTTATTCCTGACTCTATTCCCTTATGTAAAGTGCTTCCTCCATTTACAAGACCAGTGCCGGTACCTCCGCTGGACTCGGATACGGGTATAATTTGATTGCTGAAATCCATATAAAATCCTGTCACTTCTGCTTTCAACCAATGTAGTGGTGTACCACGCATACCCATCTCTACATTTATACTTCTTTCCGCGTCCAGATTATAAACCTCACCTGTGTTAGATATGGCATCTTTTGTACGTGGAGGTGCAAAACCTGCATGGACGCCACCAAAAAATGTCAGATTTGG
>JAGVTV010000096.1 GCA_019136675.1 Bacteroidota bacterium
GACCGAGCTCGATATTTTGTCAAAAATGGTCAGGGCATCCCTCATGGCTCCGTCTGCCTTGCCGGCAATGGCGTGGAGGGCTTCCTTTTCTGCCTTTATACCTTCACTTTTACATATTTTTTCCAGCTGGGCGACAATATCTGAGACCTGGATCCTTCTGAAGTCAAAAATCTGACACCTGGACAGTATGGTCGGGATGATCTTGTGTTTTTCAGTGGTGGCCAGGATGAAGACAGCATAAGGAGGCGGTTCCTCCAAGGTCTTGAGGAAGGCGTTAAAGGCCGACTGGGACAGCATATGCACCTCGTCGATGATAAAAACCTTGTATTTGCCGTTCTGAGGCTGAAACCTCACCTGCTCAATCAGCGAACGTATGTTTTCCACACTATTGTTTGACGCTGCGTCGAGCTCAATGATATTAAATGAAGCATTGTCATTAAAAGCACGGCAGGAATTGCACTGATTGCATGCTTCGGTCTTATTGACAGGGTTTTCGCAATTGATGATCTTGGCCAGGATGCGGGCACAGGTGGTCTTGCCGACTCCTCGCGGGCCTGTAAACAGAAAAGCATGGGCCACATGGTCAGTGTGCAGTGCATTTTTCAGCGTCTTGGCCACATGGTCCTGCCCTACCACATCATCAAATGCAGCAGGCCGGTATTTACGGGCGGATACGATGAAATTGCTCATAAGGCCAATTAATGCGAATGCAAAGCTACAAAATAAGTTATAATGTTGGTTTCCAATCGAAGTGCTGAAAGAGCCAGATTATTTACTGACTGATGATCCGCTATAGCGGAATAATATCCTCAATCAGGATTTTTTAACAAAAGAAGATGTAAATACCCCCGTATTGCCTGAATGGTCGGTGGCCGTTATTTTTAAAGTGTGGTCACCAGCAGTAATATCATCAAGAGGTATCTCCAGGACCTTACTCTTTAAACTGTAAGGGCTGATCACGAATTTTCCGTCTATCCAGACTTTATACGACAAGTCGTTTGCTTCCGGACCTGAAGTGGGCATGTCGTCAGTGACTCTGAATCTGAATTTTCGTTTGCTGACAATAGAAGTGGAGAAGTCAAGTTTCCTGATCTCCGGGGCAATGGTGTCATATTCAATAAAATAGGTGCCGAATTGCCTGATGCGTACATTCAACCTGCCATTTTTCCATCTGCCTCCGTGGTTGAGTTTTTTTCCGTTGTCATCCACAGAAGCTACAATGGCTTTGGACGCAAGTAAGGGCTTAGGATATTCAGGTGTCAAATGGATTTCGGCTCCCGATTTAAGTGGTTCTGTTGTTTTGTGGATCCTGTATCTGGTTTCATACCCTTCCTGGGTTATACGTCCTATTTCCGGACAAAAACCCCGATACATACTGGTTTTTTCTATTTCCAGGGTGAGGTTTGCCTCATTAAAATGCTGTGATGTACCTTGTTCCACCCAATTTTCGCAGTAGGGCCGTGGTGTCTTGATGAATGACGGATTTTTGCGTACCGAAAATGTTATTGTCTTTCGGTTTTTAAAGTAATCTTCCAGTTCCAGTCTGAATCTCGTGTTTGTCTCAGGGTTGAGGGTGATTATGGCATTGCCGTATTTTGACAAAAAATCAAGGGTGTTTCCCGGAAGTTTATAACAAAGCGAATAGGTTTTTTTCTCCTCTTGCCTTACGGCGAAATCTACAAATCCCGTTACCTGACGGTTTTGGCTGAAAGAGACTTTATCGAGGTGGTATCCAAACACAAGGGAGTCATTGACATAGAGGTGGACTCCAAAGATGTTAAGTTTGTTATTGCTCCCGTCGGCCTTGTCATACGCCTGGAATGCAATTCCCGCATAATCGGCGTCCACTAACACTGGATCCGGAAAATCCAGCACATCGCCAGGTGTATCGCCGACCGCCAGTCGGATATCTGCGGTCTTGGAGTGGTCAGCATCCAGGCCATGGATAGCTACAGAAGTGATGACCGGTGGGATATTGTCCTTAAGCTTCATGCCAAAAACGAGGGGGTTGACCGGCTTTTCTGACTTTGTTTCACGGATTTCAAAATGAAGGTGCTTGCCAAAAGAATATCCGGTATTGCCCATAAAGCCAATCATATCTCCTTTTACCACTCTGATCTGCCCGGGGGCCGGATGGAAGTCGACTTCATAGGATTCTTCTTCCAGCTGTCTTAGTCGTACCACCTCACTGATCACGGGACTGAAGTCATCCAGGTGAGCATATACGGATGTAAATCCTGCCTGTGGATGGTCGATGTACAGTACATTGCCATAGCCTCCCGCATCCACCTTTATCCTCGAAATGTAGCCTTCGCCGATGCTGAATATCCGGTCATTTCCGGCCGGTTTAATATCAATTCCAGTGTGAAAATGGGTCTCTCTCAGCTCGCAAAAATTTCCGGTAATGGTGTAGTCATAGTCTACCGGACTCCTGAAATATCCGGAAAAAAGGTCTTTTTGCCCCTGAAGGAAGGGCAGCACGCTAATTGTCATCAGAATCGTCAGTGCAAGTGGCTTCATCAAGGCTTCAGTTGTTTGGCAAGGAGGTTTCTGATTTCGTCCAGTGCCGGTAAGGCGGCCTTTTTTCCGGATGCTACATCGGCAGAAAGCTGCTCATAGCCGTTTTTTATTTTTTCATTTTCCATTACTGTATGACGAATAAGCATTATGGTTTGTTTTTCAAACCACTTCTGTTCCTGTAGTCGCCTTTTTTCTTCCAGCAGATTGTTGGACCGCAGGATTTCCATATAAGCCGTAACGGACGCATATACGGTGTCCACTCCCGTTTTTTCAAGGGAAGAAACAGGTATCACCGGACACTTCCAACCCGGTATATCATGGCTAAAGAGCCTTACTGCTGATTCATAATATGCCCTTGCCCTGGCAGCGAGTTCTTTTTGAGCGGAATCAGATTTATTGACCACAAAAATGTCAGCAGCTTCCATTATCCCCCTTTTTATCCCCTGAATCTCGTCTCTAGCACCCGGCTGCAGCAACAGGATACCGGTATCCGTCACGTCTTCAATATCGGTCTCGGACTGGCCCACTCCCACCGTCTCCACTATCACAAAACTGAAACCTGCAGCTTCGCAAAGCCTGATGGCCTCTTTGGTGTATGCCGATGTGCCTCCCAGTTGGTGGCCCGCCGGCGAAGGCCTCACATACGCATTTTCCAGTGAGGATAAAACTGGCATCCTTGTCTTGTCACCCAGGATGCTTCCGCCCGATACATTGCTGCTGGGGTCTATGGCCAGAACAGCGGTCCTGTGTCCCTTTGACGTCAGATAAGAACCAAAAGCCTCGATGAAGGTGCTTTTACCCACTCCAGGAGAGCCGGTAATACCGATTCGGGTGCTTTCTGCAGGGCTGTTGCCCAATGCTGAAAGTACTTTATCTGCTATCTTTCTTTTCTTAGGGTCTGTGCTCTCAATCAGTGTGATGGCTTCGCTCAGGACATATCTGTCACATTCTGCAAGACCTCTCAGATAATAATCTGCGTCTTTGGTACTGCGTTTGTGTGAGTGGTACTCAGGATTTATAGAAGGAATCATGTACTTACTGATACGTCTCTGGCACAAAGGTAAATAAAATCAATCTTTTTAGACTTTCAGGGCAGGACATGTCAGGCAATGCCATTTTTATATGATGTATGACTGTATAATCGACCGCCGCCATGCCGGGATACTGTATTGGTAAATCATGTTTGTAACTGAGTGGATATTAAAAAAAAGCCTAGGTTTGTACCGTCATCAGTAATCAAGAAAGATAAACGACCATGATTCAGGATATTGATACCGAAAAAAATCTGTTTATAGCCTTTGAGGGTATTGACGGAAGCGGCAAGAGCACCCAGGTAAAGATGCTTGCCGGCTACCTGCAATCAAGGGGCCATAAGGTTTACTCTACTTATGAACCCACTGATTCGAGGATCGGAAGGATGATCAGAGATATTTTTAACCATCGGGAAGAAGGTGACCAGCGGGTGATTGCGGCATTATTTGCAGCTGACAGACTAAACCACCTTCTGCATTCTGAAGATGGCATACTCCATAAGCTAAAGGAAGGCTACACAGTAATATCAGACAGGTATTACCTATCATCATATGCATACCATAGCGTATATGTACCGATGGAGTGGGTCATAAACCTTAACAGTATGAGTAAAGACTTACTTAAGCCTGACATTACATTTTATATAGATATAGACCCGGTCAGCAGTATGGAAAGACTTACAAATAGCAGAGCATCAGTAGAAATGTACGAAACCCTGTCACATCAGCAAAAGGTGTATGAAAAATACCGAGAAGCCATTGAAAAAACAGGCAAAGATGAAAATATAATTATGGTAGAAGGTATATCACCAGCCGTGGAGGTTCACAACTTTGTCAGAAAGGCCACAGACGATTACCTGGCCTTAAAGAAATAAGAAAATTTCTTAATTGTTTTTTGCGATTAATAGTTGATAAAACATTCTTAAATCCTTGTCAATTCCTTTCCAGCTCCCAGGTAGCCTGCACATCAATGAATTCAAGATTATTGGTAATGGGATCAATAAATAATTCCTGGTAATTATTTTCCCAGACTTGTTTGCCGGCAGTGTTTTTTATTATCGAAAAAGGAGTGGATAACTCCTGTGGCATAAAGGAATTTTTTCGTGAAAAAACAATCTTTTCAGGGTCCGGCTGATACAAATAATTAACAGTTGTCGAAACTGGAAACGAGGATGAATTTTGGGCATATATTGCCAACTCTGTATTGATTATATCAAGAAGAATGAAGACAGATTCTTCGGTTTTGGAGCCGTCCTTGTAGGTTTTTTCCAAACTGCCCGTGCCAGACCAGCTTCCAATGAGTTGGTCTCTCCTTGTCTGCCAGGTATCCTCTTTGAGGCAGGACAACCCTGATGTCATTATACACAAAGCCACAATCAAATGTAAAGCCTGCTCTTTTAAACTATATTTTCTGAAATTTCCCATATTAGAATAACGAATTTTTTTTTTCGATGTTGATGATGATGTCACGTATATTTCATAATTTGCATGACTTATGTTCAGAATAGTATACATTGCCCTGATGGTTTCATGTCTTGCCTTGGTTGCATACGGGCAGGCCATCAATACTGAATTTGGCAAGAACAGGGTGCAGTTTCACGATGATTTTAATGACTGGTGGCAATACGAGACCGAAAATTTCATCACCTACTGGTATGGTAAAGGAAGGTTTATAGCCCGGCCGGTAATCCAGATGGCTGAGCAGGAGCACGATGCCATCCAGTCCATTTTTGAGCACAGGATGAATGATAAAATCGAGGTCATCGTCTATGTAGACATTTCGGACCTGAAGCAAAGTAATATAGGTACAGAAGAGACATTTACCAATAAGACTGGGGAAACCAAGATAGTGGGAAATAAGATGTTTGTATACTTTGACGGCAACCATAAACATTTGCTTGACAAGGTAAAGACTGGTATCTCGACAGTTTATTTTAACAACATGATGTTTGGGTCAAACCTGCAGGAAATCATCCAAAACGCCGTACTGATGAACATCCCCGAGTGGTACAGGCAGGGCATCATCGAATATGCAGCATACGGTTGGGACCCGGATGCAGAAAACGAACTTAGAAACCTCTGGGATTCCAACAAGAAGTACCACAGATTTGAGAAGCTGGCAGAACAGCATCCCAGGATCGCCGGTCAGTCTTTCTGGAATTATATTGCTCTGAATTACGGCAGGTCAAACATTGCAAACCTTCTTTACCTTGCCAAAATAAGCAGAGGCACAGACAACAGTTTTGAGTATATACTGAACACCAGCCTTGAAAATCTGAAAGAAGAATGGGCCGGGTTTTACACACAATATTATGGAGAAGAAAAAGGAAGGTTTGTATTGCCGCCCCGGTCGGCAGAATTGAAACTCAGATCAAAAGGTAAAATTCCGGTAAGTAACCTGAAGATAAGTCCCGACGGCCGATCGCTCGTATATGTAACCAATGACCAAGGAAAATTCAGGATCATTAAAAGAGACCTCAGTACTGACAGGGAGACCATACTGTTTAAGTACGGCTATAAAAACATGTTTCAGGAGACGGACTATAATTATCCCGTTATAGCCTGGCACCCGCAAAAACCGGAGATTACATTTGCCTACGAGCACAGGGACGTGATTAAGTTGGTTAAAATGAATCTTGAATCGGGAGAAAAGATGGAACAAATCATACCCACTGATTTCCAGAGAATGTACAACATTAGCTATATCAATGATTTGGATTATGTTTTTTCAGCTTCGGTAGACGGATTTGCGGACCTAATCCTGTACAAGTCAAAAAACCGAAATTTTGAAAAAATTACCAATGATTTTTATGACGACCTTGACGCAGAATACACTACCATTGACGGCAAAAAAGGTATTTTGTTCAGCTCAAACAGGCTCACTGACACCATCCGTGAACTGAAATATGATACCATCATACCCATCGATGCCTTTGATCTTTGGTTTTTACCGGAGCAGTCAGGAGTTGCCCAAAGGCTGACTTTTACCCCATATGTCAATGAAACCAGACCTCATCTGGCTGATCAGAATTTTATTTCCTTTCTTTCGGACAAAAGCGGTGTTAAAAACATGGCTCTTTTGGAATTGAAATCAGGAAAATCAATCCACACCACATCTGTAGACCGGCACATAATGTTTCACGATGTTTCGGCAGCTTCATCCAGGCAGGTGTACTCTTATTACAGGGACAAATCTTATCATGTAGTGCTGGAGCCACTGGCCTTAAAGGAGGTGGTCCCGTATCACAGCCAGGCCTCATTCTCGCCCTATGATGACAAGACAGGACTTATTCCGCTTATCATACCTGATACAATGCCTGCAAAACCATCCGTAATTGATGATGGATTCCTGTTCCAATCCGAATATGAAGACGGGTCCGATTCCGGACCGCTGACTTCAGCAAGACCCGTAGTAAACAAGGAAAGGTTTAAATTTATGGGACAGCCCAGGCCGGAGATCTCAAAAAAACCTGCAGAACCATACATAAACACCAGAGCCATCGCAGCAAATAACAAATTTGCACTTGCCAATGTGACCACAAAAATGGACAATGACCTGCTCTTTGAGGGCCTGGAAAGCTACACCGGTGACAGGCAGCAGCTGATCACCACACCGATGGGTTTTTTATTCAAGGCCAATCTCAGGGACCTCTTTGAGGATCACGATGTAGAGGGCGGATTCAGGATTCCGACGACCTTTAACGGAACCGAGATTTTCCTGGTGTATACCAATAAAAAAAAGAGAACAGACCGGAAAATGGCCCTGTACAGGAAATCGAATGTGTACAACAACGAACTTGATCCGACACAAACTATTCCGACAAGGTCCAAAAAGACTTTTCTGCTGGGTATGTACCAGCTCAGGTACCCTTTTGATATATACCGCAGTGTGCGGGCCACGGCATCGATGAGATTTGACCGGTTCTTGCAGTTGAGTACAGAGCCATCATCATTTAATGAACCTGTTGCCAATGAAAAGAGGGTCATGCTCAAGCTGGAATACATTTTTGACAATACCCATGACGCATCCCTCAACATTAAAAATGGAACCAGATACAAGTTTTATGCAGAAGCCATCAACCAGTTTGACCTTCAGTTTATAGACGGATTCAGGTTTAATGCATCAAAGGGATTTACCGGTATTCTGGGATTTGATGCCAGACATTATGTGCCGATATTGGGAAAATCCATTCTTGCCCTAAGATTGGCAGGAGCCACATCTTTTGGCTCGCAGAAGATGCTTTATTATGTAGGAGGTGTTGAAAACTGGCTTTTGCCAAAGTTTGACAATTCGGTACCCCTCCGTGATGATGGATCATTTGCCTACAAGGTCAATGCCTTCCATCTGAGGGGATTTAAAAACAACATAAGAAACGGGTCGTCATTTATGGTGGCCAATACCGAGCTTAGGATACCGTTTATGCAGTATGTCCTGGGTAAAAACCGCGGGGCTTCTTTCCTCAGAAATCTGCAGCTTGCAGGCTTTTATGATGCCGGTCTTGCGTGGCACGGCAGCGGGCCATTCAGCGAAGAAAACCCTCTGAACAACATTGTGATATCCAGTCCTCCTCTCATCGAGCTCGATATAAGGTACTTCAGGGACCCCCTGGTTATGGGTTATGGACTGGGACTCCGGTCACAAATACTGGGATATTTTGTCAAACTCGATTATGCACGTGGTATCGAGACACGCAAGGTACAGAAGCCGGTACTTTACCTCAGTTTTGGGCTTGACTTCTGATCGTCCGGATACTTTTTCCTGTAAAAAAGCAAGATGGCAGCATTAAAAAAGAAAAAAGGACCCACCTTGTCGGTCTCAATAAGGTCATTGATCAGACACATGGCAAAGATGATGATAAAGCCAAGAGTGGTGGCCATAATCAGGTAGCCGTCTCTCTTGTCTGTACATCGGTGATAGGTAGCTTCTCCCTCGATCAGCAAGGCAAAGCAAAGCATAAGAAACAGTATAAACCCGATGAATCCCTGCTCCACCCAGGTCATAAGAAAGTAATTATGTATGCCCGACTGGTCAGGGTTGTTGCTTACATAAGTCTTGAAACTTGATATGGAATATGCCTGATAATTGGAGTAAAAACACCCCGGGCCAAATCCAAGCCAGAACTTGTCGCGTATCATCTCCACTCCTGCCATCCATCGGTATACTCTCTCCATTGACGATATATCTTCCAGTTTGTAGGTGGCTTCGAGCAGGTTGTCAAACTCTGTGTGGGTTATGGTCTTTTCAAAATCAGGGGCAAAATCCATGTATTTGTTGTCCCATGAAAGAAAGATAATGCCGGCAGCGGCCACGATTGAGGAGATAATCAGAGCTTGCCTCACCCATCTCCTTTTGATAATAAACCATGCACCCCATGCTATGACCATGGATAGAATAGCCGCCCTGGTAAAACTGAAATAGATGCCGGTGACAAACACCAGGAATACCACATTAAGGCCAAAGGACGGTTTTTTTTCAAGCACATTGATACGGTGAAAAGCCCACACAAAAGGCAGGCAAACCACACATATGGCTGCATAATTGACGTGATTTCTGAAAAATGGCCTTACCACATCGTAGCTGGCTTCAAAGGTAAATCCTTCAAAAGCGTGCCTTACCAGAACGATGCTTATGCTGGCAAACAGAAATTTATACAAAATTCTATAGCTTTTTTCCAGGTCACCCACTTCTTTGGAGAAAATAAGGGGAAGGATAAAAAACGGGAGTATGTACCAGATCTTTGCCAGTAAAAACTTAAAGGATACCAGGAGGTTTTGCGAATTGATCGCCGTGACGAAGATCCAGAAAACATGAAGGAGGATCAGAATCATCACCGGATTGGTGACATAATTTCTATCCATCGACAGCCTGTTACGCAACAGCAGCACTATTGCAATACCGCTCAGCAGAATCATGACCGGCTCAGAAGGAATATCCGTACCGAGTCCCACCCCTTCAAAATAAAATTCGGCCGAAAATGGGAGCAGGGCAAAGAGGAGATAGAACAACCGGCGGAAGTCCGTACCTACGGCCAAAAGCAGCAACAAACCGACAGGTAAGACAAAGGGAAGGGGGCTCTCAAGGAAAATGGATGTTGCGGCAGCTGCAAGTACCACTGCCACAAAGGCGAAATACAGTTTATGTTCCGCATCCCGGGAGCTAAATGATCCGGCCAGGGACATGTCAGGAAGATTTGATCAATTTTGCCGGTCCCAGGTTTTCAATCACAAATACTGCAAGGAAACTCAGCATAATACCGCACAGACTTGTAAGCAGCACGATGACTGATCTTTTGGGCCTTGATTTTTGTACCGGAACTGTTGCACTTTCCACGAGATGCAAAGCAGTAAACGGGGTGGAATAGGTAGCATTGAGTTGCTTAAACCTTTCCTTATCGAGACTTATCTGCTCATAGATCCTCGATTGCTCCTGATCCAGCTGCTTCAGTCGGGACAGGACAGGGGTATATTTGTCGAGTTCAGCATTTGCTTTTGCCATTTTATTACGGGCACCCATTTCCATGGCCATATACTTTATCAGCGAGTCCCTGTAGGCCGGATACTTTTTATAGAAATCTATCTTACCTTTGGCATCCTCAAGGTCAGATGTAGCGTCAGCCAGCAGTTTGGTGTATATACCTGACTGCGTCCAGGTCTCAAAAATGCCTGAAGAGTCCTTTATAGTTTTGATTATGCCAGCGAGGCTGTCAGACTGCAATTGTTTTTTAACCAGATTCCGATTGTAGTTTTCGATAAGTTTTCCCTGACTTTCCTTTACGATTTTCTGTGCGATTTCGGCGATCTGGTCCCTGGCGGCATTGGCCATGTCTGCGGCCGTGTTTGGGTCCTTGTCCTCGACTATCAGTTGCAGGGCACCGTACTTGGTTTTGATGGTCTTAAAATGATCCAGCAATTCCTCCCTGACTTTAAATTTTGCCTTGCTGTTTTCCCTGTCGATGTTGTAGTGCTTGTATAGGTCAAAGGAGTCTATAAGATAAAAGAGGATGTCATGGGAGGTGGCAATGGTAAAAAGTCTGTCCAGGTCCTTGTCATCTCCGTATATCCTGAGGTCCTTGTCTTCTCCCCCTATGGGAATAGGTTTGGCAAGGTCAGGACTGGCCGCATAAAAGGTGGTTTCAGCTTCATAATAATTGGGCAACAGCAGGCTGCCGGCGACACTTAACAAGATGATGATACCTGCAGTCCGGAGCAGCTGCTTTTTCCATTTCATCAGCTGATTGATAAAATCTGCAAGACTATATTCGTTATTCATATAAGGATCGATACTATGTACTATTTTGGTTTCTATTGTTTGCCTGAACTCAGCGACCTGATCTCTTTCAGGCTGATTATCCGGTAAACAAACGACAAAAGTACGGAAATAAGTATACACAAGGTCACATCGGCTATCCAATTGAACGGTTCCGCTTCTCTTACGAGGTAGAATACGGCACCTATGGTAAAGGCATAGGCGGTTATTCTTATTATTTCGGCGGCCCTGATGCCAACACCTGTTTCACGACTGCAAAGGAAGATCTGACCAGCCATGACAAATACCTGAGTGACCAGGGTAGCAAAGGCTGCTCCGATGGCCTGATATTCTGGAATAAGCAGCAGATTTAAAACCACATTAATAACAAGTCCGGCAGCAAAAAGCTTATTTAGGTTTGTTACCTTGCCTGCTGACACCAGCAAAGTGCCAAATATATAGGCTACTGCTACCATCACGTAGCCGACCATCAGCAATCTGAGTGTAAGGTAAAAATCCGGAGTATACTCATCGTATACAGCTTTTAACAGAGGCTCGCCATAGAAGATAGTGATGCAGCCTATACCGCTTGCTATGGCAGAGGTCAGCTTCAGTCCAGTGGCCTTGAGCTCGTTTAATACGGGCAGGTTGCCGAGGTTTGACGCATACATGGGCAGCAGCAGGGCAGCAAATAGATAGCCTGTCATGTTGGCAGCATCATAAAATCTGTAAGCTGCCGCGTAGACACCGGCCTGGTATTTATTGTCGTCTAACATGGCACCCAGCATCACTCCATCTAGCTTATTGTAAGCGGTCATAAACAACAGGATAAGAACATAAGGAGCACTTTGACGCAGTACAGTGGCCATGTGCCTGAAGCTAAAGGACCGGTAGACAAATCCCGTCTTGCGTATTAGAAATATGGTTGCAGCCGTACAAGCCAGAAGGAAAGATAATCCCTGCCCGTACACCAGAAGCATGATATCAAAGTTTTTCCTCCACGGAGACAACCAGGACAAATATCCCAGTATCAAAATCATGAACACCTTGTCAAGTGCCGAAAAAAAACTGTCGGCCCGGTAATACCCCAGCCCAGCAATAGCTCCACGCAGTATCATAAACAGGGAGGTCAGAGCCAGGTTGACGCAAATAAACAGCGTCATTTTTAAGTCTGCGTATCCTGCCATCCAGGCAAATCCGATGGCAGCCAGGCAAAAAACCAGGAAAAGCAGGAATTTTATCTGCATCAGACTGACCAGGTGCTCAGCTGTATTACTTCTGTTTTTGGGAACGTACTGTGCATTCCAGTTTTGTATTCCGGGGTCATTGATAAACTGAAAAAGGAAAACAAAATTGAGGTAAAAGAAATATTTTCCGTACACTTCAGTACATGTCAGATTTTGAATGTGTGCGTCTACTCCAAAAATATACAGTGGCTTGACCAGAAAATTGATTAAAAAGAGTAAGACAATGTTGATAAGAAATTCACGCTTCACTCTATGCAGGTAGATTTATAGAAAAAATCAGGAATTGCTTTTAAAACCCCTTCCGCGGGGATTGGTCACAAAACTAAGGATTTTTGCCACGGAAGAGGTCTTAGGAGATCAATCTTTTCCAAAATCAAACCATTAATTGAAAGTCAGGGAGTTTTTTGGTTTTCTAAACCATAAAATTTACTTTTGTGACCTCATTCACAAACTTTTACTAATTTTTAACGAATAATCAACAAATTATGGGACAAAATATCATCTATTTGATTCCTGTCTTTGGCGTGCTTGCACTGCTATTTACATACTGGAAAAGCAGCTGGGTAGCCAGGCAGGAAGTGGGTACAGAAAGAATGGCAAAGATCGCCCAAAGTATCTCTACCGGTGCCATGGCTTTTCTTAAGGCCGAGTACAAAGTGCTGGCCATTTTTGTCATTGTTGTGGCGATACTGATGGGTTTGGGCGGAAACATGGAAGCCAATTCATCTCCATTGGTAGCCATGTCATTTATCATTGGGGCTTTTTGTTCTGCCCTGGCAGGATTTATAGGTATGAGTGTCGCCACCAAAGCCAACGTAAGGACCACCAATGCAGCCAGGACGAGCCTTGGAAAGGCTCTGGAAGTGGCTTTTGCAGGAGGGTCTGTCATGGGAATGGGGGTAGTTGGCCTGGGGCTCCTTGGTCTTGGACTTCTTTTCTTCCTGTATAACAACATGTGGGGCGGGGACATAAACAAGGTCATCACTGTATTGACAGGTTTTTCATTCGGAGCGTCTTCAATAGCTCTGTTTGCAAGGGTCGGCGGAGGTATTTATACTAAAGCCGCAGATGTGGGAGCTGACCTGGTGGGAAAGGTAGAGGCAGGTATTCCTGAAGACCACCCTCTCAACCCCGCGACAATTGCCGATAATGTCGGTGACAACGTGGGAGACGTCGCCGGCATGGGAGCAGACCTTTTTGAATCCTATGTAGGAGCTATCGTGGGTACTATGGTGCTTGGAGCCGTGTTTGTCGGTATCGGAGGATTCGACACAAACGATCAGTTTTCTGGCCTAAGTGCCATCCTGTTGCCCATGGTTCTTTCAGGGGTAGGTATCATCACTTCGATCCTGGGTACCTTCTTTGTAAAGGTAGCAGAGGGCGGAAATCCTCAGAAAGCCCTCAACCGGGGCGAATTTATTTCTGCAGCCATCATGCTCGTTGCCACATACTTCATTGTAAAGTGGATGCTTCCGGAAAGCTGGACAGACAATAATGGATTTGAATATACCTCTACCGGAGTATTCTTCGCAGTTATTATTGGTCTTGTATCGGGACTACTTATCGGAATAGTGACTGAGCATTATACAGGTACAGGCACTAAACCAGTAAAATCTATCGTAAACCAGTCGCTGACCGGGGCTGCCACCAATATAATTTCCGGCCTCGGTGTCGGTATGCAGTCCACAGCCATTCCGGTGCTTATTCTTTCAGTGGGAATCATCGGGGCTCACTACTATGCCGGATTGTACGGTATAGCCATTGCTGCCGTGGGTATGCTTTCTAATCTGGGTATCCAGCTCGCAGTTGATGCTTACGGACCGATCTCTGACAATGCGGGCGGTATCGCCGAAATGGCCAACCTGCCAAAAGACGTAAGGCAAAAGACAGACAAGCTGGACGCCGTGGGCAATACCACTGCCGCCATCGGAAAAGGATTTGCCATCGGCTCAGCAGCATTGACGGCTTTGGCTCTTTTTGCTGCCTACATGACCACAACAAAACTTACTGCCATCAACGTAGCCGACCCTAAGGTAATGGCCGGCCTGCTGATTGGCTCAATGCTTCCGTTTTTGTTTTCAGCCCTTGCCATGAATGCTGTGGGCAGGGCAGCCATGGACATGATCCAGGAGGTAAGAAGGCAGTTTACCACCATTCCCGAACTTACCGGAGCTCTCAATGTAATGAGGAAAAATGAAGGTGTGGACCCTAAAAACTGGTCAGATGACGACAAGGCAATTTTTGACAGGGCTGACGGGAAAGCAGAATACGGCAAATGCGTAGAAATATCAACCAGGGCATCTATCAGGGAAATGGTCCTTCCGGGTGTCCTTGCTGTTGCCTCTCCTGTGCTTATCGGGTTCCTTGGAGGCAAGGAGATGCTCGGTGGACTCCTGGCCGGTGTGACAGCCTGCGGAGTGCTCATGGCTATCTTCCAGTCAAATTCCGGTGGTGCATGGGATAATGCCAAAAAAATGTTTGAAGAAGGAGTAGAAATCCAGGGCAAGATGTATTATAAGGGTTCTGACCCGCATAAAGCCACTGTAGTGGGCGACACCGTGGGAGATCCGTTTAAGGATACTTCCGGGCCATCACTCAATATCCTTCTTAAGCTAATCTCCATCGTGGCCCTCGTAATTGCACCGATGCTTGCATCCTGACAAAAAGGATTTTTCCAGAATAATAATGATGCCTTCCGATTTAAAACGGAGGGCATTTTTTTTGTCTGAAAACAGAAATTTGAATTTTTGGTTAGAATGGTGTAATTTTGAAGTCAGATGATCATACAAGGCCGTCAGCTACCATGAAAGGATTTTATCCATTGACAATCAAGGTAAATTTTTTACTCCGGACACTGTTTCCGGTAGTTATAATCCTGTTGCTGTCAAATATGGCTTTTTGCCAAAAATCTTTTCAGCCCAAGCAGGTTGAGTTTGAATGGAAGGGCATCGTTTACCGTAAGGAGGCTACTGGCAAATTTACCCTTCACACAAACGGATATACCCTGGCGTACAACAGTGGCAAGATCAAGACCTATTACAAGACCAATTACTACCACATAGAATTGGGCACCATGTCCGATCCCAGGGAACTCAAACAAAACAAAAACATACCATTGTCCTTTAACAAGGTTTCACAGTCCTTCAGGTTTGGAAAACAGAACAATATGTATGTCATCAGGGCAGGCAAAGGTGTAAAACGCCTGATCACGGACAAGGCACGGCGTAAAGGTGTAGCCATCGGTTACAATTATGAGGCAGGACCCTCTCTGGCCATATTGCGGCCATATTATCTTGAGCTGATCTATAATTTTGAGCAGGACGGCAAATATTACAATGAACTCAGGTCAGAAAAGTATTCTGAGGAAAATGCTGGCAAATTCCTTGACTACAATTCTATTTTTGGCGGAGCTCCCGGCAGCAAAGGCTGGTCGGAGATAAGCGTGGTGCCGGGTGTCCAGGGTAAGCTGGGTATGTTTTTTTCACTCGGTGCCTTTGAGGAATATGCAAAAGCCATCGAAGTCGGCATAATGGGAGATCTTTACATCCGCAGGATACCCATCATGGTAGAGACCGAGAGCATCAGCTCCAAGCCCTATTTTGTAAACTTTTATCTCTCTCTTGAGTTTGGAAAGAGGAAGAATTGATCTGTTTTTATCAAAAAATTTAAAAACCAGTGGTTGAATTGCCCATAGTTAACGAACCCTCAGATCAGGCAAGGCCTCGTAAGCCGGATTGGCTCAGGGTCAAACTGCCTATAGGCGAAGAATACCGTAAGGTCAGAGGGCTGGTAGACAACTATAAGCTCCATACCATCTGCCAAAGCGGCAATTGTCCCAATATGGGCGAATGCTGGGGAGCCGGCACCGCCACCTTTATGATCCTGGGCAACGTGTGTACCAGAAGTTGCACTTTTTGTGCCGTAAAAACCGGCAGGCCCAATGAATATGATGCGGATGAGCCCAGAAGGGTAGCAGAAGCTATATTTCTGATGCAGGTAAAGCACGCCGTCATCACGTCTGTAAACCGCGACGAATTAAAGGACAGGGGAGCAGAGATATGGTATCAGACTGTTGTAAAAACCAAGGAAATGTCACCTCAAACCACCATCGAGACGCTGATCCCGGATGTCAAGGCCAGTTGGGATGCCCTGGAGAAAATGGTCGCTGGTGGCCAGGAAGTCGTTTCGCACAACATGGAAACCGTGGCCTCCCTGTACAGGAAGGTCAGGCCTCAGGCAAAATACGAGAGGAGCCTGGAACAAATACTCCGGACCAAAGACCTCGGCAAGAGGACCAAGTCGGGAATCATGGTAGGTCTGGGCGAAACCAAAGACGAAGTATTAGCGACAATGGACGACCTCGCTGCTCACGGCTGTGACGTGCTCACCATAGGGCAGTATTTACAACCCACCAGGATGCACATCGATGTGGCAGAGTTTGTACATCCCGATATTTTTGCCATGTACAAGGAAGAAGGTCTCAAAAGAGGCTTTGATTTTGTAGAGAGTGGTCCGCTGGTGAGGAGCAGTTACCACGCAGAGAGACACCTCTGACAGGTAAAAACTTTTTAAAAAATATAGGCATTTATTGTGCAATTGTCTTAAGAATTATATTTTTGCACCGCATTTGAAAAGAACGTAAGAGCCAACTTAACTCAATCTCAAATGCCTCCTTAGCTCAGTCGGTTAGAGCGACGGACTGTTAATCCGCAGGTCCCAGGTTCAAGTCCTGGAGGGGGCGCAGAAGCCTGGTCACTCAAAAAGACCGGGCTTTTTGCTTTTTATAACCAGTACCAGTATGCAAGTCACTGACAATTTAGATTCGTTTCTCGTCATACAGACCGCATTCATAGGAGATGTCATCCTGGCAACATCACTTGTGGAAAATCTGAGGAAGGCACACCCGGATGCAAAAATCGATTTCCTGCTCAGGAAAGGCAATGAGGGCCTGCTGACGGGCCATCCTTACATCCGCGAAGTACTGGTGCTGGACAAGAAAAAAAACAAATTCCAAAACATCTGGAGACTCCTAAGGACGATACGCAACAGGCATTACGGTGCAGTGATCAATGTACAGAGGTTTGCCGTTTCGGGTTTTTTGTCCGCATTTTCCGGGGCCAGATATATAGCAGGCTTTGACAAAAACCCATTTTCCCCGTTTTTTGACAGAAAGGTAAAACACCATATGGGAGACGGAGTCCACGAGACCCAAAGAAACCACAATCTGATAGCAACATTGACGGCAAGTACCGTTGCAAAGCCGGTGCTGTATCCATCTCAGGATGACTTTAGCTTCGTGGCCCATTATAAAAACGAACCTTATTTGTGTATTGCACCCACTTCAGTGTGGTACACCAAACAGTATCCCTCAGATGGCTGGGTGCGATTTATCAAGGAGCTAAGTCCGAAGGATATCTGTATCTATTTGCTGGGCGGACCCGCCGACACCCTCGAAATAGAAAAAATAGTCAGCAGCTGTCCTGATAATAAAGTGGTAAATCTGGGTGGAAAACTGAGCTTTTTGCAGTCCGCCGCTCTGATGAAGGATGCTCTGATGAATTATGTCAACGATTCAGCTCCTATGCATATGGCATCAGCAATGAATGCACCGGTGACTGCAGTTTATTGTTCTACCGTTCCGGAATTTGGATTTGGCCCTTTGTCTGATGTATCCTTTGTAGTGGAGACTCCTAAAAAACTCACCTGCCGGCCGTGTGGTAACCATGGACACCGGTCGTGCCCGGAGGGTCATTATGCCTGTGCAAACACTATTACCACCGGCCAGTTACTAAGTCCGCTTTTTTATCAGCAAAATCATTAAATTTGCAATAAAAATCCTATGGAGCTCATGGCATATAAATTACCAATCACGCAGATCATACTCATTGTTGCCCTGACAGTAT
>JAGVTV010000107.1 GCA_019136675.1 Bacteroidota bacterium
TAATAATTCTCAGTTGGAAGCCAGGACCCTGCAGGCCGAGACTGCCGTAAAAAGTATGAAGATACGTACCATGGCCACGGGACATGGCCAGGAAGGGGAATTTATATCGAGGGTCCACTCTCTCAACATCAATGGCGGGACCACAGAATTTTCATGGCCCTTGTGGAAAGAATGTGCCGATAACCCCATCTATCCGCAAGGAGGCACATGGGTGTACGACAGGGCGGGATGGTGTCCCGGTGCCCCCACGGACCTCAGGGAATTTGAGATCATGCCTCTGGTACAGCCGGGCAGCAGTTTTACCATAGATTACGGGCTTAATACTGCCACCGGTGACAGCCGTTATATCGTCAATACCCAGCTGGTAAAATATGGTGAAATGAACTTTGCCAATGACGTGGCTATCGAAGAGATTATCTCACCCTCCACCCGCGTGGAATACTCACGCCGGAATCCTGTGTGTGCCGATCCTGTCATTGTTGTGAGAAACACAGGAAAAAACACCGTTTCATCGGTCATCATCAGCTATCAGGTGGATGATGAGACTCCCCGCATGTACACCTGGACCGGCAACCTGTCTCCCCTCCAAAGACTGACCATGACCCTTCCCGGGGTTGAACCCGCACTCCTGTACAGCGGTAAAAAATTCAGTGCAGAAATCGTATCAATAAACAATATTCCTGATCAGAACCAGCAGAACAATCATCTCAGCTCAGCGATTGTACCCGTAAAGGCACTGGGCAAAGACATTGTGGTCACCATGAAAACCAACGGAGCCCCCAATGAGACCAAATGGACTCTACAGGACAGTAATGGCAATATAATCAGGAGCAGTAAACCCAATCTCTCGGCCTTCACCATATACAACGACACTATAACCGGCCTCAGTGGCTGTTACCAGCTCAGGTTTACCGACAGTGACCAGGATGGCATCTCCTGGTGGGCCAATGGCGACGGCGACGGATACATGCGTGTAAAACCGGTCAACGGGCCGTGGGTATTTTTTCAGCCTGATTTCGGCAGCGAACTGACCTTCAATTTTGTGGCAGCACTGCCCAGTGGCACCGAAGAAAGTGCCTTTACACCCACCGTAAAAATAAATCCTAATCCTACCAGTGGGCTTACCGAAGTGTCTGTCGCTGGCTTGCAAGGGGATATGGTATTATTGGTCTCTGACCCGTCCGGCAAAACCATAACCCGGGAAAATCTACGTCTTAATGGTAACGAAATGCGAACCATGGTGGATCTAGGGGATCTGCCTCCCGGTTTGTACTGTCTCCGTATCATCCAGGCTGACAAGGTTTCGGCACACAAGATTATCAGGTTGTAGGACGGTTTTCCCAAACAGAATAACAGAGAATTTGTTATGTTTACCTATCAAATCAAACCATGAACGATACACTTATATCCGGAAAAGAAATTTTATTGGCTAAGCCGGAAGAAATATTCAAGATACAGCTTAATAATCAATTTGCCGTAAGGAATACCACACCGGCAGAAAGACGTAAAAAATTGGACAAGCTGTTGAAAACCATATTTAAATACCGCGAAGAGATTCGCGGAGCCCTTTTGAGTGACCTGCAAAAATCACCGTCAGAAACCGACATGACCGAGATCTTCCCGGTAACCAGTGAGATCAGGCACGTAAAAAGCCAGCTGGCCCTGTGGATGAAGGACGAAAAAGTGCCTACTCCGCTCACGCTGGTGGGTTCATCTTCATACATAAAATATGAACCCAAGGGTGTAGTGCTGATACTCTCGCCGTGGAATTTTCCCGTAAATCTCACCCTAAATCCATTGGTTGCAGCAGTCGCTGCTGGCAACTGTGTCATATTGAAACCATCTGAAAACTCCCCCGCCTCATCGGCTGTGATGGGCAGGATTATAAAGGAAGTGTTTGACAGCAATGAGGTAGCCCTGCTCGAGGGTGGGCCTGAAGTGGCAGAAAGCCTGCTAAAACTTCCGTTTAACCACATCTTTTTTACAGGAGGGCCTTCCATAGGAAAGATCGTGATGGAAGCCGCCGCCAAAAACCTCAGCTCCGTGACACTGGAGCTGGGCGGTAAATCACCCTGCATCGTGGATGAGACAGCCGACCTGAAGGTTGCAGCAGCACGTATCTCAGTAGCCAAATATATCAACTCCGGGCAGATGTGTATAGCCCCCGATTATGTATTTGTACACAAGTCAAAACAAGAGGAGTTTATCAGCCTGGTGATCAGTGAGATTGAAGGTATGTACGGACCTGATGCTTCAAAGGCTGAGGGATACAGCCGCATAATCAACAAACGTCATTTTAACCGGGTGAGATCCTATATCGAGGACGCCCTGAAAAAAGGAGCCAAAATAGAATACGGCTGCAAAATGAATGAAGAGGACAATTATATTTCGCCCACCATCCTCAGTTCCGTTGATACTTCCTCACAACTTATGACCCATGAGATCTTTGGACCGGTTATGCCTGTATTTGGCTATACCTCGCTGGACGAAGTCCTGACCTTTATCAACAGCCGCGAAACCCCATTGTCATATTATATCTACAGCAAAAGCCAAAAAAATACGGACTATATCCTCTCCCGCTCGAAGGCCGGTAATGGATGCATCAACCACTGCGGAGTACATTTTTACAACCATTGGCTTCCCTTCGGAGGGGCAAATCACAGCGGCATCGGTCGGGGCCACGGCCATGAAGGCTTTAAAACATTCTCCAACCAAAGGAGCATCCTCCATCAGCACATACCAAACATCCTTGACAGGCTGAAGCCACCCTATACAGGCTGGAAAAAAAAGGTCATCGAATTTTCACTGAGGTATCTTTGATGGCTACTCTGCCGCAAGCCGTAAAATAGTTAAATTTTTCTTAAAACTACGAATATCTTCGTACATCATCTTGACAATACGAAATCCTTCGTATATTTTTGCACCATTAATGTTGCTAAAAACAGAGACCATGTTTAGATATAAGCCTACAGACGCAGAGATGGAGATCCTGATTCTGCTTTGGGAGCGTGGGGCATCCTCTGTAAGGGATATAAATGACGAGCTCAACTTTCGGCGGGAAGTCGGTTATACTACTACCCTCAAGTTGCTTCAAATCATGAATGAAAAAGGGCTTGTAAAAAGGGACACTGCAGCCAAAACCCACATTTATACAGCGGTCGTACGTGAAAATGAAACCAAAAACCATCTCATTTCCGATTTTGTCAACGTAGCCTTCAGGGGATCGGCAATGAGTCTGGTTTTGCAGGCACTGGGCAATACCGACTCCTCTCAGCAGGAACTGGACGAACTCAAGGACCTGATCTCTAAACTCGAACAAAGATCCTGACCATGACAAGCCAATACATCATCAGTGACGAGGCCCTGTCTGCCTTGGTGCAGACCATAGTACACAGCCTGTGGCAATTTTCTGCCATAGCACTCGCCATGTCCTTTCTATTGCACTATCACAGACACGCAGCCGCCGAAAAGCGGTACCGGATCGCCCTCGGAAGCCTGATTCTTACCCTGTTGGTATCTGTGGGTACATTTGTCTGGCTGTACAGCAGTGGCCCGGATTCTGGCCCACAGATGCTGTCAGCGGCAATAGCCGACGATACATCTTATGCTATGGCCGATACTCAGGGCCTGGCACAAAAACTTTCACAATGGATCTATGTATACCGGTGGCCCATTTTTATTACCTGGGTGGCAGGGGTGATACTCTATCTGGTGAGATTTATTGTATCACTGGGCTATGTAGAGTACCTTTCGCGTACCTCAGAATCATTGAATCACAGTTACATCAACCCCCTGTTTACAAAGATCTGTACAGAATTTGGTATCAGCCAGGAGGTACGGATCCGCACCAGCTCGCATGTACATACGCCTATGATCCTGGGTGTACTCAAGCCTGTTATCCTCATGCCTGTAAGTTTGGTCAACCAACTCAATCCACAGGAGGCAGAAGCCATCCTGGTACACGAACTGGCACACTTTGTCCGCAAGGACATACTGGTCAACATGATTCAGACCGTAATCGAGGCAATGTACTATTACCATCCGGCCATTTGGTGGATATCGGCCAATATCAGAGTCGAGCGTGAAAGCTGCTGCGACGAACTGGCCGTAGCCTACACGGGAGACAATATCAGCTATGCCAAAACTCTGGTAAAGGTACAGGAAATGTACCTGCAGGGCAATGCACCTTCACTGGCACTTAATTTCAGCAAACGCAATGACAGTTTTTTTTCTAACCGCATAAAAAGGATTTTAAATATGACACAGACAAGAAATTTTCTCAGAGAAAAGATCATCACCACCTGTATGCTGGTGGCAGTAGTCATGCTTTTTACAAAGAATATGACCGGCTCTACAGCACCTGCCAATCATAAGAATGCAAAAGAGGTGGAAAAAGAGATTACAGTGACACTTCCGGATTCCATACCGGGTACGAAACATGAATCCATACGCATCCAAAAAAGAACAAATGACAAGGATGTAAAAATCTCCATAGAAAACGGCAAAGTCACTGACCTGGAGGTGGATGGCAAAAAGATCGACGAAAAGGACTATGACAAGTACCAGGACCTGATCGATGAGATGAAACCTCAGTCTTTCAGCCAGGGTAATTCGAGAATGTTTTTCTTTGGTGACCGCAACGGACAGCCCTTTGAATTCAGGTTTGGTCATCCTTCGGATATGGATTCCATCTTTGGCGGGTTAAGGGGTCTTGAGGGATTTGGATTTGGCGATGATGCCTTCAGGGACCATATGAAAAAACTCCAGGACCAATTGGGCCAGATGAAGTTTAATTTTGATGGCATCGACAATTTTAACTTCAATTTTGACGGGCTTGACAGCATGAAGTTTAATTTTGGGTTTCCTGAAGGTGGCAACTGGAAGGACAGGCGGAGCCTGGAGGACTTTATGGAAGACAATGACATGGTTTTGCCGGAGGACTTAAATCATAAAGAGGCTAAAAACTTCAACGAGATCATAGGCAGTGCATTAAACCGTGACGGGCTGCTTATTCCAAATCAGGAAAATAGTATCGAATTGACCGGCAAACACCTCAAGATAAACGGAGAAAAACAACCCACCAACCTGTGGCAGAAATACAAGAGGATTTTTGAGCAGGAATCCGGCACTGTTTTGCAAAAAAATTCAAGGCTTATGTTCCGAATAATGGGTAAGGAATCCAAAAGAAAATACAGGGTTTACTGACCCTTGCGGGGAATGATTTTAATAATTAAAAAAGCAAAAACAATTTTAAAATGAATGTAAAAATCAGGTTTATTTATACGCTGATAGCAGTCTTTGGCGTATGGGCAGCGGTATGGGCACAGGAAGCTCCTCAGCCGGTAAAAAAAGTAGTCATCATCAAAAAAACCAATGAAAACGGCAAGGTGACCGAGACCCGTCAGGAAGCCGAGGGTGCTGAGGCCGATGAGCTGATTAAAACCCTGCCGACCGAAGACATTGAAATGGTCAACGTAGAAAAAAATAAAGACGGCAAAAATGTCATCACCATCACTAAATCCACCTCTGAGAAAATCGTAAAATCAACCAACAAGGATGGCGAAAAAGAAATAGAAGTAACCGCAAAAATCATCGACGGCAAGACAAAAGAAAGTTACAGGATCATCCGAAAGGACAAGGACGGCAATGAAAAGGTCATCGAATGGGATGGTGACGGCGAAATGCCTGCTGAGCTTGCCAAAGAGCTCGAAGGCGTCAACATCAATAAAAATATCAGCGGTGACGAAATGGAGATAATGATTGATGCAGATGATGATGGCAATAGAGACACGAAGCGAGCCAAGGTTATTGTCATGGAAACGGAAAAGGCTCCCAAAGGCAAAAAGGACAGAATGAGGGGGACAACATCAGAGGATAAATTTATGCGTGGAAAAGATACAAATAACAACAAAGCTTCCCTCGGTGTGATGATTGATGACACCGACAACGGCGTGGTTATTTCAGACCTTGTTGACGATTCTGCTGCAGTGGCTGCCGGACTCAGGCGAGGTGATGTATTGTTAAAGGTAAATGATAAATACATCTTTACATCCAATGGCCTGATAGAAGCCCTACGTCCCTACAATCCGGGTGACAAGGTCAAAATAAAGTATATCAGGGACGGCAAAGAAAAATCGACCACTGCTGTGCTGAAGGCCAGGAACTGACAATCTTAACCAGCTTAAAAAAATTAAAAAGGCGACTCCGGACTTCCGGGGCCGCCTTTTTTTACATCTCACCGGATGATATAATTTTAGTACATTTATGTTCTGGTTTATCACACGACACACACGTATTGCCTTGAGGAAAACAATTAGGCGTAGCTGAGCAGTCGGTAGTAGTGCATGTGACTTTTTTATCGATTATCGCATTAAGATCCTCATCGATAATAAGAGATCTGACTGATTTGACACCATTTCCTAAGGCCACTGCATAATACTTATCATTGATTTTTTCTATTCGCACATTCCTTATTGTCTCATCAATTCCGTTTTCCTCTAAAAAATCATTCCATGACTTAACCAGGCTATTTTCGTCAGCAGTGAGCACAGGGACATTGTTTATGACAGTTCCTATTATTCCGGATTTGACTCTGTTTTCAGCTTTAACTTCATTTTGGTTTAAGCCTTGCTTTTCTTCCCTCCCGCAAGATGTTACAAGTATTACGCCAATAACAATTACTAAAACCGTTTTCAAAAGTCTCATTTCTTAATTTTTTGTTGTTACCCCTACCTTGTTTTTAAGTGGTGTTCGGGAATAATTCCACTGTACTGAAAATTGCATCCATTTATACCATATATACCAGCCATCTGATCAGGAATACCGGTACAGTATCGCCTCCCCGACCAAGTGCATCAAAAGCTGCAATGGTCGTCATGTCAAATATCGCAGCCTATAAAGCAAGAATGACTCTGCCTCATAACACTACTCCCACCTTGTATATAACGGATACAATCTCAGACTTCCCGAGTTTTTCTCTCCCAGAAAATCCGTTTCAAATTTAAGGTCTATTGCCGGAAATTGCAAGTAATTTTTGAGTTATTTTTATAAATTAATTTCTTATATATAGTAAATCAATCGGTTGTGTGCGTTTTATTTCAGAAGCCGAGCCTTGGTATCACCTGCAGGAAGTGTCATTTTGTCGGCCCGGACTTCTTTTCAGCAAAGATGCATTTGCTCTCAGAGCTGGTATTTTACACCTACCAGGATAAATCCGGGAAATAACTGTACTGTAGTATATTGAACGTAATATTCTGTGTTCTGAAAAAGATTGTTACTCACACCATTGATATTTAAAAGATTACTGGCCTGTAGATTAAGAATTATGTTATTTGTCAAACTATATTCTGAACCAAGGTCAACTTTGAAATATTTATTTGTAGCGATACCATTGTTGAAATTGTAAAGTTTCAAAACGTCGCAATCTAACTTTATCTTTCCTTTATTATATTGAAGTCCGATTTTACCAATATAGGTATTAAATTCCGGCAATACAAATTCACTAAGCTTTGTCTTATGGCTGTTTATTTCCATTGAAAAATTAATCATAACTGGCTTAATAGGATTTGCTTCCATCCCTACTTTAATATTGCTTTGGTTTATTTCAGTGTCAGGACGATCATAAAACAGTCTCTTGATGACTCTTAGAACATACTCACCATTAAGCCATATGGGTAGTTTTGACACTTTAAACTTAATATTATTTGTACAATTTATTGACACAGATTGATCTGCAACAATAGCTTTGTAAGATATATAATTTCTCTCCGAAGTTGCAGATATGACAATAGGTTTATCAGTTATCGTCCTACTACATGAGCAATAAATTTGGTTTTTATTGCCAAGATTGTAGTAAAAGTTACTTGCTGATAGACTTTTGGAATAAGAAATTTGATCAACTTTTAAATTATTTTGGTAGATGGAACGATCAGTACCAATCATGCTCATATTATTCATAAGATCGTGAGAGGGTTGTGTGAATCCCGTAGTATAATTGATGAAAGCAAAACTTACTCTGCTATATGTATATCTTAAACTTATTGTTGGATTCAATAAGTTTTGATTGGTGCGGAACGCATCGAGACTACGCCTGATTAGGTAGGGATGTTCAACTGTTGTGGTTAATGAAAATTTTTTATATTTAAATGATACAAATCCCTTCACTGAATATAAATCCTCAGAAAACATTGATACCCCCTCATTCAGGGTTGATGACGTGGGTGTATTTCGGTAGGTTAGGTTTTCAATTGATTTTTTATATGTATTGGTCAGGCCAGCATCCATCAAGGGAGAAACATAATACACCATTAACCCTAGTTTTTGCTTTTTAATAGTGTTAGAAATTTTCTGCAGCAATGAAGTTGAATCCAAGAAAACAATGCCGGAAGTATCCGCAATATAATTTTTAGTTTCAATATTTTTGTACAACACACTGCCGTTATAGGAAACATGCCACTTTTTTGATAAGGATATTTTACCGGAGAGTTCGGGACTTACATCAATATTATTTGTTTTATTTTTTAAAAGGCTCAGAAATTCATCTTCGATAAAAGATGTAGACATTGTGGAATTCAACCCAGGTTTTTGATAATTTCCATGAAGCTCAAATTCTGTTTTTATTTTTTCTTTAAATGTGTGTTGCAGTGCCAATTGTAAATTTATATAACCAAGAGATGAACTCTTCTTATTTTCAAACACCACTGTATCTATTGTATTATAATATAACTTCTTTGAGACACTCTCAGCACTCCTGCTGTTGTACCCTGCCAGAAGGGTATATTTTAAGGTCAGCTCCTTTTTTATTAATTCAATATTGTAGTTTCTGGACAATAAATTATCATTACTTTTGTTTTCATCGGGATTCAGTCCAAAACTTAAGCCAATGTTATTATCTCCACCAGTGGTTGCATTTGGTCCCTTTCGCATAAGATTGGTCTGTAAGGTCATATAATCGGCAAACGAAATGACCTCCTTGCCACAGTTATTGCTTCTGAAAAAATTAGTACTTGCTTCGGAAGATCCGATATTAAACAGAGATATCTTGCTCTCCTGCTTTAGACTATATCCTGCATTTCCCTCCAGGCTACCTTTTAATTTACTTTTTGAGGTTTCCTTTAGTTGGACATTAAGAGCTACCCCATCATTCATTCCCTGAAAAACTTTTAATGAAAAGGGTTGGTATTTTTCAATAATTTGAATAGATAAAATGTCTTTGTACGGAAGGCTTTCGGTCGCAAGTTTATGTTGATTATTCATGATGTCTTTGCCTTCTATGAGTAAACCATCTACTCTTTTACCTTTATACTCTATCTGACCATGTTCATTGACGGTTATGCCGGGTAATTTTTGTAATATATCTCCAAGTGTCCTTTCACTTCCGTCAGAAAAAATACCGAGATCATACTGGATGGTGTCTCCTTTAAATACCATACCTATTTTTCTGTCCTTAATTTCAATAGGCGGCAGCACGTTGTTGCATTTCATTATTGTGTTTAGTGTAGTATCCTGACCGGTAACTTTAAAATTGAAAAAAGTATCAAAACAGGCAAAGTGGTGCATTTTGATCTGCAAAGTGTCTTCACAAGACAAAACTAATACTTGCCAATTTCCAGTTGAATCTGTAACAAAGTGCCCTAATATATTTTTATTTGCAAGAATAACCCCATCTACCCAATCCAACGGCCTGCCATTAATATCAACTATTCTGCCCTTTACATTGCATTGCGAGCATATATCTGTGACAACTAACACACTAAAAATGAAAAGAACTAAAATGGTTCTATTGCTATGCATTTTATATCAATTCATTTTTACTTTAAAACCAATAACTCAATCCAACCTTATTTTTTTATCCTTTGATCGAGAAACGAGTTTTTTACTGCATTTAGGTGCTTTTCCCATTTTTCATTAGATATATATTTGATGGCAAAATCCTTTGGTTGATCGATCACACAATTTTTGTCGTATTTAATATCTGTTAATATCTCTGAGTGAGCAGGAAGGTCCATTTTTACTATCAAACCCGGTAGATTGCAGTACTCTCCAGGTCCATCATTAATAGGGATTTCAGGAGCAAAATAGGCTATGATATTTTGATCAGAGTTTTTTAGTACTGCTCTACGGCATTTTATCCCATGGATAGTCATAGTATCTTCCATTATATCCCAATCCGCAGCGGTCATGGAAGGAAACTCAGTACCCAAGGTGTCAGGAAAGCTCAAATCGGCCTTGCATGTAATCCCTTTTTCTTTGTCTTTAAAAACGTATTCGTTAATTAAAGAATAAGTTGTTTTAGGTACAAACTCTATCGTTTTGTATGCCGAACCTTTTTCATCTGTTTGTAATCTGTAAATTGTGTAAGGCATCTGCCCATTTTTTGCCTTAAACTCAGCTACTGCAAAATCAGGAAAATTAGTCTCCTTCTTGTATGTGATGGTATAACATTGGCCAAATCCGGAATGCAATTGGACAATGAACCATAAAATAATAATAATTCTTCTCTTTAGATGCATGTTTGGTATTTTAAAATGTCAATCGGAAAATAATACACTATATACTTCCGATTGACACAAATTTAAGAATAATCAGCCACAACAAGTACAACAGACTCCAACGGAACTTTCAGCATTGATAACTTCGCCATCAGCTGTAACATAAGTATTCACACAAGGGCACCCATCATCATAACCGTGCCAATTTCCATTTTTATCCTGAACATAAGTTTTTGCATGAACATTAAAAGCTGAAAACAGAATTATAAAGCAAACTATTACGTATTTCATAAGAAAAGTAATTACATGTTACCCCTACCTTGTTTTTAAGTGGTGTTCGGGAATAATTCCACTGTACTGAAAATTGCATCCATTTATACCATACATACCAGCCATCTGGTCAGGATCACCGGTGCAGCATCGCCTCCCCGACCAAGTGCATCATATGCTGCTATGGTCGTCATGTCAAATATCGCAGCCTATAAAGCAAGAATGACTCTGCCTCATAAAACTACTCCCACCTTGTATATAACGGATGCAATCTCAGACTTCCCTCGTTTTTCTCCCACAGGAAATCTATTTCAAATTTAAAGTCTTTTCCAGGACAACGCAAGTAATTTATAAATTATTTTTATAAATTTATTTCATATATATATATATATATAGTAAATCAACCAGTTGTGTTCGTATTTTCAGAAGCCGAGCCTTGGTATCACCTGCAGGAAGTGTCATTTTGTCGGCCCGGACTTCTTTGCAGCAAAGATGCAGATGCTCTCAGAGCTGGTATTTTACACCCAACAGGATAAATCCGGGAAAAACCAGAACCGAAGGTTTTGTATTAATTATTTATAAAAATTGCCGAACCAACGCCCGCAATTTTCACAAAATACATGCCTGGCAAACAATTTTTAAGATAGATCTCCCTTAAATCCCCTACTTTAAATTCTTCTATATGCACAGGTTCACCCAAATTATTATAGATGCTCACTATACCATCCTTTTCCAAGTTTCTCGTCTTAAGTAGAAATCGTGAATAACCTGGATTTGGGTATATCTTGATTTCCGGCAATTCTTTATCAGGGTGACTGCAAACTGCAGAGTTTTCAAGAAGGCCATTCCTTAGATACTTTATTGTCATCAACATTTTGCTACACTGTCCATTCGTAAAAAAGTACATACAACTATCATCGACATAATCCATATAATTCATAAACATTTCGCTTTCGGTGCATCCTGCCTGGGGATAATCTGGACATCCTCTATAGGCCTTAAGTTGCGGCGGAGTATCTTCTACTCCATCATCTGTCGTACAATCCGAATCATCACCCCATAAATGGTATAGCCCTAAATAGTGCCCCACTTCATGAACTAAGGTCCTGCCTAATCCATATTCTGGGTGATTGTTTTTACCAAAGTATTTTGGATGAATAACAACGCCTGTTTTCTCAGGGGGTGTTTGATTAGGATATGTTCCAAATCCTGATATGAATTTTCCAGTATTTGCTACCCAGATATTTAAATATCTGTCTGAGTCCCAAACATTGGATCCACCTGCTTCACTATCATATAAGTTTTCACTCAGTCCTATTTCGGATTCAGTTGTTCTTTTTCTTACTATACCGTCGGTGGGGTAGTTTTCAGGAGTTGTATTAGTCAGACAAAATCTGATGTTTGTGGAGCCAGTGACACTTTTATATTCTTCCGGTACTTTTGTTATGTCATAGTTTGATCTGCTAAATGCTTGATTTAATATTTCCAGCTGCTCTTTAATAACTGAGTCACTTATATCCTCCGATGGGTCAAACCACAAAACATGTACCACCACCGGAATGGTAATTTGAGACCGGAAACCGACAAAATTATGATAAGAGTGTTTTTTCAATAAATCATCCGTTAATTGCCTTTTTTCTTTTGACATTCTGTCCTGCCAAAATATTTCATTGCCGCAGATTCGATGTTGAGCAGCAACATAGCGTGAAACAATTACAAAAATAAATAACTTAATGAATAATCGTAACATTGCCAGATTTTACTTTTGATATTTCTTGACCATTGTCTATATAAGAGTAGTTAATAACCCAGCAATAAACACCAGAAGATAATGTGTTTCCATTTAATCTGCCATCCCATATTATTTTATCAATCATCTCTCTTTTTTGTTCATAAACCAAACTGCCCCATCTGTCATATATTCTTAAAGATTGAATTTCGTATGGGAACTGACAGTCCATGTAAAATATCAGCTCATCATTAATGGTGTCATCGTTAGGAGAAAAAATATTGGGAGTATGTACCCGACAGTCACATTCCTGTGTCATCACATCAAAAGAATGTGTGAATGTGCCACACTGATTTTCTACCTGGACATTATAAAGTCCTGCACTTGAGATATCTATGCTGTCGGAAATTTGACCAGTATTCCATAGATATTTGCCTGGAATCGGGATTTCAACAGTTAATATTGTTCCGTCACAGATAGTTGTGTCTTTAGGTAAATAGGTGTCCAAATCGCTCATATTTATCACTACAACAGTATCAGACAAGATACAACTACCCATATCAACATTCACTATATAAGTACCTGATTCACTTACCACAATAGTGCTGTCACGGCCTCCTACATTCCATTGATATTTTCCATCAAGAAATTTACGTCCTATCCCTCTTGACTCGCCATCACACAATAGTATCGTATCTGGCAAAGGGTCGAACTCATATACACCCACTTCGTCAATGTAGTAATATGCAGAATTAGGGAAGTATTTTGCACAGTCTTTGCCAACTTTAGTTTCAGCATCTGTAAAGAAATTACCAATTGTAAGATATTGTTCACCACCGCCGATTACACAACCACTAATTCGTGTCCATTGATCAATTCTATCCAATATTATGCTTTCATTTCCTATGTATTTTTGTCTCCTCATCGATTGATTGGCTAGAATTTGTTCAGACGGTTCATTATTGGATAGTGATGCACCTAATTTGTCTATATAACATGGTACTGCAATACCGTCAATAGAGTCTTTAGGAGAAGCGTAAAACTGAATAAAGTATTTTTTATTCAACAACAATTCCGAAGAAAGTTTAATACTAAGATACTCTCTTAAAAAATTATCGATTTTATTTGCAACATATAAAAACATTCCGATATAGGCATTCCCATTATATGGGTATTTTGTATAATAACTATTATGGGTTGGGACAGAAAGTGGCTTTAAAGGATCCGATGAACAAGAATTATAATAATCTGGAGTGCCGTTTGATGGATTAAACCAAAAAAACAACTCATTAATACTTACTTCAGGATTTATATCTTGACATTTTTTAAATTCTTCAAATGAATAATTAGGTATCAGATTAATCTGTCCAAAGCCAAATAAGGACAATCCAACAAAAAATAATATTGCTAAATATTTAAAATTTGACATTTTATAATTTAAAGGTTGGGCATTGGAAGTTTCCAATGCCCAATTACCAATGAATGATTATTTCAGAATTGAAAGTTTTGAATTAAAAACTCGCTTTTCCCCTTGAATAACGGAAATGACGTACATTCCATTGTTTAGATCAGATACATCATAAATATTATCCCCGGATTGATTAAATCGTTTAAGCTCTCTTCCACTAATATCTAATAAAGTAATAGTTGTTGGAGCGTCAGATAGATTTCTTAGTTGAAACTGCCCATAAGTAGGATTTGGACTTAATGAAATCGGTTCTGCTGTTTCTATTTCTCTACAGCCTGAACCTGAAGGACATATGAAAAATGTCTTATCCAAATTTGTCCATTGACTATTGCAAGGATTAGATAAAGCAAATTGTACGGTATAAGAACGGTTAGTTTCAAAACTCCAACTTCCATTTCCATTTTTCCAAACGTCCGTTAAATTCACGAGCGTTGGTAGTGGGCCAGTTTGCCAACCTGTTCCTGTATATCTCATTGGGCCATCATTTTCGAAGATGGCGACCCACCAATGCGTGAAGTTTTGACAACCTGTGGTATTAATCCTTACTAATTCTTGATAATCAAATCCGGATTGAGCAGAATTGCCACCGCCACCATCTACAAACTGATAGGTCACTTGGTTTTGCTGAACTGGACCTACAAATACTTCGTTAGAATATGAAGTATTTTCAAGACCACCAGCTGAATTAGTCTTATATACACCTCTTTTGCCTACAATAATCAAATTTATATTTTTAACATCTCTTCCATATGGACAGGTTGTGGTTGTCAATGTACTTGGCCTTTGATTCATAATCTTGTATATTCCAGGCTCCGTGACATTAAAAACTACATTATCGCCAAAAACGCCCGAAGTACCACCTTGAACATTGGTAAAAGTTCCATTAGATTGTTTTTTCAGTAACCAACTTCGAGTTTGTGCATATTGAGGTGGAGAAGTTGCTAAAACATCAAAACATTGACCACCATTACATGCTGTACATGCCCATCCTCCAGCTATCACCAAATTGTATGCGTATGAGGGAACTGATGTTAATGTTACAGAATTACATCCACCTACTGCTGTTTGGGCTTTGGAGTGGTAAATATTACCAATTAAAAAAATGAGTAAAAAAATTACTTTTTTCATTTTAATAGAGTTTTAATATTACCCCTACCTTGGTTTTAAGTGGTGTTCGGGAATAATCCCACTGTACTAAAAATTGCATCCATTATACCATACATACCAGCCATCTGATCAGGAATACCGGTACAGTATCGCCTCCCCGACCAAGTGCATCATAAGCTGCAATGGTCGTCATGTCAAATATCGCAGCCTATAAAGCAAGAATACCCCTGCCTCATAACACTACTCCCACCTTGTATATAACGGATACAATCTCAGACTTCCCACGTTTTTCTCCCACAGAAAATCTGTATCAAAAATAAAGTCTTTTCCAGGAAAACGCAAGTAATTTATAAATTGTTTTTATAAATTTATTTCTTATATATATATAGTAAATCAATCGGTTGTGTCCGTTTTTTTTTCAGAAGCCGAGCCATGTCCTCTCACCTGCAGGAAGCGTCATAATCGGCCATCACCTGCTGAGCAGCCTCTTCCAGTTTTATTCCCGGCAGTTTGTCACCCTTAAACATGGCCTTGAGGCTTTTGCCGGGCTTCATCCGGTACTTGCCGTCTTCGTATTTTTTGACCACTACGTCACAGTCGCTGAAAAAGGTCTTGAAACTCACCCCGTCAATGGATTCGGGCTTAAAACCATCCCTGACCAGCAGGATGTCAAAGGTGCCTTTGGCCTTGTTTTCCTTTTCTGCTACGACCTTATCGTCTTCGTAGTCCTCGTCTGTAATAACTGGCGGGATATAAAACTTCAGCATTTTTACCTTTCCGTCCCGTATGACCTCAGCAAAGTAGTCTGTGTTTTTATCCCCCTTAAATTTTCCGTACGCTGACTTCAGAATATTGTCCTCGTCTTCGCCTTTTATGTAATAACTGACTGCCACAAATTTTCTGCTTCCAAATCCGTATTCTTTTACCTCAATAGGATCGAGGGCCTTCTTTTGTTCCTTTTTTATCTTTCCGGCCCCAAGCAGTGCCTTGTCAAATGTCCTCACATCGTACTGAAATGTCCAGGGCAAGGCAGGATCCTCCACCTCTATGATCTGGTCTTTGCGGCTGCCGTCTGAGTACACGACATATCCTTCAAAGCGGTTGTCTGACCTTTGGGCAAAAGCCCCGAAAATGCCTGTCAGACTAAAAATAATAAGTAAATATTGTTTCATTATACACCTGATTTGTCTTAGTTTCCGAAGATTTTTTTGCCCTTGCGAGCGTCAAGGACAGGTTTGGGTCTGGGTGCGGCATCCATGACCTCAGTTGCTATTTTGTCGATATATTGCCACCGATCATTTTTCCTTTCATATCCTACATAGCTTCCATCCGGTACGAGGGTTTCTGTATTGTTTTTGATCCGGCTCATCCTGGGTATCAGGTGGTCGTACATGATCATATCCATGCCTGGATTATAATTTACTGTCATCATGGCGTCTGCCGAGTACTTAAATACAAGCCTGTTGAGGGTGATCTCTTCTTTACCGTCCTTGTGGGTCCTGACAAAAACCGGTTTACCGAAATAGGGAACTCCCTCCGCACTAAAAAAAAGCACATCGACGATTTTTACATTTTCGGCAGCATTGAGTCTGTTGAGGCCAAAGATAAGAAAATAACGGCCATCAGCTGATGACTTCACCTCCATCATATGGTAGCAAATGCCGCCAAGCCAACTGTCAGTACCGTATTCTTCTTCTGCCAGGCCCTCTGCCTGCTTAAAATTGTCGTTGAGCTCATATACCCTGCCATCGGCCATCTGAATGACGCCAAAATATCGGGTGTCATTGTCGGTGATACGAGCTTCCCAGGTAAGATAGCGAAAAGAACGGTCATCGGCATACTTTTTTGATATCCACTTGAGTGAATCAAAGGAATTACCAAATGAACCCTTTTGGTTTAATGCCTCAAAAAAAAGGTTGTTAAACTTTTCCATGGCTGACTGTCTGTGTCTGCTTTCAGCGGCATTGGTCATCACATCACAATAGAAGGCAAGGGCATTTTCCACCGTGGCAGAATCCTGTCCTGTCATATTATTATGTAAAAAGGAAACAATTAACAAGCTCAACAAGAATATACGCATGGTCTGGTGATGGTGTACCAACATACAACGGAAATCAGGTCGGAGGTATTTTAAAAACTGTGTTAAAATCACATTAATTTATACGACATGTCGCAATAAAGGAATCATAATCCGGCTTGTCTGCCACCGAGTGATGAATAAAACTACGAATAACCTGTCCATTCCTGATCAGAAAAATTCCGGGCATCTGCAGCCCGTCACCCAAGCCGGGTGCTGCCGGAAAAATACCTTTGGTGGCTGCGACTTCTGCCCCTCTAAGCCATGTTTTGAGTCCGAAAAGCTGGCTGAAACTGCCCTTGACCAGCCCAAACAAACGGTAATACCTGCAGTCTGGATCGGAGATGTGTTCGGCATCAGCAACGCCAAACTTTTTAAAAAACTGCCGGGCCGTAACATCGTCAGCCATATGTACAAATACAGGTGTGACACCGCTTTCCTGAAAATTTGTCCACTTACGTGAAATATCATGCAGCGACTCTCTGCAAAAAATGCACCCGAAATGCCTTAAAAAAACCAATAGAACAGGACGGTCGGCAGAAAGACTGGCAATATCATTGCCTTTGCTGGTTTTCATCAGCTGCAGATTGTCTCTGGTTATGTCCATATGGATTACTGATTTAGGCCAGATAAACGGCTGTCCTGTTCTA
>JAGVTV010000023.1 GCA_019136675.1 Bacteroidota bacterium
CTTTATATGGTAGGTACCCGCGAATTTCTGGAAGATCATGAAGTGAAAGTCTCAACGGATCTGCTCACGTTGGAAGACGAATGGGCCGGTCAGGGAAGGACGGTCAGCTGGTTTGCGGGGAGTGGCAGGGTCCTTGCAGTTATGGCGGTTTCGGACCCTGTAAAACCAACCTCCGCAAAAGCTGTGGAAAACCTCCGAAAGGCCGGAATTGAGGTCCATATGCTGACAGGTGACAATGAAAAGGCAGCTGCCTCTGTGGCCAGGCAGACAGGTATCAACCACTGGAAAAGCAGGATGCTGCCCGACGAAAAATCTGCCTATATTGCTGCTCTGCAACACCAAGGCAAAATTGTGGCTATGGCCGGTGACGGCATAAATGACAGTACGGCTCTTGCCACAGCAGATGTCAGCATAGCCATGGCACATGGCAGCGACATAGCCATGGATGTGGCCAAAATGACGATCATCTCCTCTGATATTTCCAAAATACCTGTTGCCCTTAACATTTCACGCCAGACAGTACAGACCATTCGCCAAAACCTTTTCTGGGCATTTATCTACAATATCATAGGCATCCCCGTGGCTGCAGGTATTCTGTACCCAGCCTTTGGATTCACCCTCGACCCTATGTTGGCCGGAGCAGCCATGGCCATGAGCAGCGTCAGCGTGGTGGCCAATAGTCTCAGGCTGAGATACAGGAAAGTGCAGGATTTTTCCTGATTCGCAGTATATTTATTGAAATCCTGCACCTTCTATTTTACATGATATAACCGTAGTTCGCGTATCACTGGCTCAGCAAGTGTGTCATCAATCACCACCCTGAGCATGTCTGTGGTGCACTCCGCAAAGTGGAGGATTCGCTTGTGTCCGATAGTTGCAGATGAAGCTATGTCTTGCCATCCGGCTGAGGTTTTGGCTTGTATTCGAAAAGATTTTACCCTTTGGCCGAGCCTGATATCCTCACTGATATCGAGCCCGTTGAATTTACGTTTTTTACCCAGGTGTACCTCCATGGTTTTACGGTCAATTATTTTAAAGTCCCCAATGGAGCAGACAGGCTTGCCGTAATATTTGTCCCTAAGCTTTTTAAACCCGATCAGGGCCTTTTCGTCGTTTTTATGGACCAGCCCGGAAGGTGCCACCGGTATATTGAGCAGCAGGTTGGCCCCGCGGCCTACGGATTTTTGCCATATTTCCAGCAGTTGTTCCGGGGTTTTAACTTTATTGTCTTCAGCAGCGTGGTAAAACCATCCCGGGCGAATGGATACGTCGCACTCGGCAGGCAGCCAGTTTGTTCCGTTTTCGTCGCCCTTGTTGAGACGTTCCGGATGATCGTATGCCGGATACAAATCGTCACGGAACATGGTGGCCCAGCAGGTATCTCCGGCTATGCCCCGCTCATTGCCCACCCACCGTATATCCGGGCCCGCGTCGCTGAATATGAGGGCATGAGGTTGATACTTTTTAACGGTGGCATTAAATCTTGGGAAATCATACACCTGCTTTTTGCCATTGGGCCCTTCGCCGTTGGCCCCGTCAAACCATACCTCAAAAAGGGGGCCGTACCCTGTCAGTACCTCTGTGAGCATATTGACAAATATGTCATTGTATTGCGGCGTCCCGTACGAAGGGTGGTTTCTGTCCCAGGGAGACATATATACGCCCATCTTGAGGCCATACTCCCGACAGGCATCTGCAAGGTCCCGGAGTACGTCTCCTTTTCCGCCTTTCCAGCCCGACTCCCGCACCGTATGGGTAGAAAATTTGCTGGGGTACAGGCAAAATCCATCGTGGTGTTTGGCGGTGATGATGATGCCCCTCATGCCAGATTTTTTGGCTATCCTGGCCCACTGCCGGCAATCCAGATTTTGAGGATGGAAAACTGTAGCTTTTTCCTTGCCGTCACCCCATTCTACATCGGTAAACGAATTGGGCCCGAAATGCACAAACGCATAATATTCCAACTCATGCCAGGCCAGCTGTTCCTCTGTCGGCAAGGCTCCAAAAGGTACCTGTCCGGTCATTGGCAAAGAAAAAACCAAGATCGATACCATAAGCAGTGGTACCAGTTTTTGGGTGAATTCAAAGAATATAGGCATGATGTGGAGGTAAAAGATCTGCCTACAAATATAAGCAACACACCAACACTATAAAATAATCCCGCTAAATATTGACCAAATCAAAAAAAAATAAGCTGCTCACTGATGAATCATGTCTATTATCCCAGCACATTCTTCAATAATACCACAAAAAAAATGTATATTTGTATTTTCAAAACTTAAAATATCACTATGAACTCTCTTTTAGCATCAGGATTACTCATTCCTTTGATTCTCCTTCTGTTTTTTATTTCTGCTTCCATTTTTACGGTCAAACAGCAGACAGCCGTATTGATCGAAAGATTCGGAAAATTCAGCAGCATAAGGCACTCCGGGCTCCATTTCAAAATTCCCATCATTGACAGAATAGCAGGCAAGATAAACCTGCGTATCCAGCAGCTTGACGTCATTGTCGAGACCAAGACCAAGGACAACGTGTTTGTAAAAATGAAGGTTTCTGTGCAGTTTAAGGTAATCATGGATAAGGTTTATGACGCTTATTATAAGTTGGAATATCCGCATGACCAGATTACCTCTTATGTGTTTGACGTGGTGCGTGCCGAGGTACCCAAGCTAAAGCTCGACGATGTGTTTGAGAGGAAGGATGACATTGCTGTAGCCGTCAAACGTGAGCTCAATGAGGCCATGACCGCTTACGGTTACGACATCATCAACACACTGATCACGGATATTGACCCCGACATCCAGGTAAAAAATGCCATGAACCGTATCAACGCCGCCGAAAGGGAAAAGACAGCCGCTGAGTATGAAGCTGAAGCCGGTCGGATCCGCATCGTCGCCAAGGCCAAGGCCGAGGCAGAAAGTAAAAAGCTCCAGGGCCAGGGTATTGCGGACCAGAGGCGTGAGATCGCCCGCGGACTTGTGGAGAGTGTAGACATCCTCAACCAGGTGGGCATCAACAGCCAGGAAGCTTCAGCACTTATCGTTGTGACACAGCACTATGATACCCTCCAGGCCATAGGTGCGGACACTAATTCCAACCTCATCCTGCTGCCTAATTCACCGCAGGCCGGCTCTGAAATGCTCAACAATATGGTGGCCAGTTTTACAGCCAGCAACCAGGTGGGTGAGGCTATTAAAAAAGCCGATAGCCAGCGACGTATCATTAAGCCGCATGTTAAGGATGAATTTGGCAAACACAAACCCGAATCCGAACAAGACACCTGATCCTAAACAGGGACCAGAAAATGACGGTTGAGGATATTTATTATTTTGGGAGTGTCCCTGACGCTGCGGTCAGGGTCGGGCTATCCGCTTTATCCCGTGTGTACGGGATGTCCGCTGCTATCCCTCACTCATTTTTATAAAGTAGTCCCCCCGACCGATACCCATGCCATAAAAGTACCCCAAAAACTTGTAAAAACCGTGATGGTGAGATAAATTTTTAGTGTAGATAAACAGCCATAAAAGTACCCCAAAAACTTGTAAAAACCGTGATGGTGAGATAAATTTTTAGTGTAGATAAACACGTTATGGCTCATGAAAGGAAGAAACGACCAACCTTCGTAAAGAAAATCTCCCTGTTTACAAAGATTTTTTCTGGCATTGGTAAAATAGTGGTCTTCAAATTCATTTCTGAGCGATAACTTTTGACGATTTTTTAACCATCAAAAGTTTTTAACGGTATGCGTATTTTCATACTATGGATTTTCTTGTTTTTCTCTTTAAATTATAGTTTCTCTCAAAATAATTTGCCAGATTGGGTAGCATCTCGACCAAGTCCAGCAAAT
>JAGVTV010000044.1 GCA_019136675.1 Bacteroidota bacterium
CGGATTGTATTCTATGATATTTACCTTGACGGGAAAATCACGGCAAAGGCGTGCCAGTTTTGCGGCATCGTCCAGCGAATCGTTAAAGCCCCTGAAAGTGATGTATTCGTAACTTATCTTGTTGCCTGTCTTTTCATAAAAGTACCTTAATGCGTCCATCAGTTCGCTCAGGTTATTTTGCTCATTGATGGGCATGATCTCATTCCTTTTGACATCGTCGGCAGCATGCAGCGAAAGGGCAAGGTTAAACTTTACCTCTTGGTCTGCCAGTTTCCGTATCATCTTGCCGATGCCGGCAGTGCTTACTGTGATTCTTTTAGGGGAGATATTGAGTCCCTCCGGGCTGGTAAGAAGGTGCACACTGTCAAGGGTGCTTTTGTAGGCCAGAAGGGGCTCCCCCATGCCCATATATACCACATTTGTGAGAGGGTGTGCGTATAATTCCATGCACTGCCTGTTTACCTCTGCGTACTGGTCGTAAATCTCAGCAGCATCGAGATTCCTGATGCGTTTCATCTGGCCGGTGGCACAAAACTTACAGGTGAGGCTGCAGCCTACCTGGGTAGAGATGCAAACTGTATATCTGTCTTCTTCCGGAACCGGAATGAGGACAGATTCTATTTTATGGCCGTCATGCAATAAAAACCTGGTTTTAATGGTCCCATCCAGGCTTTTTTGCACCTTGTCCGTAGTGATGCAGTAAATACCATATTTATCATCCAGTTTTTGACGGAATGCCTTTGGCAGGTTGGTCATCTCGTCAAATGTCCTGGCTGACTTTTGCCATAGCCATTCGTACACCTGTTTTGCCCTGAAAGCCGGCTCACCGAGAGAAGTGACTATTTGCTTCAACTCCTCAGGAGACATTTTTCTGATATCCGCTCTGGAAGATCCGACTTCTGTGGTATGTTCGTTATGTTTTACTGACTCCATAAAAAACAAAGTTAATTAAAATATGGGTATCTGAGGTTTTTTAAAATACTTAAAATCATCAGATCCGGTATAGCATCTTCTGCACAGCAGAGGGCAGTTCATGTAAATTTTTCTGTAAAACGGTCATGTATGGTTTCCCACCAGGAAGGTTTTCTGCCAGATATTCCTGCTCAGTTTGTCCAGGGGTAGGTATAAATATAGCCCTGACCGGAAGATGGTGTAGGTCCATTATCGTTGAGTAACCGCTTCTGCATATCAGAAGCCTTGAGCTGTTAAGGACTTTTCCGGTTTCCTGGCTGTCAAGAAGATCACAAACTTTTATATTACCAGCTAGCCTCTCCAATGGCAGACCCATGACAGTACCCCTTACCAGAAGGATGTTCATCGAGGAAAAGCGGGATAAAATCTCTATGAGCTTTTTTTCGAGGATGCTCCGCTGTGGTTCCGGTCCGGATAGCAGGACTGTGATATCCCAGACTGCCGGAAGTCCTTCTTTGCTGATTCTGGATACTGGCCCGATGTATACCGTATTGGCAGTGGGGGGAGAGGACAATCGGGGAGCCAGTGCGTCTCCTGACATTGAGTCGGGCACCAGACAGATGTCAAACTTACCGATAAAATACCTGTGTATCCACGAAGCTGTAATTGATACCGGCCGGAAGCCGTGCAGGATATTCAGCTGGTGTGTCATGTACACATTTTTCAGGCCAGGTGCCAGCACGCCGGGGCGATTGTCCGAAAGGACCGCCGTAACTCCGTATTTTTTAGCAAGTACACCGGTGATTTTTTTTTCTTCAGCATATGCCTTTGCTATATTTGGAAAATTAAGGGCCATATTTAGGACGGCACTACCGGTGGGATATTGTATGCGGTAGGACGGCAGGGACTCAAAGGCAAGGCAGGGAAATTCTTTTTTGAGTAATTGCAGGGACTCTCCGTCTGAGGCTATAATAACCCTTTTACATCTTTCCTGTAAATGCTGTATTATCGGTATGCATCTGCTGGCATGACCCAAGCCCCAGTTGAGGGGTGCTATCAAAACGGTATCCTCTGAATTAAATATCCTGTTAAGGGCTTCAATGGCCAAAGCACTCAGTGCACCCATGGCAGTTGTCAGGAAAGCCGGATTTCGTCATCGGCCTCGTCGTAAAACTTGTATTCAAACAAATGATAATCAGAGTCGCTGGAAAGGCTTATCCATTTCTTGTATTTGGCATACCATTTCATCTGTATGGAAGGGAAGCCCGCCTTCAGGTAAGAGTATACAAACTGATTGACGGTAAGCCTGAATTTGGATTTTGGCCTGGAGTCGATTATGTATTCTATGTCTCTCTGTATGTTGTCGATGACCAGGATGGAAGCATTGACCTTGCCGGAGCCCTGACAGGAAGGGCATACCTCTGTCGTGTCGATGTTGACCTCCGGTCTGGTACGCTGTCTCGTAATCTGCATAAGGCCAAACTTACTCAGAGGCAATATAGTATGCTGTGCCCGGTCTCCCTCCATAAAGTCCCTCATCTTGTTGAAGAGGCTGGTCTTGTTTTCTGAGGTTCTCATATCGATGAAATCAATGATGATAAGTCCCCCTATGTCCCTGAGACGTAGCTGGCGTGCTATTTCTTCAGCGGCTTCGAGGTTTACGGCCATGGCTGCCTCTTCCTGGTCCTTACGCTGCATTTTCGGTCCGCTATTGACGTCTATCACGTGCATGGCTTCTGTATGCTCAATGACCACATAGGCACCGCTGGCCATGGTGGAAGTTTTGCCAAAGGAGGCCTTTATCTGTCTGCTGATGTCGAAATGATCAAAAATGGGCCTTTGTCCCTTATACTGCTGCAGGATCCTCACCTTGTCTGGGGCAATTGAGGTCAGAAACTCCTTGATACTGGTGTACATGTCCTTGTCATCGACCGTGATCCTGTTAAAGTTGTCGCTGAGGATATCTCTCAGGATGGTAGATGTTTTGTCTATCTCACTGAGGATCTTGTCAGGTGACTTGGTTTGTTTCAGTTTGGAAAACATTTCCTTCCATTTTTCCTCCAGCTCCTTGATGTCATTGTGCAGGTCTGCCACCTTTTTGCCTTCGGCAGCTGTCCTTACGATGACGCCGAAATTCTTTGGCTTAATGCTTTCCACAAGGACCTTGAGCCTTTTCCGCTCGTCGGCAGTGGATATTTTCTTTGATACGGCGACAATCTCGCTAAACGGTGTCAGCACTACATAACGTCCCGGAAGTGTCAGTTCGCAACTTAGCCTTGGTCCTTTTGTAGAGATGGGTTCCTTTAGGACCTGCACAAGGACGTAGGTATTTTTGTCAAAAACCTGGTCTATCTTGCCTGTCTTAGGATTATCAGGCTCCATCACAAAGTGTTCGAGGAGGGGACTGTTATAGCTCCCTTTCATGACCGAATTGGTGTATTTGGTCAGGGACTTGATCTGCGGGCCCAGGTCAGTGTAATGGAGAAATGCGTCCTTGCGGTGACCTATGTCCATAAATGCCGCATTTAACCCCGGCATAAGTTTTTTAATCGACCCCAAAAAGATATCTCCCACTGTAGAGGT
>JAGVTV010000209.1 GCA_019136675.1 Bacteroidota bacterium
GTTTTGTTCAACTCTATCATCTTGTCCTTCATGGCTGTGGATCTGACAAACCAGCTGTCAAGCGGATAATAAAGCACGGGCTTGTCCGTACGCCAGCAGTGCGGATAAGCGTGCAGATATTTCTTGACCCTGAAAGCCTTGTTCTCAATTTTCAGCTTTATGGAGAGTTCCACATCGACTGACTTTTCGGGCGCCTGTCCTTCAGGGTAATATTCGTTTTTAACATATTTTCCGCCTATTTCGTCCAGCTCGGACCTGAACCGGCCCTTGAGGTCCACAAGGGGCACAGGGTTTCCGTTATCGTCGAGCACAAGCATGGGGGGCACTTCGGGTACTGCCTCCCGGGCCACCTTAGCGTCATCAGCTCCAAAGGTCGGAGCAGTGTGTACCACTCCCGTACCGTCTTCTGTGGTGACAAAGTTGCCGGCAATGACCCTGAATGCATTTTCGGGGTTTTGATACGGAGTGGCGTACTTGAGCAGTTGTTCGTACCTCACACCCACCAGTTCTGACCCTTTCACCTCAGTGATGATGTAATAAGGTATTTTTTTGTCGGCAGGGTCGTAGGAGTAGAGCTTGTCTATGGAATCAGTCTTTTCAAACTCACCTTCAAACTGTGTTGCTACGGTATCTTTGGCCAGAAGCACATTAACCGGCTTATGGGTGTACAGGTTATAAGTCTTGATAAGCTGGTAGGTGATGTCGGGACCTACGGTCAGGGCGGTGTTGGACGGCAAGGTCCAGGGTGTAGTCGTCCAGGCCAGAATGAAGACATCCCCATGTCCCTGCAATGTTACGGGCAAAGTCTCTGACCGGGTTAGAAACTGGGCCACTATGGTGGTGTCTGTCACTTCCTTATAGCAACCCGGTTGATTGAGCTCGTGTGAGCTGAGCCCTGTGCCGGCTGCAGGCGAATAAGGCTGGATGGTGTAACCCTTGTACAGAAGGCCTTTGTTGTATAGTCGGGCCAGGAGCCACCATACGGATTCTATGTACTCGTTGGTAAAGGTGATGTACGGATCTTTGAGGTCCACCCAAAAACCCATTTTTATGGTGACATCGTCCCATAGGTCCTTGTACCTCATGACCGTCTCACGGCATTTTGCATTGTATTGTTCTACCGTGATTTTGGTGCCAATATCATCCTTGGTGATGCCGAGTTCGCTCTCCACACTTAGTTCAATGGGCAGGCCGTGCGTGTCCCATCCGCCTTTACGCTCCACACGGCTGCCCGTCATGGTATGGAAACGGCAGAAGATATCCTTGACAGTCCGGCCCATAACGTGATGGATACCGGGCTTGCCATTGGCCGAGGGCGGACCCTCGTAAAAGACAAAACTCCGGTCCCGGGGACGCTGCTCTACACTTCTGTTAAATATGTCATTTTCCTTCCAGAAATCAAGGATCTGCCGGTCTATTTCCGGTAGGTCCAGCTGTTTCATTTCATCATTGTACCTGGCCATAATACTGGATATTTTAATACGGATTTGCCTGATGTAACAGGCAGGATACCGTAAAATAGCTGCAAAGGTAAGGATTTTGCAGAAAAATGTATGCAGAGGTTAATCTGCGAAGTCAGACCAGAAGCCTGTTGATTTCAGATAAATAAATATTTTGGAAAAATGAGTCCAAAAACTATTCGCATGAACTAATAACGTATTCTTGAAATTGCCCTGTAATAGTAAAATTATATAAAAGTGATTTGCTGAATCCTGGAGTTCGGGTGACCTTAAAACTTGTATTTTGAAACCTTTTCGCTGGAAGGCAGGTATTCGCCGAGGGCGGCAGACCCGTACCAGGGTATCAGGGTAAGCTCAAAGATACCGGCTGCCACAGCCGGGTCGGTATTACAGAGGGCACGGGCTTCTTCAATGGTTTTTACATTCAGGATAAAAAGACCCCGATAGGTTAGGTCGTTTTTGCCGAATGGACCTGCTACAACCAGTTTCTTTTCACTGGCCAGCCGTTTGATGTTTTCCATATGACCGCGAAAAAGTTCGGCCCTTTGTGCCTTATCTGTGATGATGGAGTCCTTGGGTCCGGTGCGGAGTATGGCCATAACGTAATTTTTCATGCCATAATCATCAGCCTCAACAGATGCAGCGAGCACGGGATCATAGTCCGGATTTGCCTGCTGGGCCAGGATACTGCAGGATGTAAAAATGGAGGCAAGAATCAGCAATAAAAGTGGTCTCATAAGATTGTTTTCTTGGCTTTTTTTGAAAAACCACATAAATCTACATTGTCTGCGGATAAACAGGACGATTTAAGTGCATTTTAATAAAAAATTAAAGGCATTAAATAAAAAAGCCCGAACTGGCCGGGCTTATAATTTTGTGAAAACCGTCTATTACTTCTCTTTGGAAGATGATGGTTCTTCTGCATCGATATCATCTTCTTCATCGTCTTCATCACGAATGTCACGGACCAGGTCATTGACATCTTTTGTTGCTTTTTTAAGCTTGTCGATGTCCTTGTCTTTTTGCACTGCGGGAGCTGCGGTTGACGGGGTCTGCTTGTTTGAGAATGTAAAGCCCTTGCTGTCGGTGCCGATATAAATCGTATCCCCGGGACCGAATTTGCCGCCGAGCACGTCTTTTGCAAGCTCGTTGATGATTTCCTTCTGGATAACACGGGCCATAGGTCTGGCACCAAATTGGGGCTCATAGCCCAGGTCGGCCAGGAGGTTCATTGCTGCTTCGTCAAAATGGATACCTATTTCCTGCTTGCCCAGGTTTTTGGTGAGTTTTTTGATCATAAGAGCTGCTACCTGTTTGATCTCGGCCTTGGTCAGCGGCAGAAACATAATCTTCTCGTCGATACGGTTGAGGAATTCGGGTCTGAGGTTTTCCTTCAGTGCTTCAAAGACTTCGATTTTTGTCGTCTCCAGGATTTCCGCCCTGTGTTTGTCGCCTACGGCTTCAAGGTCCTCAAAGTTTTCGAGGATTTTTTCGGCACCCATATTGGAGGTCATGATGATGATGGTGTTTTTAAAATTGGCCACCCGTCCCTTATTGTCAGTGAGCCGGCCGTCATCGAGTACCTGGAGCAGCACATTAAATGTATCAGGGTGGGCCTTTTCTATCTCATCCAGCAGAATGATGGAGTATGGTCTCCTTCTTACAGCCTCAGTAAGTTGTCCTCCCTCATCATATCCTATGTAACCCGGAGGGGCTCCCACGAGCCTTGAGACGGAGTGTTTTTCCTGGTATTCGCTCATGTCTATACGTGTGATGGCGGTCTCATCGTCAAAAAGCACTTCTGCCAGAGCCTTGGCCAGTTCGGTTTTGCCTACGCCGGTTGGTCCGAGAAAGATAAAAGATCCTATTGGTTTTTTGTCGTCCTGTAGTCCTGCCCTGCTCCTTCTTACGGCATCAGAGACAGCTTCCACGGCTTCTTTCTGGCCGATGAGCCTTTTGCCTATTTCCTCCTCGAGTTGCAGGAGTTTTTGCTTTTCGCTCTGCAGCATTTTGGATACCGGAATGCCGGTCCATTTGCTTACCACATCGGCGATGTCATTGGCTGTGACCACTTCATTGGTAAAGCGTCCTTCTTCCGGCAGTTTCTCCAGTTTTTCCTGGGCCACGGCAAGTTCAGCCTCCTTTTGCTTGAGATCGCCGTAGCGGATTTTGGCCACTTTTTCAAAATCGCTTTCACGCTCGGCCTTCTGAGCCTCGTAATCCAGCTGCTCTATCTGCTTTTTGATGTTTTGGATGGTGTCCACGATTTCTTTTTCGGACTGCCACGCTGCCCTGAGTGAATCCAGTTTTTCCTTGGTATTGGCTATCTGCTCGCTGATGGATTTGAGCTTTTTTTCGTCATTTTCTTTTTTGATGAATTCGCGTTCGATCTCGAGCTGCCTGACTTTACGGTCCAGTTCGTCTACGTCTTCCGGCACGGAATCGAGCTCCAGTCGCAGTTTGGCTGCTGCCTCATCTATCAGGTCTATGGCCTTGTCGGGAAGTTTGCGTTCGGATATGTACCGGTGCGACAACTCGGCAGCGGCTATCAGGGCTTCGTCAAGGATGCCTATCTTGTGGTAAACCTCGTATTTTTCCTGAATACCCCGGAGAATGGAAATAGTATCCTCCACTGATGGCTCGTCAATGGTTACGGTCTGGAACCTTCTGACCAGGGCCTTGTCGTTTTCAAAATATTTCTGGTATTCGTCCAGGGTGGTGGCTCCTATGGTCCTCAGTTCACCGCGGGCGAGGGCAGGCTTGAGGATATTGGCAGCATCCATGGCTCCCTGTCCTCCTCCGGTGCCTATGAGGGTATGAATCTCGTCGATAAAGAGAATGACCTCCCCATTAGAAGCAATCACCTCATTGATCAGTGCTTTGAGCCTTTCTTCAAACTCGCCTTTGTATTTTGCTCCTGCTACCAGGGCTGCCATATCGAGGGTAAAGATGCGTTTACTCTTGAGATTTTCAGGTACGTCCTGCTTGACGATACGCCAGGCTATACCCTCGACGATGGCGGTTTTACCCACGCCGGGGTCTCCGAGGAGGATTGGATTGTTTTTCTTGCGGCGGGACAGAATATGGAGAATTCGCCTTATCTCTTCGTCCCTGCCGATGATAGGGTCGAGCTTGCCCTCCTCTGCCCGTTCGTTGAGGTCAATGGCATATTTTTTAAGGGAGTTGTACTGGTTTTCTGCATTCTGGTCGGTGACTTTCCTTCCTTTGCGTAGCTCCATAATGGCTGCCCTGAGTTTTTCGCCGGTCACGCCATGGTTTTTAAGGATGGTGGCAGCCTTGTCATTGCCACTCACTATTCCCATGAGCATCAGCTCTATGGAGATATATTCATCGCCAAAATCCTTGAGCATTTTTTTGGCTGTAGCCAAAGCTTTGTTAGCGTCATTGGTCAGGAACTGTTTGTCTCCACCCTCTACTCTGGGAAATTTTTCGATCTCCACATTCAGGTCTCTTTTGAGCATGGGAAGGTTAACCCCCATCTTGCTGAAGAGGAATTCTGACAGTTTTTCGTCAGTCTCGGTGATTCCCTTGATAAGGTGGATGGTATCAACACCCTGTTGTTCCAAAGCACCGGCTATCTGCTGTGATTTTAAAATGGCCTCCTGGGCATTTACCGTAAAATTATCGTATGTCATGAAATGGAATTGTATTTTAATGAACCCAAATTTCTGAAAATTATCTGCAAATATGAATCCAAAATAAAATTTATGACAAAATGACAGCAAATAACCTTCGCGGGTGTCAATATGATTTTGCCCGCGGTTTTACCCGGTTCAGGATTTATAGTAATACACTCTCAGGCCATGCGGCAAATCAGCAAAATGAGTGAGGGATAGCAGCGGCATCCTGACGCATGGGTCAGGATACAGCGGAAAGCCCGGCCCGGACGCTGCCTGCAGCGGAGGGACACTCCCAAAATATAAGAGTATGTTTAAAATTCCATTATTTGGCTACAAACAGCAAATTTTATTTTATGTTGCGTTATATTTTTCGCCGAATATTCCGTATTCGACTGCAAAATATGCCTTACCTAAAATTAAATTTGCCAGTTTTCACTCAAACATAAAAATTTAAACATACTCTAATAAAAGTGAACCAACGTCGGGTTGCATTGTTCCGAAACGAAATACTTAAACTTATGGATGGGTCAGATAAAAAAGGAAACGTAAAGACCGGCCAAAAGATACCGGCATTCAGTGCGTGGGATGAAAACGGCAATGTGGTCACCGACGGGACGCTTGCCGGTCAAAAGGCCATAATCTTTTTTTACGGACAGGATGACAGTCCTACCTGTACCAAGGAAGCCTGCAGCGTGCGTGACCATTACGAGACATTCAGGGCACAAGGATATAAGGTGTACGGTGTGAGCAAGGATACGGTTAAGAAACATAAGAAGTTTATAGAGAAGTACAATTTTCCCTACTCACTTATAGCTGACCCGGAGCTGTCTATGATGAATGCATTCGGGTATTACGGCCCCAAGATGTTTATGGGTAAGCAGGTCATGGGAGTGTATCGCACTACAGTGGTGATTGATGAATCCGGGACCATAACCCACATCCTGGACGATGTGGTGTCAGCTGATCACGGAAAACAAATCGCAGAGGCTCTGGGTCTGTGACAGCCACGGTCTGTCTTTCAGGGTAGGACAACCAAGGTGGTTTTCAGGTTGTTGTACACCTGAATTCTCTGATGCATGAAAAAAGTAGTTTTTTTGCTCTTCCTCATGGGGGCGGTCTCTTGCCAGAAAGAAGACAAAGATCTGCCAAGGGACAGGTTTTTGGGTTTATGGACTGCCGTAAATGCTGTCAATGGTCAAAGGACCCCGAGTGTGGTGTCCAAAGGCAAACAGTCTAATCTTATAATATGGGAGATCAATGGCGAACGCATTGAGTTGGAATTTATCGGTGAGCAAGATAGTTTCGCTTTTCAAACCAACTTTTCAATTCCATTTTTCGTGGACCAATCGGCTTCGCTTCAACTTATTAATACGGATAGCCTTTACGGAATACGATCTTTTGGAACAATATTAATACCGTCAACGTATAAGTCAAATCAATATCATCTGGTCAGATAAGATGGATATTTACTTGTGCTGTAGGCCAATAACCTCAAAACAAAGGGACATCACTTTTCGGGTATCAGCAGTGTGTACTGCCTTCCTGGTGCGACGGACAGTTTTGAGCTGATCAGCCACGGATTATAAAACTTGAGCATACGGTAGGTGACACCATACTGGTGGGCAAAATCAGCGAGACTGGGTATGGAAGAGGTGACGGTCACCTGCCGGAGGGAGGCATCACTTTTGTATTTGTGCTCATCCTCCAGGTAATAACCGAAATCTGACGGATTGCGGATAATTTCCTTGATGGCGATGATGCGAAACACATATCGGGATGTCTCTTCGTTGATATTAATGTCGTAATAACTGTTTTCTTTTTGTTCGGCCATGGTTTTAGCAAAGGCTGTGGGTCCTACATTATAGGCTGCTGCGACATTGGTCCACGTACCGAATCGTTCGTGCAGTCTACGCAGATAGTTGCAGGCTGCCCGGGTGGCTTTTTCGATGTGCATTCTTTCGTCCACGTCTTCGGACAACTCAAGGCCCACTTCCTGGGCGGCGGGCTTCATAAACTGCCAGTAGCCCTTGGCATTGGCGGAGGAAGAAACATTGCGGAGGCCGCTTTCGGCAATGGCCAGGTATTTAAAGTCATCGGGTATGCCGTATTCTGCCAAGATCTTTTCTACGGTAGGGAAGTATTTATGGGCCATCTTGAGATTGAGCAGGGTGGTGGACTGCCAGTAAGCATTTACGCTCAACTCTCTGTCGAGCCGCTCCCGGGTGTCATCGTTGAGGGGTACCTCCTCCCCTGCAAAGTCAAACTTTTTATTTAGATTTACAGACTTTATCTGCTGGGGAAGTTCAAAAAAAGCGGCCAGTGACGAGTGTTTAGAGCTGTATGAAATGAAGATCAGCATCGTAAAAACGATGCCGGCCAGGAAGCCAAACAGCGGGAACAATGTTTTTCCGTAATGCATGTATAACCTGTTTTTTGATTATTGAGGTGTGTTTTCGATGATTCTGGGACGCTTGAATACGGGTACAGTGCTGCACGGCTCTCCGTACATGATGCTGCGGGCCACGGGCTTTAGCATTCTGGTGATGAGTGCATAGGCGTAAGCCGGTACAGGTTTTTGTCCGCACCCTTTTATAACGACAGTTTTTTCGCTGTATTGTGAAAAATCGGTTTTTTCGAGGGTTTGGCGGTAATGGTACTTCAGGTATTCCTCCTCTGTACCATGATAGGTGTCCGCGGCTATGCCAGCCAGGCCGGATTCTATCAGCATATAGGCCCATTGGGGTATGATGGCATCGGCAGAACAGGTGACAAGTACGATGGAATCTGTGTACGCTGTCCAATCAAGGTTTTTTAAAGCTTCTCTGAAATCCTTTTCCTTCAGGATGAGCCCTTGATACAGGTAATCCCTGATATCAAAGGTCATAAAATGACGGACGGGAAAAAAATCCTCAAGATTTATAGTGATAATGCCGCTTTCCGCTACGCGGTTGACAAGGGGCCTGGTTTCCATGGGTAATAAGTTTACTCTTCTTCCTTACTAAAATCAGAATTGTTTATAAAAAGTTCAGCTTCGATGGGTGCCTGCTCGCCGATCTGGTTTTCCACCGGGTCGATTTCTCGGAGTTTGGGCAAATCAGCAATAGATTTCAGGCCGAAGTAATCTGTAAACTTAGATGTGGTACCATACAGCAGAGGTTTGCCGGGGCCATCGCTGCGGCCGGTGATCTCCACGAGGTCTTTTTCAAGCAGCTTCTGGATGGTATAGTCGCTGTTAACTCCCCTTATGGACTCAATCTCGGCTTTTGAGACGGGCTGCTTGTAGGCCACGATAGAAAGGGTCTCAAGAGCTGATTTGCTGAGCTTTTTATGGGCATTTAGTTTGAGGAAGGTGCCTATCGTATTATGATATGCCCCTTTTGTCATAAACCTGAATCCTCCTGCGATCTCCATAATCTCAAATGAATACTGATCAGAAGCAAATTTTTCCATAAGCAGGCTGATATTTTCGGCAATGAGCTCGTCCGAAAAAGTGGTACTTAATGCAGCCTCAAGCGTCGTCCTGATCTCATCAAAGCTGATAGAAGGATTGGCAGAAAAGATAAGGCTTTCTATATGTAATGACAGGTTTTCCAAAATATATAAACCGGTTTGATTTACAAATATATACTTTCCGGTGGAAAAAACAATATTAAAGTAACAAAATGATGACCAGCACTGTGATTAAAACCACTACTGCGATGATGAGGCTGATGAGGGTGTGGGTGTTGATGCGGTCCGGAGATGTATGGTTTGGTACAAAATTATTTTCTGCCGCCCTTGTCAGGGAATAGGATGGCGTAGCATCCCTGTATTTTACTTCCAGCTCGAGCAGGTCATCTCCTGCTAAAAAACTGTAGGTGTGGTCCTCAAAAACGCTGAAGTCAATATGGATGATCTCGGTTCCGCAGTAGATCACCACATGGCCCGAAGGCTCTCCGTGGTACAGGCAGATGTCATAACTGTCGCCTGACATTGCACGGTATCTCCAGAAGACCTGAGCCATTTACAGCAGGTCAGACATCGTATGAAAGGGTCACGGACGCAGTTTGCGGATGGGCTTGACAGGTAAGAATATAACCGGCCTCCACTTCGTCGTCATCCAGGGCAAAACAACTGTCCATCGACACCTTGCCATCTGCAACCTTTGCCATACATGTAGAGCAAGCACCGCTGGTACAGGAATAGGGCGGATCCTTTTTGGCATCTACCAGCACATCCAGGATAGTTTTGCCTTTGGGCACTTCCGTTTCAAAGGTCTGTCCCCTGAGGGTAACCTTGATGGATGCATGGTCAAGGCCTGATTTTTTCTCAGTGGGCTGAGTACCTGCATTAAAATATTCCTTGTGGATATTTTTCTTGTCTATGCCCGTTCCGGCGAGGCTGGTGATTACAGTCTCGATAAAACTTCCCGGACCGCAGACATAGTATTGTTGTACTGCATGTACAGACGGATGACTGTTGATAAAATCCAGGCACTTATTATTATCAATCCTGCCACTGAGGCCTTTCCAATCGGAAGTTTTGCGACCCAATAGTCCGCCTAACCCACCTGCAGGTTTTTTATCCGGTTTGCTGAGCACATGGGTCACTTCGAGCTGGCCCGAGTATCTGGATGACAGTTCGTCAAGTTTTTGTTTAAAGATTACCGATGACTCATTGCGGTTACCATAGAGCAGATAGCAGACACTCTTGGGTTCTTCCTCGAGAATGGTTGTGATCATGGACATCACAGGGGTGATGCCGCTGCCGGCAGCGAAAAAATAATGGCTTCTGGCCAGGCTGTGGTCAGGATGTACCACAAAATGCCCTTCGGGTGTCATTACAGATAGGTGATCTCCTACACTGACCTTTTCGCAGAGCCAGGTCGACATTTTGCCTCCTGTCACTTTTTTGACCGTGATGGCCGGAGCCGGATCAAAGGGTGGTGTACACAGTGAATATGCCCTGCGTTCTTCTTTGCCGTTTATCTCAGTCATTACGGTGAGATGCTGCCCGGCACTGAACCGATAGTCCGCAGCCAGATGGGCAGGTATTTCAAACCGGATGGAGACCGCATCCGGTGTTTCCTGTACTATTTTGTCAATTTTTAGGGTATGAAAATTCATTTTTATACTTTTGCCTGCCGATTCTCAATATTCAGATTTTAAAGCCAGGCGGGTTAATTAAGATTTGACATGGATGATGATCCGGAAGAGGAACAAAATTTAACCAGAAAATTGATCTTTTTGTTTTATGGCCCTTAAACTTTCTGTAGTCATACCGGCATACAACGAAGAAAAAACCATTCAGACCATACTCGATAAGGTTAGGACGGTACAGCTTATCGGTGGTGTGGCCAAAGAGATCATCGTAGTAAACGACTGCAGCAAGGACCTCACCGAACAAAAAGTGGAAGAATACCGCAGGCTACACCCTGAAACAGAGTTGTCTTACTACCGGCACGAAGTCAACCGTGGCAAGGGGGCTGCTCTCGCCACCGGGATCAAACAGGCAACCGGTGATCTTATCATTATTCAGGATGCTGACCTGGAGTACGACCCCGAAGAATTTAATCTGCTCCTGAAGCCGATTCTTGACGGATTTGCTGATGTGGTCTATGGCTCGAGGTTTATGGGAGGAAATCCTCACCGGATCCTCTTTTTCTGGCATTCCATCGGCAACAAGATGCTGACTTTCCTGTCCAATGCATTTACCAATCTAAATCTCACAGATATGGAGACCTGCTACAAGATGTGGAAAGCAGATATTGTAAAAAAAGTCCCCCTAAAGGAAAACCGTTTCGGATTTGAGCCTGAGGTCACCGCCAAGGTAAGCCGTGTAGCCGGAGTCAGGATCTACGAGGTCGGTATTTCCTACTACGGTCGAACCTATGCTGAGGGCAAAAAGATCAACTGGAAAGACGGATTCCGGGCCATATACTGCATCATAAAATACAATACCTGGGCCAGATAAACTGCCTGTTTGGGGTGCAATAATGTCTTGGTAAATAATTCTATATTTGCATACAAATTATCCTTATGGCAAAGAAAGGTCAAAAAGTCACAGCTGTCAGGCCACAGGAAACACCACAGGTAGTAACCGCTCAGCCCAATACACCGACAAACCTGATAGCCGGTCTGATCGTCTTTATTGTCGCAATACTGGTTTATGCCAATACGTTTGGACACGGATTTGTGCTGGACGATCCGCTTGCCATAGGACTCAACAAAAATGTGACGAGAGGTTTTCAGGGTATAGGGGACATTATTAGCGGTTCTTATCGCGAAAACAGCCTTGGAGGCCAGCTATACAGGCCAGTAGCCCTGATACAATTTGCCATCGAGTGGGGAGTTTCTCCCAACAATCCGTTTATCCACCATCTTTTTAATGTATTGTGGTATGGGGTGGTGGCCCTGATGGTTTTCCTGGTCATGGACCGGTGGTTTGATGGCAAGGGAAAAGCAGCAGCTTTTGCAGCTGCCCTGATTTTTGCAGTACACCCGCTGCACAGTGAGGTGGTTGCCAATATCAAATCCAGGGACGAGATCATGTCCCTTCTTTTCGTACTGCTTGCCTTTTGGCTTTTTAGCGGCCATTTGAAAAAAGGGAATGCAACAAACCTTGTGCTTTCGATTGTATGCTTTTTTCTTGCTCTTGTATCAAAGGAAGGTGCAGTTATGATGCTACCCGTATTTGGCATGACTGCCTGGTGGCTCCACGGCCGCAGCACGGCTGAAAGCGTCAAAAAAGGAGCTTTATTTTTGATTCCCGTAATGCTGATGTTTTTAATACGTTATGCGATTTTTGGTAATACACCTGCTCCGGCTATCAACATCATGGATAATCCCATCGTCGGGGCTACCGGATGGGGAGAAAGGCTTGGCACCTCCATGACGGTTTTGCTCAAATACCTGGTCATGATGGTTGTACCCTATCCGCTTTCGAGTGATTACAGCTATCTCGCTTTTCCGCTCACAGGATTAGGAAATATCAAGGCAATTGCCGGACTTTTGGTTTATGCGGGTTTGCTGATATATGCCGTAAGGGGAATCAAAAGATCCAACTTTTTATCACTTGCGATCTTTGGCTTTCTGTTTGCTGTATTTTTATATAGTCAGATACCGGTGATCATAGGCACACTGTATGGCGAAAGGCTGGGATTCCTGCCCTCCTTCTGGTTTATCGGAGGGATCGTTTATGCAATATCTGGCATTATCGGCAAAAGTGATTCACCTTCCGGATCGTTTGCTTCCATTGTTTCAGGTAATAAGATTTTTATAGGCGGCATACTAACCTTGTCTCTGATTTATGGTTTTATGACCATCAACCGCAATCCGGACTGGCGTGACAACTTTACGCTTTTTACCACCGATGTCGCAAAGTTTCCAATGAGTGTAAGGCTTAACAATGGTGCTGCTGAGGAACTCATCAAGGCGGCCAATCCGGATATCAGGTCAGAAAAGGAATGCAGCGACCTCCTTGCCAGGGCCGAGGCCCATTGTCAGGCCATCATGAAGATCAAACCAGTTGCAACAGCCTATCTGTCTATGGCAAATATTCGCCTGATGCAAAAAAAATATGATGAAGCCATCACCTATTATGACCAGGTAAATGATCTGAAAAAAATAGTGGATACCGGTAAGGCCATGGCGTATCGTGAAATGGGCCGTCAAGCCGGCGAAAAAGAAAATGACCTTGCAAAATCCCGTGAAATGCTGGGAAAATCCCTGGCACTAAATGCAGAAGACGGAGAAACATGGTTTTTGATGGGCGTGTCATTTGGTGTGGCGGGGGACCATCTCAAGGCAGCAGAATATTTTGAAAAAGCTTACGGTCTCAATCGTGACCCAAATTGTGCCAGAAATGCGGCGATGGCTTATCGCAATGCCGGTCTTCCGGAAAAAGCGGCCGCCTTTGAAAAGCTTGTAGGACAATAAACAAAAAAGACCTCCGATTAACAGGGGTCTTTTTATAAATTGGCTTTGTCAATTTTAGAAAACTCTTCTTCGTTCCCTCCTTAGCAGCCTCTTTTCACGTGGGGTGACCTTGCCGTCGGCCAGTGCCATCTTTCTCATGCTTCTCATATGACCTTTTTTCAGTCTTTTGCACTGCCTGTTACCGGCATTGTTGACGTTTTGTACCGATGCTATACGGCCTTGCGGACCTCTCATGTAAGACTGACCCGAACCCGAAACCATAAAGGTAAAAAACAGGAGGGCGGACAGGATGATTGACTTTTTCATTTCGATATGGAATTAAAGGTTAACAATTTAAATTTAACCCTTTGACATGCCGGTATACAGGCCGTTTAGCAAGTCATGCTCATTTAACCCAATTTTAACGTTCGCTTGGCCGAGGGCTTAGAGCCACTGTTCAATTCAAATAAAAAATTGTCTTATCTTGCACTCAAAATTAAGAAATTGGGAATACCGAATATATTGTTTTCACTACATCAAAGACATATTTTCCTGTTGTCCGTAATTGCCCTGACGGGCCTGGGGTCGTGTCTTGACCTGGACAAGGAAACCGCAGTCGGCATTTCTGACGACCCGTACGAAATCGCTCTGCCTCTGGTCAACACCAAGGCAACAGTAGGAGGTATCACTGAGGCCTCTGACATCAACTCAAACATACGAATCGACCCGACGGGCAAAGTGACAGTGCTGTACAATGGTGAGGTGATAAATGGTTCTTCAGCTTCCATATTTCCCCCGTTTCCTGGCATTGAGCCATTGCGTATGACGGATACGTTCACCAATGTGGAGATTTTTGACCCGGCCAGATATCAGATCAGGAAGGCCATCTTTAAGGACACCAAAATCTATTTCCGGTTTGAAAACAACCAGCCACAGGATGTGGATATCCTGCTCACTATACCCGAACTGACTAAAAACGGCCAGGCATTCACCAAAAACTTTAAGGTCGACTTCAAAGGCAGCCTTCCGGCAAAACTCATAACCGAACAAATCTCAGTGGACGGGTGGTCACTAATAGGGAAAAACAATAGCCTTACTTTCCATTACACGGCAACAATGGAGGACGGACAAGTAGTCAGGCTGGATGTGGCAGAGATGTATTTTGACGTGATTAGGTTTGCCTATATTGAAGGATACCTGGGCCACCATGATTTTGTCCTAAAGGGAAGCGTAATTGACATCGGCCTTTTTGACAAATGGAAAAGCGGATCATTTGACTTTGAGGACCCTAAAATAGCCATCGCTGTGGAAAACACCTTCGGCCTTCCGGTGCGTTCGAGGGTCAATAAGATGGAACTGACTACGATTACGGGCAAGACGGTAGTCCTCGAAAGTCCATTTATCACCACAGGCATCGATTTTGCCTATCCGCCCCTGAGCGAACCCGGTGCCGTGAAGACCACCTATTTTACCTTTGACCGTACCAACTCAAACATCAGGGAAGTATTTAACGAAAAAACCAAATCCATCACCTACGACATAAGTGCCCTCGTCAACGCCGACCGGGATACCACGATCAAGGGATTTATTACGGACAACAGCAGGTTTTCCATAAAAGTAGCCGTGGAAGTCCCTTTGCTGGGTTCGGTAAATCAGGTAGTTGTAGCTGATACCCTTGATATCGACCTTAATGATTTCGAAGAGGTGGAGGAGGCGGAATTTAAGGCTATAACCACAAATGATTTTCCGGCAGATATGATTATCCAGGCGGATTTTCTTGACGAAAATAAGCAACTTATTGACAGGCTTTTTGAAGGGGAAGGGTTCAAGCTCGATGCCGCCACCCTGTTGCCCGGCGGACGCACCGTACCCGGAGCGGAGAAGACCAGTTTTATCAAATATGACAAAGACAGGTTTTCCAGGGTAAAAGGAGCCAGAAAACTGGCACTCTACGGGCGTTTTAATACGACCGGAGCCCAGGACAACAAATCCCTGTGGATATACACTGACTATGGCATAGGACTAAAAATGGGTGCAAAGATCAAATATCGAAAGAAGTGATGGGAAACTTAAAAAGTGTTTTTCTTGTTTGGAAAGCTATCTTTTTGCTGGCAGTAGCCGGTACTTCGCAGGATATAAGCCAACTGCATCTGAAAGGGACGCTTCCGGGCACCTTCCTGAACCCGGGGATGCCACTCAGTAAAAACTGGAATATCTCTCTGGCAAATTACAGTGTTTCATTGGGCACAGACGGACCTTCCATCGATGGCATCACGAGCAAAAATGCAGCCGGCCAGAGATACATTGATGTCAAAAAACTGCCTTCAAATCCGCAGGAATATTACAACGTTAATCTGGAAACATCTGTCCATACTCTGGATCTTGGTATCAGGGCCTGGGGAGTGGGCATACTGGCCGGACACAGATTTTTCTCCGGGGGCAATATACGTTACACCGGATCACTTCTGGAACTTGCTGCCAAAGGCAACGCTGCCTTTATAGGCCAGCAGTTACAGATAGGGCCTTCACTGGATGCCACAGCATACAATGAGGTCTATCTTGGGGCACAGAAAACAATCAATAATTTTACTCTGGGTGTCAGGGCTAAGCTGATCTATGGCACTGCCAGCCTTGTGACAGAGGAGTCAGACATCCTGTTTACCACCAAACAGGAATATTATCAGCTTGAGCTGAAAAACAATTACCTTTTACGAAGCAGCGGCCTGCTCAGGTACAATGATTTTGACGACATAACAGTAAATCTGCCGGGTTTTACCTTTGACAACTTTTTTTACAACAACCGCGGGATAGCCGTCGATCTTGGGGCTTCATTCAAGGCAGGAGACAAACTCACCTTTTCGGCAAGTGCCCTGGACCTGGGGAGTATAAAGTGGGATTTTTTTCCCAGAAAATATTCGTCAACAGGCACTTTTACCTATGACGGCCTGGATATTATCAAGTATCTGGGAGACACCACGCAGATATCTGTTGCTGACACCATCCTTGAAGAATTTAAGGTGCTTTCAGGCCAGCAGCCATATAAGACCCTGCTCAACAATACTTTTACAGTAGGAGCCGTGTACGAGATCTCCCCTGGGTGGACAGCCAACGGCCTTTACCTGTTAAGGAATGAATACGGCAGCCGAAAACACTACCTGACCTTATCCACCGTAAAAAAGATATCTGTTTTTGACCTGGGTATCCAGTATTCTGTTTCAAAAAACAATTACTTTTCACTGGGCTTTTACACCAGGCTAAATGCAGGATTTTTTTCGGGTTTTTTTTCAACGGATAATATTTTTGGTGTGTTCAGTCCGTTCAGGTCAAAGAGTGCAAATCTTAGGTTAGGAGCTTCCCTTCAGTTCTGATTTGCATCAACAGAAAAAATATTTTATTTTTGCATCCTTATTGTTTTTCTGCTTATGAATAAGCCACAAAATGGTGGTGTCCTCCTTACGACGGACAAAACCTCATACAGGCCGCTGTTTGAGACCAAATCACAGAGAAAGAACGCTCTCCTGTCCTTTATCTTAGTTTCATTGCTGATTATGCTGATTTCCTGCAAGGGTGAAAACAAGCAGTCCGTCAAACTTACCGGTGACACAGAGATAGATGCATTGTCTGCTGCCATTGGCAAAAATCCTGATGACGCCAACCTGTATTTTCAGAGGGCCCGAAAATTTTACGACAAGGGTTCCTATGACATGACCATCAATGACATGATGAAGGCCATGACCATCGATTCGCTTAACCCGGACTTTTATCACCTGCTATCTGACGCTTACCTTGACTATATGAACAGCAACGGGGCGCTCAATGCGATGAATAAAGTCCTGTCCATATACCCCGAAAGGATACCTTCGCTGCTGAAAATGGCGGAACTCAAATACATCCTGGAAGATTACGACGGGTCTATTCTGACCCTGAACGAAATAATCCGCCTGGACCAGAATAATGCCGAAGCCTATTTTATGCTTGGAAATAATTTCAGGGCCCTCAGTGATTCCGAAAGGGCAAAAAATGCCTACCAGACTGCGGTGGAGATGGACAGCAAGCTTACCGATGCCTGGATATCTCTGGGCGAACTGTATGAAGAAAAAAAGGATCCAAAGGCACTCACGTATTACGAAAGTGCTATTCTGAGTGATCCCGCCTCCATGCAGGCTCTGCACGCAAAAGCATACTATCTGCAGAATCACGGCAAAATAAACGAGGCAAAGGAGATTTACCGGCAGATTATTCTCACGGACAGGACTTATACCGACGCCTACCTAAATTCCGGTCTTTTATACATGGAGCAGGATTCGTTTGACAGGGCCTATGAGCAGTTTGACCTGATGGCTTCAGTGTCTCCCACCAATTATCAGGGCTTTTATTACAGGGGCATAGTTAACAATCTGATGGGAAATAAAGAAAAGGCCATCCTGGACCTGGAGTCAGCCTTGCGGCTTAATCCCAAAGACAAAAAGACAGAAGAAGCATTAAATACCCTTAAAACAAGTAAATAATCATA
>JAGVTV010000072.1 GCA_019136675.1 Bacteroidota bacterium
ACATAAGTGCCATGAAAAAATTTAATCCCTCCCCATGGGCTGATTTTTCTACTTGTAAATTCGTGTGCTAACTCATGCATGTTTTTAGTGCATTCATCATTTTAATGAAAACCCATAAATATATAGCTTTTCTCTTATATTTGCTTTTCCATTGCATAAAGTGGGATTAAAGTACATTCGTTATCGGCAAAATATTATATCCAGGTTACTCCAGAACTACGTTTAGCTCAGAATTATGGATAAAAAGCAATAATTAACTTAAAGCTATCACCCACGGGATACATCACAAGGACATATTATAAAAAAAAGTATAAACACAGACCAAACTATGCTTATAGCTTTTCTTCCCCAACTTTTTTATAACGGATGCGGTTTCTTCAAGATAAAATAGATACAAGATTTATATCATAATCCTGACAGAGCGTCGGAATGCTCATCAGAAATTTTAAATTGATATAGCAAATATAAATGAGTTACTTCAAATAAAAAAATATTTTTTTTCAAGCCTTCTATACATTTTTATAATTATATATATATATATATAGAAAATCAATGACTTACAAACACATTTAAAATAAAAAAATATCAAAATTACCCAAAATAGGTTATTTCCTCTTGACACAAAAAATCGCTCCTCGCCGCTCACCGGCAAAACCATGTCACGGAAAAGGGTGTTTTAAAAGTCACAAATCGGTCACACAAAATGTATAACACCGGCATCACAGACAATCCGCTGCTGCTTCCTTTTGACACCCCGTACGGCGTGCCTCCCTTTGACCTGATACGGGACCACCATTACAAACCCGCCCTGGAGGAGGCTATGGCCATTCACAAAAAAGAGATCGACGATATAACCAAAAATCCTAATCCCCCGGATTTTTCAAACACTGTCGAAGCTCTTGACAAGTCAGGACGCTTACTGCATGAGGTGAGTGCCATATTTTACAACCTATTGTACGCCGAATCCAATGAGAACCTTGACAGAATCTCGGAAGACCTCTCCCCGCTTTTGGCCAGGCATCAGGATTATATAGCACTTAACACAGAGTTGTTCGCCCGGGTGAGGTCTGTTTGGGACCACACAGATAAGCGTACCCTCAGCGAAGAGCAGTGGGAACTGCTGGATAAGACATATAAATCGTTTACCCGCAACGGAGCTCTGCTCTCCCCCTCTGACAAGGAAAAGATACGGGCCATAAACGAAGAACTCGCCCTCTTGTCCCTTAAATTTGGCCAGAACGTGCTGGGCGACAGCAATGAATACAGGCTGGTGATCGACGATGAGTCAGACCTCGCAGGGCTGCCTCAAGATGTGGTCACTGCAGCGGCAGGTGTGGCTGAGTCAGAAGGTTTGGCAGGTAAATGGGTTTTCACGCTTCAGAATCCGAGCGTTATGCCTTTTTTGCATTATGCAGAAAACCGGATGCTGCGGCGACAGATATGGCATGCCATGCAAAACAAAGGCAACAACGGCAATGCCTGTGACAATAACCAACTGGCTGTAAAAATTGCAAACCTAAGGCTCGAGAGGGCTAAACTTTTGGGATATGACAGCCATGCCCACTATGTACTGGAGGAGCAAATGGCCTCCACACCAGAAAAAGTCATGGAACTCCTGGATAAATTATGGAAGCCGGCAGTCAATAAAGCCAAAAAGGAAGCAGAAGAGCTTTCGAAGATGATATCCGATGAAGGTGGCGAATTTCCTCTGGCACCCTATGACTGGAGGTATCTCGCTGAAAAACAAAAAAAACAACAATATGACCTGGACGAAAATGAACTCCGTCCATACTTCAGCCTTCAGAATGCCGTTCATGGCATTTTTATCTGTGCCGAAAAACTTTATGGCCTTTCTTTTGTCGCAAGACCTGACCTGCCTGTTTATCATCCGGAGGTAACGGTGTACGAAGTGCGTGAAGCTATGGGTACAGTTACCGGCATTTTGTACATGGATTTCCACCCCAGAAAAGGAAAAAGAAGCGGAGCCTGGATGACTTCTTACCGACAGCAATCCACAGAAAATGGACGGAGAATTATCCCCCTCATATCCATCGTGTGTAATTTTTCGAGGCCTGCCTCTGATGCACCATCCCTGCTGACGCTGGATGAAGTCAATACACTTTTTCACGAATTTGGACATGCCCTTCACGGCCTGCTGTCTGATGTAAGGTACAAATCGCTGGCAGGTACCAGTGTACCGACAGACTTTGTGGAATTGCCGTCACAGATCATGGAAAACTGGGCAACAGAACCCGAAGTGCTCGGACTATATGCCCATCATTATCAAACCGGCCAGCCCATGCCCGGCTCTCTGACAGAAAAGATTGATAAGGCAGCAAAATACGGCCAGGGTTTTGCATCTACAGAATACCTGGCGGCTTCGCTCCTTGATATGGCTTACCACACCATCACCCAACCCCTGACCCAGAGTGCCTCCGCATTTGAGGAACATACTTTACAATCAAGGCATCTGATACCGGAAATCATCCCGAGGTACAGAACCACCTACTTTAACCATATATTTGCTTGGGGTTATTCTGCCGGGTATTACAGCTATATATGGTCAGAAGTGCTGGACAGCGATGCGTATGAGGCTTTTAAAGAAAAAGGAATTTTTGACACCGATACAGCCACTGCTTTCCGCAAAAATATCCTGGAGCGAGGAGGATCGGCAGATCCCATGGAGCTGTACCGGAGATTCAGAGGGCAGGATCCCGCCATACACCCTTTGCTTATAAAAAGAGGCCTTAGCGGCGAATGACGACTCTTATACCTGGTCCGGTGAGATCCACTTGGCCTTGGCAGGGGCATCATAACTTTGGAGCAAATCAAAAAGCTCCGGAATGTCACCTGAAACCTGCAGCATCTTCCTGTGATGAATCCTGAGAAGGCTTTTGGTGACCATCTGGTCAATAAAACTGATGAGTCCGTCATAAAACCCGCCTGAGTTGAGAATGCCTACCGGTTTGGCATGCAGACCCAGCTGACCCCATGTGAGCAGTTCGAACATCTCATCCATCGTACCGTAACCTCCGGGCAGTACAATGGCAGCATCAGACCTCTCGTGCATGACAGATTTGCGTTCGTGCATGGAAGACACTGTGATCATTTCCGTAAGTTCCTGATGGGCTATTTCACGATTGGTGATGAAGTCCGGCAGCACCCCGGTGACCAGGCCACCACCCTCCAGCACCGCGTCGGCCACCACGCCCATAAGTCCTACCCTGGCACCACCATAGATGAGGGTGATTCTATGTTCTGCCAGATAGCTGCCCAGAGATCTGGCATCCTCCAGAAATCTTTCGTCATTGCCTGCCGATGAGCCGCAAAATACTGAAACTGCCTTGAAATGGTTCATGTCCGTGGTACTCTATTTGAGACGAAATTAAGGTTTTAAACTAATTCTGTCTAACTTTGCGTTTTATAATTTTTAAGAAATATGCTCATAAAGGTATTTAAGTTTGGGGGAGCATCGGTTCGGGATGCAGAAGGATTCAGAAATGTGGGAACCATACTAAAAAAGTTTGCCGAGGAAAAAATAGCCGTGGTCGTTTCTGCCATGGGCAAGACCACCAATGCCCTGGAGGAAGTGGTCAAAAGCCATCATGCCCGCGACGGCAAAGCATCCGGCCTGCTGGATGGTATCAGGAACAGTCATATCAGCCTGATCTCAGAATTGTTTGCAGAGCCGGCCGATGTAATCGACGACCTTAACGAGACCCTGGTACAGGTAGAATGGGTCCTGGACGAAGAGCCTCACGAGGATTATGATTATTCCTATGACCAGATTGTTTCCGTAGGGGAATTATTGTCTTCGCAAATTCTGGCTGCCTATGTAAAAAGTTTGGGTATAAGCAGCAAATGGCTGGACATCAGGGATGTAATCCTTACGGACAATACGTACCGGGACGCCAGAATTCAGTGGGAAGCCACCCAAAAAAATACAAAAGAAAAGGTTCTGCCGCTTTTTGAGGAGGTAAACCACATCATAACACAGGGATTTATCGGATCTACCAGCGAAAACTTTACGACCACCCTCGGCAGGGAAGGATCGGACTATACGGCTGCCATCCTGTCGTATTGCCTTGATGCCTCCAGCATGCATATCTGGAAGGATGTGCCGGGAGTGCTTACCGGCGACCCCAGGGTTTTTGACGAGGTGATCAAGTTGCCGCGGCTATCATACAAGGAAGCCATAGAAATGACCTACTACGGAGCCAAGGTTATCCATCCCAAGACCATCAAGCCTATCCAAAACAAGCAGATACCCCTGTATGTGAGGCCATTTCTGGATCCCTCAAGCGAAGGCACCGTCATCAGCGACGAAAAAGAGCTGAGTTACCCGCCCGTCATCGTCATCGAACCCGATCAGGCATTGCTCCATATCTCTACCAATGACTTTTCGTTTGTGGCGGAGCACCACCTGAGCATGATATTCAGTCTGCTGGCAAAATACAGGCTCAAAGTCAATATGATGCGTAATACAGCGATAAGTTTTTCGGTTTGTGTCAATAATATTCCTGACAGAATCAAAAAATTTGAGACGGCACTTGGCCATGAATTTAAGATGGTAACCGATCCGGACCTGGAGCTGATTACTATTCGGCATTACAATGAGGACGTGCTTAAAGACATGAAAAAAAACAAGCTCATCCTTTTTGAGGAAAAGCTCAGTGATACGGTGCAGATGGTAGTCCGCAACCTACCAAAGATGAAACGCAAGGAAATGGTCTGATATTTATGGCAAAATTCAGACAAAACCACCAAAATCAGGGCAAAGGCCTGCAGACGACATTCAGGATGGTGATCCTGCTATTTGTGGTGATTGCCGCCCTGGCAGGAGGATTTATTTACTACCGGCATGCTTTGTTTAATAAAGCGGCACCTTCTGCAACCGTTACGGAAGATTATGCCGACCGCACCTATCTGCCGTCTTCCAGTGGCGAAGTGGTCAATCACAGATACTACAGTCTCTCTTACATGGAAAAGTATGAGCAGGCAGAATGGACCGCCTACATGATGACCAGGGAAATGCTTAACGCAGAAAATGTAGATAGAAACGCACACTTCAATCCTGATTATTCTGTAAGCACAAGGTCTGCTTACCACCGGGATTACAGCAATTCCGGATACACCAGAGGGCATATGGTGCCCGCAGCGGACATGGCATTTGATACATTGGCCATGAGGGAATCCTTTTTTATGAGCAATATGTCACCTCAGGTCAAGGAGTGCAATAATGGTGTCTGGAAGGAACTGGAAGAAAACGTCAGGGACTGGACCTACAAGGCCGGTACTTTGTACATCGTTTCAGGTCCTGTCATCAACGGGGCTTATAAAACCATCGGAAAGGAAAATAAGGTAGCAGTACCCCACTCTTTCTATAAAGTGCTGCTGGACTACGAGGATCCCGAAAGAAAGATGATAGGCTTTGTCATCCCCAATGCACTTTCAGAAATCAGGCTGCAGGATTATATGGTCACGGTTGATTCAGTAGAAAAACTTACAGGTATTGATTTTTTTAAAAACATGATTAATGACGCTGAGGAAGAAAAACTGGAATCTACTATAAACAAATCAAACTGGAATGTGAGCGAAAAGAGGTATCAGCTAAGGGTCACCAAGTGGAACTACGAGTGATGCGGCAAACATCTATTCAAGGTCCACCCACTTATCAGCTGAAAACTTAACAGAATAACTCAGATCAAAGGATACTGAAGAACGGGGTTGAAGATCGCACAGCCATGTGACAATTTTATTTTCAGTGTTTATTATACCTTTAGGGGCTTCAGTATCATACACATCGATGCTCTTGTCGGTAGATATAGGAAAATGGTCCTGCACCGTAACCCTGACAGGCTGCCCCTTATTGTTTCGTACCTCAAAGGCAAATTTCTTCTCGATGGTTGTCTTATTTGACATGAAATTCTTCTTCCTGAAATCCCTCGTCATCGTTCTTTCAACAATAATATTTTTGTCCCTGCCTAGTGAAATATCGAGCGTATCGGCTGCCACCCTGACATCCAGAAAAGACTTGCCTACGTACTTACCTTCCAGATAGAGGTTGATCTGGCCGCTAAGGAGGTCAAACTTTTGCCAATCCGCCAGCCTGGCGGTTAAAAATACAGACTTTTCCATCTTTGGTATTGTCCAGTAATGGTAGACAGACGGAATTTCCTGCATGTTGACCATTATGTCGGAGCCTACTGAAGAAGAGTTGACAGTGCAAGGTTTATCGATCGTGAAGGAAAATGTTGTGGGCTGATAACTGACTTTTGCCGGAGGTGCTGCAAAGTCCCTGACCACCAATTCTTTAGTATTAATACCGTTAATTGCATACGACACATTACTATTTTCCTTTGAGACGCGAGAACCTGTAATTACCACTTCTTCCAACAAATTACTTTCGTCCAAAATAAAATCCACATGATCCGACTTTATTGATGATTCTTTTGACACATATCCGACATAAGATACTGTTATGGTCTTACTCCCCTGAGGAACAGGGATATAGTACCTTCCTTCAATATCCGTCACTACCCCTACGGAGGAATATTCTTTTATGAACACATTAGCTCCAATAAGCGGCTCTCCTGCATTATCTCTGACCACTCCTGAGACATTGCGTATTTGTTCCGAATGAGTGGTATTTGCATTATGTACGATATCAGTACGCTGAAAGTACCTTAAAAACCATGGAGCAATACCGGGACCAACTTCAGAATTTTCCGGAGAGCCATTGGAGACCGTTAGCCTCACATTTTCCCAGGTTTCGCCGGTAAACTGGGTCAGCGAGGCTTTCATCTGCAATCGGACAGGAGAGGATACATCCTGAACCCGCAGGTCATACGAAGGCACCCAGGATGCAAACATTGTAAAATATGAGATCCTGAAGGTGGCTTCATATCTGCCAGTTGATGTAACTTCTGTCTCTATGTCATACCATTTTTCCGGTTTGGTGTTTCTGATACGGGCAATACGGAGTTTCAGTAATTTTTCCAGGCTATCGAGCCTCCCGGAATCATAATTTAGTTCGACCATAGCAAAAAATAATTCGGAAAGCCGTGTCCGGTTAAACAGTACGACCGATTGAAGTTCTGTTGTTTTTATGGCATATTCGCTGCTGAAAGAAGGCTGATTTTTACGTATTATATCTTCTTCTTCCTTTAGGACCTTTAGCTTTGTATCATTGATCACTCTCGACTTTCTAAGAGAATTTAAGCTGTCTGTCAGTTTTAATAGCAAAATGGAGTCTTCAGGGTTGCTCTTGATTTTTTCTCTTGTCCTCACGGAAATGATTTCAATGTTTTTATCAACAGAAATCTGGATGCTGGATGGCTCAATACTGGCTGGAATTTTCGAAAATACTAAAGTGTTTGAACCCTGGAAAAGTGAAGTTCTGGCTTCACGGACAACAAATGCCCCATTCAAATAGACAGTGGCTTCTTTAACATTTGAACTGACCATAGATTTTTGGGCAGACATTGCAAAATGCAGGATAGTCAGCATTGCCAGTAAAATTTTCTTGCTTTTCATATCTAATCAATTTTAATTACAAATCCTGTTATATTTACAACGATGCTATTTTTTGTAACGTCGCAGGAATTCTTTGTAAAATTATCATTGTGTATCGGCGGATACAGATATGCAAGATTTTACATCCATTTGAGTTGATTCCGCAATTCTTTATTTCTTACCAAAGTCGGGGATACTCCCAAAAAATCAATTTTTGACCTTTAAGGGACAAAATAGTGTAAATATGTTGCCTTTTTCGTGGGAGGAAATGACAAGTTCGAATTGGTGAACATTGACGATCTGGCCAACCAATGTTAAGCCGATACCGGTGCCTCCGGCCATGACAGGTGCTATACCCCTGTAAAAAGGCTCAAATAGCTTTTGCCTCTCCTCTATGGCAATAACGGGAGCATTGTCCCTGATCTCGATGCACACTCTGTGCCGGTCATCGGTATATAGCCTGATGTCAGCAGTGTGGTCCGGAGAATATTTGCAGGCGTTTTCGATAAGGTTAAAAAGTGCAATATTGAGCAGGCCTTCGTTGCCTGAGACCACCAGACTGTCAAAGTCTTCCGGAAAGTCATCGGTGTGGAAACGCAATTTACAGGATTTATTTTTAGAGATAAGCCGGGCCTTTGCCTGCCACAGTACTTCGTCCATGCTGACATCTGAAAACGAGATAGTGTTTCCGGCCATCGATATTCTCGACAATTCTGTGAGTTGGCTGGTCTTATCACTGATCTCCAAGGCTTCGTCACGGATCTGACTGAGGATGGCCTTGTATTCGTCGGTGTTACGCTGTCGTGTGAGGCTTACTTCTATCTCGGAGATGATGGCCGCCACCGGATTTTTGACTTCATGGGCAAGATTAGACAAAAATGATCTCTGTGAAACAAAGGAGTCCTCGATCCTTGAAAGCAGCTTATTGATCTGCAACCGCACTGAAGTAATCTCATCGCCGGTAGCGTTAACCGCCAGCCGCCTGTGCATATCGTGGCCTTCGATATCCGCAAGGTCGGAGGAAATGGACTTTATCGGAGCAAGCATGACATTGACCAGGAGGTAGGTGCTAAAGGCTGCCAGCAGCAGGATGATAAAAAATGTGATCACCAGGATTTCCTTAAGACTTTTGAGTTCCCGTGAAGTGAAGATGCTCTTTACGGTCACTATCAGCTCGTGGCGGTTTGACAGCTTGTACTTAAAACCCAGGATGTCGTATTTGCCTTGTGTAAACCTTACTTCGTTTTCATTACGAATCTTTTGCAGCAGGGATACCGGCATGGTGCTTGCCTCATTTTGCAGGCTGAAGATTCTGATATTGTCATTGTTGAATATCTCGACATTTTCCTGAACAGGAATAACCGGAGAAACACCTGGCTGATCAGGGGAGGGGCGGTTGAGTTCTTCCTCAGTCAGTTTTGACATCATGGAGGCCATCATTATGCCCTTGTTTTTCAGGGAGCGGTAATATTCGTCATGTATGCGGTTGTTAAAAAACTCGTAAATAAAAAACCTTGATACCAGCAGCAATACTGAGGTTGTAATCAGCAACCACAGGGCCAATTTAGTCCTTATACTCATGATTTATTCACCGTTAAAAACATAACCCATACCAAATTTTGTTGCGATCATTTTTTTGTCATAACCTTTATCAAGCTTATTGCGAAGGTAATTGACATAAACTTCAACAATATTGGTCCCGGTATCAAAATCGACATCCCAAACATTTTCGGCCAGCTCAGCTTTACTTAGCACCTTGCCTTCATTTCTGATAAAGTATTCCAACAGACGGAATTCCTTTTTTGTCAGTCCCAGATCTTTTCCCTCTCTGTAAGCCGACATTTTTACACGATCGATGAATAGTCCATTGGCTCTGAGGGCTGAAGGGGTCGTGGTTTCACTGCTATATCTTCTGGAAAGGGCTTTGATCCTGGCCACCAACTCGTCGAAATGGAATGGTTTGGCAAGATAATCATCACCACCGGCTTCGAGGCCTGATATCTTGTCGGCGACATTGTCGAGGGCCGAAATAAACAATACGGGCGTAGTTACTCCTTCATCCCGTATGCTGCGGCACAAATGAATTCCGTCAACTTTGGGCATGATTACGTCCATAATTATAACATCATATTTTTTTGTCAAAACCAGCCTTTTGCCTTCCTCTCCATTGTATGCAGTATCTACTTCATAATTCAGTTCGCAGAGCCCCTTTGTCAGGGAATCGGCAAAATCTCTCTGGTCATCGATAATAAGAAGACTGGGCATACCTTGGGGATTAATATGAAAATCAAACAAATATAAAATTACAATTATATTAAACAAGAAATTAAGAATTATTCTAATAAATTTCTAATGATCCGGCACAGTTCTTTGCATGGTCCTTGCTCTATCTTTGCAGCATAAAATTAAAAATATGAGATTAATTGTCGTTAAAATCCATTTTAGCAATTTTTGTTTTATCACTTGTAGCGGTTTCCTGCGGCAAGGAAAAAATAGACAACACGAGTACAGAATTCAGAAAGGTCAGTGACTACCCCAATGATGTGGTGCACGACTGGAATGAAGTATTTTTGCAGATCGAAAGGTATGCTGCAGGTTACAGGCCCGGGCCTGCTCCGAGGGCAGTTGCTTATATAGGGTTGGCTGCTTACGAATCAGTGGTGCCCGGTATGCCGGAATTCAATTCATTTGACCAGTACTGGGCAGGATTTGATATCCCGGAAATCGAGGCTGACAAGGAATATTGCTGGCCTGTAGTCATCAATGCCAGCTATGAATATCTATTGCCAAGGTTTTTTGGCAAGGCCACACAGGATCAAATCAACCTGATCGAGCAGACCGCTGACAGGATCAACAAGGACTACAAGGATGAGATATCTTCCGAAACGTACCTCAGGTCTATAGAAAGAGGCCGTAAGGTAGCCGAGGCCGTGTGGAACTGGTCAAAGACAGACCAGGTAGGGCATGACCACTATCTTGACCCGTTTCAGAAGTATGACTGGGAAGCCGCATTTAAAAAAGACGGTGACTGGAGACCTACCCAACCCGGCCCAGGTAAGCCCATGGGTGGCGTATGGGGAGGTGCCCGCACCTTCGCCCTTAAAGACGGAGAAAAGCTTTGCAAAAAGCCTATCCCTTACAGCGAAGATCCCAAGTCACACCTGTATGCTCAGGCGGTGGAAGTATATGCACAAAATACTCCTTCCCTATCGTTTGAGACAGAATGGGTGGGTGAATTCTGGAGTGACGACCTCCTTAATCTTACCTTCAGCCCGGGTGTCAGGTTTCTGGCTATCGGTGACCAGGTACTCAAGCTGGAAAAAAGCAACCTGGAGACAGCAGTATGGATGACCGCAATGGTAGGGGTAGCCTCCAATGATGCCGGTGTTGCCTGTTGGAATTCAAAGTTTTATTACAATGTGGAAAGGCCGGAGACTTATATCAAGAGGATCATTGACCCTTCCTGGGAGCCAAACCTGGACAATCCGTTGACAGGAGACAGGGGTATCTCTCCATCTTTTCCGGCGTATCCTTCTGGCCACTCTACCATGGGTGCTGCCGGAGCAGAGGCTCTTGGATATATCTTTGGGTATAATTACAGCATGACCGACAACTGCCATAAAAACAGGTCGGAGTTTGTAGGTATTCCGAGGGCATTCAGCAGCTTCTACGAAATGGGCCTAGAAAATGCCTGGTCAAGGGTACCTCTGGGTGTACACTTCAGGATGGACTGCGAAGAAGGGGTCAGATTCGGAACAGAGATAGGAAGGGCGGCCCACAGACTTCCCTGGAAGAAATAATTTGACGATGTTAAGTAAAAGAGCCTGGCAGTTTAGTCAGGCTCTTTTTGTTTTAGTTAGTTTCGTTTTGATTTCTGTATAGCAAGGTGCCTTTGCACCTACCTGAAGGTCTTACTGCTTTCATAACACCAGCCCCAAAACCTATCCATCAGCATGGCCTGGGATAAACTAATAATTTATGCATTAACCGTGCGATAAAAACAATTTTATCAGTAATATTGCCATATATTCAAACTTTATTTCAGGATTCAGTACAACGATGAAATTTACGCAATATCAGGTAGACGAAGACATATCTTCAGCACGTACGCTGGACACCTCATTTTATAAGGACCCTGCAATCTTTGACGTGAGTCGTGAGAAGATATTTGCACGGGGTCTCCATTATGTCGGCGACAGGCAGATGCTGCCCGAAACCGGGTGGGTACATCCTGTAAACCTGCTACCCGGTGTGCTTGACGAACCCCTGGTCCTGGTCAGGGATAAAAGCGGTGAGACCAGATGCATGAGCAATGTATGTACACACCGGGGAAACATTTTAGTGACGGAACCCGGAAAAGCCGGCAAACTGAAATGCGGATATCATGGCCGCATTTTCGACATGGATGGGAAGATGACCTTTATGCCGGAATTTGAAGGTGTGCAAAACTTTCCCTGCAAAGACGACCATCTTACGAAATTACCACTATTCGGCCTGGGTCCTCTGCTGTTTACGTCACTCGACGAGGGCACTGATTCTGCAAATTATTTCAGGGATATGGAACAAAAAATGTCCTTTTTTCCGCTGGATGAACTGATACGCCGGGATGACCTCAGCAAAGATTATTATCTAGATGCAAACTGGGCACTGTACGTGGAGAATTATCTGGAAGGCTTTCATATCCCCTTTGTCCATGACAGCCTGAGTCAGGTTCTTGATTTTGGGGATTACGAGACAGAACTGTATTATCCATGGTCGAGTGTGCAGATAGGTATCGGAAAAAAAGACGAACACACTTTTGACTTGCCAGCGTGGTCATCCGACTATGGCAAACCTGTGGCGGCCTATTATTTTTGGGTATTTCCCAATATGATGTTTAACTATTATCCCTGGGGGCTTTCGCTCAATATTGTCGAACCATTGACCCATAACAAAACTAAAATATCCTTTATCACCTATATGCTGGATGAATCCAAATACAACCTCGGAGCAGGCAGTGATCTGGACAGGGTGGAAATGGAGGATGAAAAAATCGTATTGCAGGTGCAAAAAGGGGTACATTCACGCTTTTACAATCAGGGTAGGTACTCGGTTTCGAGGGAGAGAGGTACACACCATTTTCACAGGCTGCTGGCCGAATGCCTGAATGGCTGAGCTGACAAGGACAATAAGTTACCGTACGGCACTCGCTGTGATCGTTGGAGGCATCATTGGGTCAGGGATCTTTATGAAGCCCTCTTTTGTGGCTGCAAGTCTGGGTGACCCGTTTATGTTTCTCAGTGTCTGGGTGGTGGCGGGCCTGGTCACAATGTGCGGTGCTCTGAGCAACGCCGAGGTAGCCGCCATGTACCCGGAGACAGGCGGTCAGTATGTGTTTTTCCGAAAGATGTACGGTGATGGCTTTGCTTTCATGTACGGCTGGGCTTCCTTTGCCGTATTCAATACAGCCGGCAATGCCTCCATAGCTTATGTGGTATCCGAATACACAGACTATCTGTGGAAATTGCCGCGGCTACCGGAAGCCAGCGAAAAGGGGATATTTTTCCACATCCCATGGGTAGGTACGATCTATCCCTTGCAAAACCTGGGAGTCAAGGTACTCACAGCCCTGATTATAGGGTTGTTTACCTGGATCAACAGCAGAAGTGTCCATGTAAGCGGTGGCATCCAAAAATTCCTTACTCTGCTCAAGGCTGTGGCGATCCTTTTGCTGATAACGGGGCTTTTTTCATCAGGCAAGGGTGATTCCAGTAATTTTACAAGGATTCAGGAAGGTAATCCCGGTTCCTGGCTGATAGTAAGCGGATATATAGCAGCTCTCTCAGCAGTTTTTTGGGCGTATGACGGATGGAACAATATTACCTTCATAGCAGGTGAAGTCACCCATCCACAAAAAACAATACCCCGCAGCCTCATAACCGGCTTATCTGTATGTATTGTCGTGTATCTTTTATTTAACCTTTCTATCCTTTATATCTGGCCCGTAGAAAATCTCGCCCGCAGCAAGGCCGTAGCGGCAGACGTGTCCACCTTTGTCTGGGGGCCCGCCGGTGGCATCATCCTGGCAGCCATGGTGATTGTATCTGTACTGGGGACAGTCAATGCTAATATCCTGTCCACGGCCAGGGTTACCTATGCCTTCGGGGGTGGTCATCCATGGTTTAATATGGCAGGTAAGACACACCCAAAATATCTTACCCCATACAATGCACTGATCATCAATGCCATATGGAGTATAATACTTGTATTTTCCGGTTCTTTTGATATACTTACCGACATGCTTATCTTTGTTACCTGGTTTTTTTACGGGGCCAGTGCTGTGGGGCTGTTTGTGCTGAGATACCGGAAACCGGATGCTGCCAGGCCATACAGAGTCACGGGATATCCTTACGTGCCCGCCATTTTTGTGGTATTTACCCTGGTATTCCTGGTCCTAACCCTAGCCGGTGATGTGGCAGATTACAGAAACGGCCAAAGTCCCCTGATCGACTCACTACTGGGTATACTGATAACAGCCTTAGGTTTTGTACTCTACCTGGGAGGGAGAAAAAAAACAGGATAATTATAACTTTACACTAAAAAACATCAAACCATGGACAAAAAAGAAAAAGAATTGATATCAGATCTTTCGGTTAGCCGACAGCAAGGTGGTATGCTTGAGATGATGCGAACAGGCAAATATCCCGATTACATTCATTTTCATTCCGGCCACTACCGGCAAAGCTGGAAACATAAGGTACATTCCACCAATCAGAATGGAAAACTTACAAAATCAGGACAGATTTTATTTGAATACAAAATCTCAGACAGCAATGTATGGGTGAAAATACCGGGAAGCGATCTCTGGCATACAATGGACGTAGAGACAATTATGTATGACTGACGTTAAAAAGTCACATTTTAACAGGCCAGATGGATTCTAAAAAACAGAAACTAAAACAATTTTTCATGTATAAGTCAATTTTGATTTTTATTGTGATTTCATGGTTTTCAAACATTGTAAATGCTCAAAGCATTAAATTAAACACATATGCAGGTGGATTTACCAAGCCCGTCGATATCAGCAATACAGGAACACAAGGAGATGGAAGGCTATTTATTACCGAAAAAGACGGAAGAATCAGGATTGTCGAGGCAGATGGCACCGTTTTGTCGGCACCTTTTCTGGACATTGACCCGGTGGTAAATTCAGGGGCCAATGAGCGTGGACTCCTGGGTTTATGTTTTCATCCGGATTACAGTAACAACGGATATTTTTATGTCCATTATACGAACAGCGGCGGGCACAGTACCATATCCAGGTTTAAGGTGAGTCAGACAGACCCTGATAAAGCCGATCCGGGATCAGAAAAGGTCCTTCTGGTGGTCAATCAGCCTTTTAACAACCACAATGCCGGTGATCTTGAATTTGGGCCAGATGGGTACCTGTATATAGGAATGGGCGATGGTGGCAATGCAGGAGATCCTAATAACAGGTCCCAGAATCCGCAGACATTGCTGGGAAAAATGCTAAGAATCGATGTAAATACCGAAACCGAAAAATACCTCATTCCGGCTGACAATCCGTATAATAACAACCCTGATACTTTACCTGAAATATGGGCTTTAGGCCTTCGTAATCCGTGGAGATTCTGCATTGACACAGTATTAAATGAAATATGGATAGCTGATGTGGGTCAGGACGAATGGGAAGAAATCAATGTTGCATCTTTGAGTTTGCCGGCATTAAACTATGGGTGGAGGTGTTATGAGGGAATGCAAAAATTTAATTTCTCTCAATGCAGTGATAATACGGATTTTTTTGATCCTGTGCATGTGTATGCCAATAAATTTGACGTGGGATGTTCGGTCACGGGAGGATTTGTATACCGGGGTGATGATATGCCGATATTGAAAGGGAGGTATATCTATGCTGATTTTTGTACAGGCAAATTCTGGTCGCTGACACGGAATGGAAATGGTGCTATGGAAAATGAAGAACTTGCAGATCTTGACAACATGGAGTTTGCCACCTTTGGACTGGATGTCAATGGTGAAATGTATGTAGCAGGCTTGGGTAATGGCACAGTTTTTAAATTAGAAAGCGGACCCTCTGCAGTAAATCATTTGACAAATGGAGATAATTATGTCTTCAGGGTGGGCACTAATCCTGCTTCCGGCACTTTGGACATCTTTTACGAAGAATATAAATATGGAAAGGCCCAATGGAATATTTATAACCTAACGGCCACTCCTTTTCCTGTTAAAATAACAATGCAGTCACCTGGTGCAGTCAAAATCGACATCAGCCTGTTGCCGCCAGGGATGTATATAATAAAAAACAGTGAAAACAGGTATTGGCAAAAGTTTGTCAAACATTAAATGCTGTTTGACATTAATCTTTTCGTTTCCTGTCTTAATTTAGTCGGTAATCCTGTATGAGGTTTTACCCACTAAAAGGTCATGTCTGTTTTCTTGAAAATCAGGTGGAGATCTCCTCTCCTTCCATTTTACTGACGGCCACGCAGGCTACGGCATTACCCACTACATTGGTAGCAGTACGGCCCATATCCAAAAACTGGTCAATGGGCAGCAGGATGGCCAAACCTATTTCAGGTATATTGAACCCTGCAATAGTGGCAGCAATGACCACAAGGGATGCCCTGGGCACAGCGGCTATACCCTTGCTCGTAACCATCAACACCAGCAGCATGGTGATCTGCTGGGTCAATGACAGGTCTACACCATATGCCTGGGCGATGAGCAGTGATCCGAAGGTCATATACATCATAGAGCCGTCGAGGTTGAAGGAATAACCCAACGGAAGCACAAAACTGGTGATCTTATCCCTGACGCCGAATCTCTCCAGCTGATTGAGCAGCTTGGGATAGGCTGATTCGCTGGATGCCGTGGCAAAGGCTAGGATGATGGGTTCCCGGATGTGGGATATGAGGCTCCACACACGGTTTTTGACAAATACGTAACCCAGTGACAAAAGAATGGTCCAAAGTATCAGGAGTGCAAAATAGAAAAGCAGGATGAGCTTGCCATACTCTACCATCACACCGATGCCTTTTTCGGCTATGACGATGCTGATGGAAGAAAATACAGCAAGCGGAGCAAGCCACATGATCATGTTGGTCAGCTTGAGCATAGCGTGGGCGAGGGAGTCCATACCTTGAATAATGGGGCGGCCTTTTTCGCCAATAGCAGCCACTGCCAGTCCAAACATCACCGAAAAGACCACAATTTGCAGCACCATTTTATGACTAGAGAGTGCGACGAAAATGTTTTCGGGTACCAGCTGGTCAATAAAGTGTTCCAGTGTAAATGTCGATGTAGAAGGGAGATTGGTAACAGTAGCATTGTTTACGTGCTCTCTGAAATCAAGGCCCGGTTGGAAAATATTGACGATTACAAGGCCAAGGGTAAGAGACATAATGCTGGCAAAAATAAACCATCCAATGGTCTTGACTGACATACGGCCCACCGTACCAGCGTCGCCAATGCCTGCCACACCTACTACGAGGGTGCTAAGCACCAGCGGACCTATGATGAGTTTGATAAATTTCAGAAAGATGATACTGCCATATTTGGCTATATCCACATAGGATTTTATAAAATCTCCGGTGGCATATAAATTAATGAAGGTGCCTGCGATCACCCCTGCAATCAGACCTATAAATATCCATTTGGCAATTGAGTTTTTCCGTTGCGGCTCGTCGTGGTGCTCCATGTGTTGCATGTTTTGATTTGATCATTGAAGCACGAAAGTAACGAAAGAAAGTGAAAAGTGGAAAGTGAAGAGGGAAAAGTGATAAGTGAAGAGTGGAAAGTGAAGAGTGATAAGTGATAAGTGATAAGTGAAGAGTGGAAAGTGAAAAGTGAAGAGGGAAGAGTGAAGAGTGAAGAGTGATAAGTGGAGAGTGAAGAGTGAAGTACGTCCCTTTGGGATTATTGCTTAAATCGTCATTGCAATTTGAAAATAAAACGATATCAATCCCGAAGGGA
>JAGVTV010000246.1:0-1380 GCA_019136675.1 Bacteroidota bacterium
TATTCGTTATCTCCGTTGAGGTAAGTGCCCTTCCAGTGTATGGCCCCATTCAGATAATATTCAGTAAAAGGGCCGTTTTCTTCATTTTCGGACATCGTAACCTCTTCTTTAATGGCTCCGTTTGGATAGTAAACCTTGAGCACTCCTGTGATCTTGTCATTGGTATAAGTTTTTTCCAGTTGAAGTCCTCCCTGAGGGTAATAAACCCTGTAAGGTCCGTTGAGCTTTCCATCACCGGTATAAAGTTCCTCTATTTCGGGTTTTCCGTTTTCGAAATAAATGGTCCTTTTCCCTGTCATTTTTCCATCTTCAAATTCCACAGTCTCCCGTACTTTTCCGCTTTCAAAAAATGCAGTGTAAGTGCCGTCTTTTTGTCCTTCTTTATTGACCGAATAACTTTCCATGACGGCCCCTCCGGGATAATTTTTTTCCACTTTCTTATTTCCACAGGCCATTAGGAGCATGGTGAAAAGAATTATGTTGGCTGTCTTCATTCCGTAAGATGTGATTGGTTTGCGTATAAAACGTGGTTCTCTGAAAAATTGGTATAATATTGCAGGATAAAAAAAAAGCGGATCCGTTTTGCAACAAATCCGCTTCTGATTTCAGATATTTTTGATTAATAGAAGGTAAATCTCTTGTCTTCTATTTTACTTCCTTTCTTGAGTGCCTCCATCAGCCTGTAGTTGACAGACATCCTGTCCTGCTGGGTTTGCTGAGCCTTGGTGGTGAAAGCCCCTGCACTGGCTGATGCCGGTGTTTTTGACAATAATTTTGCTACGTAAACACCATTTTTACCGACAATCGGTTTTGTAACTACATTGTTGGCAAGAGCAAATACTTTTCCGATTACTTCCGGTTCTGCAACGTTGCCGGGAAGCATACCGGAGCCAAATGTGACATTATCCGCTGTTTCGACGGTCTGGCCGAATGTTGATGCTATAGAAGCCAGGTCTGATCCTGATACCTTTGACTTTATCATCTCGCCTTTTTTGGCATTTCTTACCAGAGGCTCGATGGCACTCTTAACAGACTCTACCGTAGCCACCCCAGCTTTGTCGATGGATTTAAGTGCAGCAATCACATGTTTGCTGTCCACATAATTTGCTTCATCGGCATAGGTGTATAATGCAGGGGATACTGCACCGACTTTTGTATCATCTTCCCAGGCCCATCTGATGATGTCCCTTGATGTCTGTCCTGAGCCCAGTGAACTCAACACAAAGTCGTTTCTCTTGATACCGCCAGCTGTCTCCACCTTCATATCACCGGTGGCCAGCTTGTTAAGGTCGTCAATTGTCTTGGTTTTTTCAAGCATGCCCATGACTTTTTCTTCGATGGCTGTCTGGGTGGCATCTGACGGAACTATCGCTCGCGACA
>JAGVTV010000246.1:1405-4851 GCA_019136675.1 Bacteroidota bacterium
ACCATAGTACCAGGTGTAAATGATCCCAGATCACCTCCTTTTGAAGCTGAGCCAGGATCCTGGCTGTTGGCTGTAGCTGCATCGGCAAAGCTTACTTTGCCTGAGGTGATGGCGTTTTTAAGGCTGTCTATGTATTTTCTTGCAGCTGCCAGCTGCACCGCATCGTTGCCCTGCACAGCTCTGAGGATATGTGACGCCTTGGCTGAATCAGGAAGTACTTTCTTGTCAATAAGCTTCGCTACCGTATAGCGGCCATTGTCGATGTAGGGTCCGTAAACGCTCTTGACAGACAGTGAAGTAATCGTATCCTTGAGTTTTCCTGTAAGCTCATCTTTTTTAACATATCTGTTGTCAAATACGCCCTCGTTGTTTAACACAAAGAGAGAGTCATTTGCAGATGCCCTGAATTCACCGGCAAGTTTTACCATTTCATCACTGATGGCCATTGAGTCCTGAAGTGTAGCTTTGACATCAAATACAAGATATGATATGTTTCTTACCTCTTCTTTATTGGTATATTTTGACTCGTGGTCCTTTATATATTTGGCATAATCTTCGTCGGTAAGCTTGACATCTGCGTCCTGAATATATTCGAATGGAATTTTTACAAATTCAAAAGAAGCCGCTTCATTATTGATTTTTTCGATAGCCTCAGCCATCCAGGTAGGAGTATAGAGTGATTTGGACACAAGGTTATTGAGCTTGCTTTCTTTCTGTGACTTGATGACTTGCTTGCGGAGTTCGTTGAATCTGGCGGCAAACTCAGGATTGGAAACGGTACCTTCATCGATGGCTTTTTTTACGTCATCGAGTTGTTTCCTGTCTACCTGGCCGGTTCTGGGATCACGGTAGAAAGACTGGACCATAGGATGCAGGTTTGTGCCAAACTCAAGTTCGTTGAGCTCATCGTTACCTACAGCTATGCCGGTGGATTCTGAGATTTTGTCCATGATAGCTTTTTCTACGTAAAAGTTCCACAGGGAGTTTCTCCTTCCGTACACATCACCTGAACCGCTGTATAATGCCTGCTCGGTACGCTGAAAATCCATGTAATCGATCTTTTCTCCGGCTACCTCTCCCATCACTGTCCTGGATCCAAAACTGCCTCTGTTATTGGCACTTGTCATGTCCATAATGATAAAACCTGCAAGGGCCAATGCCAGCAGGACGATCACCAGCCACATGTTTTTCCTGATATTGCCTATTAATGCCATATTTTTTCTGTTCTTATTTTGTTAAAACACGTTACAAATAATTAAAAAAATCTTTTTTCCGCTGTTTTTTGAAAAAGCGACGCAAAGGTAAATTATTTACAGGTAATTCCAAATCAAGCTCCCAAATTAACTTATAATTTGGTGAAATTTAGGGCTTTAACCTGTCATTGGCCAAAAACCACCAAAGCCTGCCTGATCTTAGTGCGGCTGTTTGTTTGGATCAGATTGATTCATATGATTGGCTGCGGCCTCCAGTTCGTCATAAAACTCTGGACCCTTGTATCTTATGATGGCTACTCTAAGGAATTTATATACCGGCATTTTTTCCTTTTGTCCCTGTACACACGCTGATTTGCAGATATCCCACCGGTCATAGTTCCATGCCTCAAAGCCTGCAATCTCATTGGCCGTAACCCTGATGGGATAGAGGTGGCATGACAGTGGTTTCTGACAGGTTGATTTGCCTTCTTTCTGGTTTTTTTCGATGCCGCAATACGATATCCCCGTCTGATCCCTTACCAGGAAAACACAGTCTCCGTTTTTGTGGCACGTGGTACCCCATTTTTCAGGCTTCCTGTAATAAGTAAATGCTCCTTCCCTGTCGATAAGGGCGACTGATTCAGGGTTTAGTGTACTTTTGAGCTGAGGTAAATGGGAATTGATAAGATCCATTTCCATTTTATCCACAGGAGCACCGTAGTCTCCCTCTGTACAGCAGGCTCCCTTGCAGGACTTCAGGTCACACATAAATTTTTCTTCTACAATCTCGTCACTGATCAAAACATCCCTGATTACCAGCATGGCATGTGTATTTTATGTGTTTTCGCGGATAAGATTTTTAAGTTTGCTGAGGTCTCTGACGATAAGCCGTTTGCGGTCAAAGTCTATGATCTGCTCCTGTCGCAATTCATTCAGGGTCATGGTGACCGTCTGCCTCGAAGTGGCTGTCAGACTTGCAATATCCTGATGAGTGTGCAAGCCTCTTACTACCCATTCGTAACCCAGTCTCTGACCCGATTTTTGGACTGCATTAACCAAATAGGATATTACCCGGCTTCTCGAATCCTGATAGACCAGAGACTCGAGCTTTCCTTCCAGCTCCGTGATCCGACTGCCCAGAAAATTGATGAAATAAATGCCAAGGTCCGTATTTTCTGCCATGAGTCTTCTGAGTTCTTCCTTCCTGAATTCCGAAATTTCTGAATCTTCTGAAGCCATTGCAAAATCCTTCCTTTTTTCATCACTTATGAAAGAATTCTGACCAAAAACATCCCCTTCGCCCAGAATGGCCGTAACTACTTCCCGGTCGCTGTCCTTATAATAACCAAGTCTTATCCTGCCACTTAGAATAAAAAATATGGACTCTGACCTTTCTCCGGGTAAGTAGATATATTCACCTTTTTTTTTGCATGTTTTTCTACTGTTAAATTTTGCCATGACCGCCGGATCTGTTTTGAGCAGATCGCTGAGTTTTGTATCCGTATACCAGAATGTATCAGAATTCATATTGGTTTCTGGCATTACACTTCTGAATCAAGTTTGAGACTCATCTTCTTTGAAAAAATCTCGAGATTTGGATTTTTACTGAGCATGGCCACAAATTTTTCTTTTTGTGTCAGGATCTGTATGGGTTTGTTTTCCTCAAAGTCCGGAAATTTATCCTTGTCCACCTGGATGTCAAAGACCATTTCGACTTGGTCCATTTCGTCCCTGATCCGATTTAGCAGTGGGCTTTCCTGGGCAATCATATCTTTGGCCACATGGGTAGGTACCCGGATATGCACTGTGCTTCCTTCGAGCGACAAAAGGGCATGGCCAAGGGCTGATTTTACGCTTTTTGACGTGTTGTTATTGGCATAGTCATCCCAGATTTCACGCAGTTTCTCCGGCGTAAAGACCTTCGATTCCGCTGCCTTGCTTTTCATGCTGTTCATGATGCTCTCACGCAATGCGTCCACATCACCGGGCCGTAGGCCCATTTTTGATGTGCTGTTGGAGGGTTTTATTCTGTCGGAATTTTCTGCAGGAGGCTGCTGATCGGCATCCGTTCCCGGTTTTTGGGTAGCCTGTAATTTTGGTTTTTCGGCAGCTGGAACAGGGGTTTCAGTGTCCTTTTTAGACTCTTCAGCAAGCTTTTTGCTTACAACTTCAGTTTTTTTTTCCTGAGATCCGGTGTTCTGACCGAAAATATCTGACTTTACTGCATGATTCAGGAAGGTCAGCTTGCTGAGA
>JAGVTV010000211.1 GCA_019136675.1 Bacteroidota bacterium
CTGAATCTCATGACCATGGATTTTTCGTCTTGCAGGAGATTGGTTACTGTGGCAAAAGCCTGTGTACGAATTACCCCTTTTGGTGACACATAGTTAAAGGGCAACTTGCCTGAGTTTTCCTCAATGCCCACATCATCGAGATTAAAATTTGCATTGTTGGGTGCATCGATTTTACAGATGGGCAACTGTCTCCTCCACTGGCTTCTCTGCAATTGGAATTCTGCAAGCCTGAATGTTTTGGGGGTCTGAAAATTGGTCATATACATCCTCATAAACTGGATGGCCCTGTAGCCGGAGATACCATTGACTGCTACTCCATTGAGGATAGGTATCTGAAACCTGTACCAAATCTCCTTTTGACCGCTCGGAGCATTTACGATGGTGGACTGGACAAAAAAATTATTTTCCAGGGTCGTATCCAGCTCGGCTGTACCGGCCATTTTGCGGATCTTAATCTTATATTCGTAATAGGCCTCTGTCTGGTCCAACGACTTATTGTTGTTGAGGTCTTCTGAGTCAGGATATCGGTTTCCCCTTACAAACTGGTTGGTGTTAAGGTTGTTAAGCGGAGCATTGCCCTCAGGCCCGTTAAAACGCTTGATCCTGTTGAGAAGGCTTGGCTCATTGGCCAGCACATCGTCGTTAAAGAAAACAAAATCATCGTTGGCAGGATCCTTGGCGATATCATCAATGCTGGCGAGGTTGTTGGACTGCAGCCATGACTGAAATTTTTTCTGTTCGCCTTCGTCATCCAGTCCGTCAAATCCTATATCCTGGTTGGCTCCTTCCCTGGTATCAAATCCGTTGACCAGGGGTATACTGATGGTAGATCTTCCATAGCTGGTATTGGTAGTGGGAAGCCTTCTCTGCGAAGTGGGAAGGGCATTTTCAAAATACAGAAAATTGTCCTTGATTATATCTTCTGAAATGCTTCCCAGATTAAAGACGAGCTCTCCTTCCTCTCCGTCCGGATGGGGTTCGCTGCCGTCTCCGCGGTCCATAAACGGATTGAGCATCCAGAATTCTATACTTTCGTAATTGGCTGCTTCAAAATCTGAATTCTGGAAATACCGCATGATGCCTCCCCATCTGGACTGCGGGTTATTCAGGGCAAGTTTGTTGTTTTGGAGCGAAAATCCACTGCTGATATTTGGATACCCCTGTTGTGTTTCAAAGTTGTAGGGTCCCCTCTCAGAAGGATAGTAGCTGATATCAAAGGTAAACAACTGCTGCTGTCCGGGCTGTACCTGCCTGTTGGTAAAGAGTTCTCTTTGATTGACGGCCCTGGTATAGGAGTTTCTGTTATCCTGTTCGGTCCTGCGTGTGCCGAGGTCGAGCACATACCAGTTTATCCTGGCCCTGTTGGCTCCGTATTCGAGGGTGTTGTCCCTGTCCCATCCTGGGATGGATGGCGGCGTACTGGCAAGTGTCCATTGGTTGTAATTAAAGCCTCCGAGATTCAGGTTGGTGATGGCTCCTTCAAAATCATCAATATTGGCTATTCCTGAATCGTCAAATGAAGTGTTGATGGCCCTTGAGTGGCCAGGAAGGATACCTGCGGCTTCAGCCGTAAAGTTGATGTTTGACTTTTCCCTCGTGCTGTAAAAAGGAAGTTTGTCTATCATTTTGGTCACCCAGGGTGCTTCGTCATTATAGTTGTAATCAAGCCCAAAAATCCGGTTGTTGATCGGATCATCGCCGATGTTTACCTTTCGTGTAAAAGGTATTTCCCATAGCCTCATGTACGTAGCTCCCAGGCTGGATTTTTTGCTGAATTCATACTCTGCCCTGAGTCCCAGCATATACTTTTGCTGCAGGCTGAAGAGCGAATTGTCCTCAAACCTCACATCAATGGGCGTACCCTGAGCCAGAAAGGCATCGTTTATGATCCTGAGTTTTCCGAGCGAATAATCAATCTCGTAATCCTGACCCTCTACCAGCTGTTTGCCCCCGGCAGATACCCTGACTGAGCCTTGTGGTACAAACGGACCCAGATTTATCTCTCCGTTGTTGCCGGAAGACTTGACCTTGCCCACCATTCTGAACTTGTTCTTGACCAGGTTTTGGGCGGCAATGCTTATGGATGTGTCGTAAAGTTCCTGATATCTGTACTTTGCGATAAGCACAGAGTCCGTGATATTCAGGTCCGGGACTCCCAGATAATTCTTGAAGTTTTCTTTGTTTATATGGCTGCCAAACGGCTCAAGCACCGGAAATACAATGCTTCCGCTTCTCTCTATGACGGTCACGCCCTGGATGTAATCAAAGTAGCCGTCGGGTTGGGGGTCTCCGAATCTGTTAAGTCGGTCAAGGTTGAAAAACTGCAGTAGTGGTAATTTGCCAAGCTCCTTTTCAGGCAGAAACTTCTTCAGAGTACCATCGGTAAAATCGTCTTCATAAAATATATCAAACTCAAAGTCCTGCTGGTTTAGCTGCTGTGTACGGAGATTGTATACGTTTTTCATCATCAGGTCCCACATCGGTGAAGTGGTACGCTGATTGGTGGCCTTTAGCAATTTAACAAAAAACACCTTGGGAGGCTCTACCCTCGTGGAATCGGTTTGATTAGCGGGTTGGATAGAGGATGCCGACAACTGGCCTACCTGGTACAGTGTGTCACAGTTGGAGGTATAATAGTAATTGTACCCTACACCGAGCACCTGATTTGGCCTCAGTCTGAAATTGATAGAAAGGGTTCCGAGTTTGGGGTGATAGGTATATTCTGACGGAGACAGTCTTCTGCCCCTGAACACTTCAAAATCCCGGGTACGCTCAAGGCTAAACTGCGGTGAAGAGAGCTGCCGTGCCACCTCATCTATGTCCACAATGTCCTTGCTCGCCAGAATTTTCCTGTACAGGGCATTGGCGTCGTTTCTGGGAAGGCAAAGGCCGGTGTCGTCTTTGGCTGTACAATTGGTGGGATTGTAAAACGGATCCGAGGTAAAATTGGCAGGGTCAGGCTCTCCCAGGTCTGCGATTGCAGCGATCATGGTTGAATTTTCCTGGTATTCAGGCCGGTCGTCTGACACCCATACCTCAAGCTGAGCGATCTGGTGAGGTGTACCTATGTAAGGTATGTTGGATAGATTGCGTTCGTATGTATTTCTGTTGTAGTGCGACAGAAAAAAGTGCCTGTTTTCATCGTACTCATTGGGTGTGATGATAAATTCCTGTACAGAGGCTCCGTTTTGTACCTGGATATTGGAGGATCTCGACCTTTGTTGTGAAGCGAGACCTGTGAGTCTCAACCTTCCGAATTTCAATTCTGTCTTGAGCCCGAACAGACTTTGTGCTCCCTGTATGAGATTTCCCCGTAAGGGAAGGCTTACATTACCCGCTTCTATTTTTTTGATGATATCATCTTCGGAAAATGCGTCAGAGTCAAAAGCCAGTTTTATCTGCCTGTCAAAATCAAAGGTAGACTGTGTGTCGTAGTTGAAGTCAAGGTCTAGTTTCTTGCCTATTTTACCGTCCACATTCATCTTGATGAGCGGAGTGGGAAAATCCGGCTGGCTCTGCCTTTGCGACTGAATAGGCAGGTTGGGGTCATTTCTCCGGCTGTACAGCCACCCTACACTGAGGTCCACGGTACCCTGCGGCTGAATGTTTACCTCCGTGCCACCGAATAGTCTGTCGATCAGGCTGTTTTTCAGATCTACCTTGTCCATCGGGTCTATGCGGCCCGACCTCGATTTTTTATCGGACTTGATGCCGGCAAGAGTATTAAAATAATCCCTCTCCTGCTCTTTAGCCTTGTAGTCCATATACTCTTCAAAGGTCATATAGGTGGGGGTCCGGTAATATTCGTCCCCTATTTTTTCCAGGATGTTGTAGTTTCCGGTTACGGGATCATATTCTATCTTTTGCTGGATTTCCTTGGAGGTTATGTCAAAGGGGTTGTAGCCCTTGTCTGTGACAAAATCTCCTTTGCGGTCTGTCAGGGGTATGGTGTCCACAGCCGCAAATATCAGTAACCCCTCCTCCAGGTATGGATCAGGAAGGTTTTTGGCATTGCTCACAGCCATAACCGATAACATAGCCGCCAGTAAAACTCCTCCTGAAAATATATACTTCTTCAATGTCATAATTACCTTTTGATTTAGCCCGGTCTGCACTGTTTGTAACGGGCTTCCTTCAACAATATCAGTGTGTAACGAAAATTAATGCCCTGGTGGTATGTTTAGACTTATTTTTTTTCATTGGTCTCAGTTCATTTGCTTCAGCGTAAGCTTGATGAGTTCCTCTACTGATTCTATCTCCGGATTTTTATCGAGGACCGCCTTTACCTGCTTGTCCATGGCCGGTTTTGGAAAGCCCAGGTTGACAAGTGCCGTTACGGCGACGTTTCGGATCTGGTTGCTTTCGGAGGCTACGAGGACCACTTTTTCGGCCCCTGATTCCCTCATCACCTTGTCCTTGAGGTCTATAATGATCCTCTGGGCCGTCTTGGGGCCGATGCCCTTGACCTTACCCAGGGCAAAGGCATTGTCATGCATGATGGCTGTCCTTACTTCATCCGGTGACATATACGACAGGATGACCCTGGCGGTATTGACCCCCACCCCGCTGACGGATATAAGAAGAATAAAAAGTGACCTTTCGTCATCGTCAAAAAAACCATACAGCGACTGGTCGTCTTCCCTTACATTCATATAGGTGAGGATCTTTACCTTATCGAGGTTTTCGAGTTTTCCGTAGGTATTCAGGCTGATGTTTACGTGATACCCTACTCCGCCGCATTCGACGTAGATAAATGCCGGCGTCTTATGTGTTATGGTGCCGTTGAGATATGCTATCAAGGATCTGACAATTTGCTGTTGATAATGGCTGCAAGGTTTATACCTCACAGCAGTGCAAAGATATTTTATATTATATATATTGAGAAGAATTATAATATGAATTTAACTTTTGCCGGCAGCTGACCTGTTTTTTTCCCATGTCCATGCGGTACTGACGATGTCGTCAATGGTCATTTTTGGCTCCCAGCCCAGCAGTCTCCCGGCCTTGGTGTGGTCTGAATATATGGCCATGACATCACCCGGTCTGCGGTCTCCCAGTATATAACTGAGGCTGACCCCGGTCACTCTCTGGAAGGCTTCTATGATCTCAAGGACGGTAAGCCCGTTGCCTATGCCGAGGTTAAATATGCCTGTTTGTTCGTCCTGCCTTCCTTCAAATATGTATTTAAGGGCCAGTGTGTGGGCATGAGCCAGATCGCATACATGGATGTAGTCCCGGATACAGCTCCCGTCACGTGTAGGATAATCGGTGCCAAAAACTGTCATGGACTTCCTCTTGCCGATGGCGGTCTCAGTGATGACCGGCACCAGATTTTGGGGCGGATTGATCGGTGATTCTCCCATTTTGCCGCTGGGATGTGCTCCTGCCGGATTAAAATACCTCAGCAGGATGCTTTTCATGTCTGTATGCCTGAGCGTATCGGTGATGATCTGCTCTCCGATCTGCTTGGTGCGTCCGTAAGGTGAGGCGGCTTCCTGCCAGGGTGTGTTTTCGTCTACGGGGCTATGCGTTACATCTCCGTATACTGTACAGCTGCTGCTGAATATAAATGCCTTAACCCCGTACCTGAGGCTGAGGTCAAGGATATTGATCAGTGATTCTAAATTGTTTCTGAAATAAAGCAGGGGTTTTTCCACGGATTCTCCCACGGCCTTGAGGGCCGCAAAATGGATGATGCCTGCGATATCGGGATGGTCCCTGAATACCTGTTCTGTAGCTTTGAGATCACAAAGATCAGCCTTGTAAAACGGTATCTCTGTACCTGTCAACTCCTTTATGGCCTTCAGGCATGAAGTGTCTGAGTTGATGCAACTGTCTATACACACGGCGTCGCAACCGTTTTCCAGCAGGTCCAGTATGGTGTGGCTGCCTATGTATCCGGTACCCCCCGTCACAAGAACCTTTGGTCTCATATTTAATATTCTGATTTAACTGATCGATTGCTGTATTTACCTGAGTTCTTTCCTTAGACGGGCCACGGGAATATTGAGCTGCTCCCTGTATTTTGCTATGGTACGTCTGGCTATGTTATAGCCTCTTTCTGAAAGAATCTCCATGAGCCTCTCGTCAGACAAAGGCTTTGTCTTGTCCTCTCTGGACACTTCATCGTTGAGGATGGTTTTGATTTCCAGCGTGGATACCTCGCTTCCATCCTGAGTTTGCATGGACTCAGAAAAAAAGTCTTTTAGCTTGCGGGTACCAAATTCGGTCTGCACAAACTTGGAATTGGCCACTCGGCTCACCGTGGATATGTCCAGTCCGGTAACCTCCGCCAGGTCCTTGAGAATCATAGGTTTTATCCGGCGTTCGTCACCTGTGGTGAAATATTCATACTGGTACTGCATGATGGCATACATAGTGCGGTAAAGGGTATCCTGCCTCTGCTTGATGGCATCAATAAACCACTTGGCTGAGTCTATCTTTTGCTTGATAAACAAAACAGCTTCTTTCTCGGGCCTGGTAGCTCTTCTGCCCTGAACAGCCTCCCGGTAGCCCTTAAGCATCTCCATATACTGGTCGTTGATTCTAAGGTCAGGGGCATTTTTGCTGTTGAGCGTAAGCTCGAGCTCTCCGTCCCGGTTGTAAATGATAAAATCAGGGATAATGTACTGGCTGGCCATGCTGTTGCCCTCGATAGTGCTTGCCGGTTTGGGATTGAGGCGGACGATCTCGTCAATGGCGTCCTTGAGCTCACTGTCAGACAGGTTGAGCATCTTTTTCATCCTGTCGTAATGTTTTTTAGTAAATTCCTCAAAAAAGTCCCTTAGTATCCTGAGAGCTATCTGCCTTTCTTCCACATGTTTTTCAGGCTCTTTTTCGAGTTTGTCCTCGAGTTGCAGCATGAGGCTTTCCTGCAAGGTACGTGCACAGATTCCGGGAGGGTCAAATTTCTGGATCCTCGCTACGATGGCATTGACCTCGCCAACGTTTGTTTCAATATTCTGCGAAAAAAGCAAGTCATCCACAATCGCTGAGGGTTCCCTTCTGAGGTAACCGTCTTCGTCTATGGACCCGATAATCTGTGTAGCTATGATGTTTTCCTTGTCAGCCAGATCTAACATACCCAGTTGACGTTCCAGACTTTCGTGAAATGTGTTTTCGACCGGTACCGGCATACTCCTTTCCTCCTCGTTTACGTAGTCATCATTTTTAAGCTTGTAACTGGATGGATCGTCGTCAAGATATTCATTTAAGTAATCGTCAAACTCAAATTCAGGTTCGTTTCTTTCTTCAGATTCCGATTCGTTGCCGTAAGCATCCTTTTCAAGATCAAAGACATCGTCATAATCATCGCCCTCATCCAGGGCGGGATTAGATTCCAATTCCTCCTTGATCCTCTCCTCGAGGCTGGCTGTGGGTATCTGCAAAAGTTTCATAAGTTGTATCTGTTGTGGAGACAACTTCTGCAACATTTTCTGACTAAGACTCTGCTTCAACATATTCTTTCCAATATTATTTAGCCAATATTTAACAAAACAAAATTTACCTGAGTTTCACCCAATTATGAAAATCATCGTATGTTTATGGGGCAAATATAATGGTTTAATCATATATATGTGAATTTATTTTAATATTTAATACTAATATTCTCAATTTACAACACTCTTAAGCCAAATTCGTAGCCATGACCGTAGATCAGAAACTGTCTGCCCTGAGGGCCATAATGAAAAAAAACAACATGGACGCCATCATCATTCCTACCGGGGACCCGCACCAGTCTGAATACATCGCTGCCTGCTGGCAGGAAAGGATCTGGATCTCCGGGTTTACAGGCTCCGCGGGCTGGGTGGTAGTGACAAGTGACCATGCAGGGTTATGGACGGATTCGCGTTATTTTCTTCAGGCGGAGATGGAACTCAAAGGCACTTCCTTTGTACTACACAAGATGGTCAATCAGTTTGGTGCCCAATATGTAGATTATCTTGCCGAAAATCTACCCTCAGGTAGTACGGTAAGCATCAACGGATTGCTTTTCTCCCGTTCGGCGGTCGAAAGCATAAAAAAAACATTTTCAGTCTATAACATCAATCTCAACCACCGCTCTGACCTCATGGCCGAATTATGGAAAAACAGGCCTTTGGTCTCTGATTCCGAAATAGAGATACATGATACAAAATACACAGGCAAGGAGGTCTCTGAAAAGCTCGACGCTGTAAGGGCTGGTATGACTGCCGCGGGAGCAGACTACCACCTTATCACGGCACTGGATGACCTGGCCTGGACATTTAACATACGCGGCAGAGACGTGGATTTCAATCCCGTCGTCACAGGCTATGCCGTGATAGGCAGGGAGGCCTCGCATTTTTTTGTTTCACCCGGGCGTGTCGGCAGCAAACTTAAATCGGTTTTTAACAAAAACAAGGTCAAAATACATGCGTATGATGACCTCATTTCTTTTCTCAACAATCTGAAGGAAAAAGAGACCATCCTGGTGGACCCTGCCATTTGCAGCCAGGCGGTCTATGAAGCCATCAATGGTACAGTCATCAGTGGCGGCTCCATACCCAAATCGCTCAAGGCAATCAAAAACAAAACCGAGATATCTCACATACGTAATGCCATGAAAAAAGACGGTGCCGCACTGGCACATGCCTTCCAATGGCTGGAGCAGCAGTTTCACGACGGCCGCACTCCTACAGAGGTGGATGTGGTACAAAAACTCGCCCAATGCCGCAGCAATCAGAAGCTGTACCAAGGTGAGAGCTTCTCTGCCATCGTGGGCTACCGAGACAACGGTGCCATCATACACTACCATCCTGAAGCAGGCAAATGCAAAACCATACATCCTGAAGGTATCCTCCTGGTGGATTCCGGTGGACAGTATACCGACGGCACCACCGATATCACACGCACCTTTACCCTGGGCCATACCACTGAGGAGCATAAACGATCCTATACTTTAGTACTCAAGGGCATGATTGCTCTGACTTTGGCACGATTTCCTGAGGGTACCACAGGCATGCAGCTGGACACCTTCGCCAGGCAGTTTCTGTGGTCAGAAGGCATGAATTACGGACATGGTACGGGTCACGGGGTGGGCTACTTTCTCAATGTGCATGAGCCGCCTCAGGGTTTTACCCCTGCCCTGTCAGAACGAGGCAAGACAGTACATACAGCAGGTATGCTTACCAGCAATGAGCCGGGCTTTTACAAAGAGGGAGAGTATGGCATTCGCATAGAAAACCTGGTGGTAACTACCCCATCGGGTATACCGGGCTTCCTGGAGTTTGAAACCGTAACGCTCTACCCGTTTGAGCATGCCCTCATAGACAAGTCACGTCTGACAAAAGACGAGATCCGTTGGATTAACCAGTATCACGCCCGGGTATATGCCACAGTCTCTCCCCTGCTGAAAGGCGACCTCAGGGCATGGTTTAAAAACAAGTGCCGCAAGGTGTAAGACAATCAGAATACGATCAACTTGATGAAAAGGATGAATGGTCAATTAACCATCTAAACCGTCATAGAGCCAACCGTCTTTTACATGTGAATACAAAAATCGTCGGCTATTTTTCCGGCTCTATTATCTGTTTTAGCATTGGCTTATCATCCTTGCCTTTTGTCAAAAAAACAGGATATTTAAAACTTGTGCTTTTATAGCCATTTAAATAATCGGATACAGAACTAATGTTTACGCCCTTTTCCTCAAAAGTATCCATCAAAGCCCTTAAAAAAGCTCCTCTTGTGCCAGTCCACCCTTTGCAGGTAGTCTCTCTGTTAAAAGTATTAACAAGTTGATCAACAGAATCTTCTGCAAATCTTGCCTTACTTTCTGAATAAAACTGGTGTAAAAACTTACCGGGTAAATCTGTTTGACCCTTCATGATTATATGTTTTTTTGATTAAAAATCCGCATCATTTTACCACCGTGGCTTTTCTGCTCGGCTGGTGCAACTTATGTTGCTCTTGATGCTTAATATCCTTGCAAAGATACAAAATATTTAAACAATTTTTTTGTACTCTGTCTCTCACTTTTCGATGAAGACGATGAAAACTGCATGAAAAATTTATCACAAGCAACCATACCATGTTCCGGATTGTTTCCTGTCATTTCTTTTGATTGCCAGGTGTCCTTTCAAGAAATTCGTCATACAATAGTGTGTGCCTGCTCTCCAGGGGTATGTCCCAGCCTCTGATGAACAGTTTTTCGATCCTTGTTTTCATCTCAAAAGGGTCACCTGTGGCTACAAACAGATTGGCCACCTTTCCTTTGTCGAGACTGCCGTATCTCTCCTGCACCCCGAAGATTTCGGCTGGTGTCAGGGTGATGGCTCGCAATGCTTCGTCCGTACCCATGCCATAAGCCGCAGCAAATCCTGCATTAAAGGGTAGATTGCGTGTATTTTCAGATTCGTCGGTGCGGATGGCTACTTTTACTCCTGCACCGGCCATCTTGCCCGCATTGGTGTACATGGCATCATAGCGATCGTTTTCGCGACGCGGCACACTAAGTACAGGACCAGTGATGACCGGAATGCCTGCCCTGGCTATCCTGTCGGCAACCCTCCAGCCTTCGGAGGCTCCGGTAAGTACCACCTTTATCTTTTTATTGGATATCCAGTCGAGCAAGGCGGTGATATCTGTATACGAATTGGCCTCTACAAACAATGGCTGTTGACCCCTGATTACAGGCAGCAGTGCTTCCATCTGAGGGTTATTGGTAGTCCAGGACTGACGGTCAGCCTTTGCGGCAGAATCTATCCTGGCATACTGTATGGCTGACTCGTATACCTGATCGATATTTTTTAGTGCTTTTTCCGTCTCCTTTTTGATGTCTTCATCGCTTCGGCGGTCCCACCTGCCCCTTCGGCCAGTGGATGGAAACTGCATTACTACCCGCTCAGAACCGCAGCTCATCTGGTCAGGAGTATACCCGAACAGGTCAATCAATGCCCCTGTGCCAGGGAAAGTACTTCCTTCGGGTTTTGCAAATACCGTGGTGACTCCATTTACTCTAGTCACGGGGATGGATACTGAGTTTGGATTTACAGCAGTCAGGGCTTTCATATGGGGAATAAAGTCTCCCAGCTCACTGAAGTCATTGGTCACAGATATAGAGCCTATCTCTGCCAGGCCCACTTTGCTGCCACCATCAATGAATCCCGGATATACATGTTTGCCGGAACAATCCAGTACAGCTGTACCCGAATGGATGGCAAGGTTTGTCCCAATATCGGCAATTAACCCATCCCTGATGAGCAGGTCTCCCGACACAGTGCCTCGTGAGACGGTATGCAGTGTGGCATTCCGGAGCAGGATGGCGGCCTTTTCGGCCTTTTTTACCTGCTGTGCATAAAGGGGTGTAATGGCCAGTAAAAAACCCAGGAAAGTGAGTTTTTTTATGCTTAGAATATTTGGTCGTAGGTTGTTCATGGTAATCAGTGTTGGTGTTGTTTGGAATATCGGTACCTCAGGTACTGAGCATGGCTCTCTTGCATCAGTAATTCTGATACGCCTCTCATGCAGGCATTATGGTCCAGGTCTTCCAGGCTCTCAAAATAAGTGGAATATTTTTCTGTCGGATTTACATCCACCCTCACATCATCCGGATCACTTTTTATGTCAAACCTTACTATGCCGTCCACTATTGTCATCTGGGGTATGGCGTAGACGGAAAGTGGGTGTCCTTTAAATATGGCCAGGTCGGCATCTTTGCCTTTTTCCACAGAGCCCACCATCTTGTCAATGCCGAGTTGTATCGCCGGGTTTATGGTAATCAGGGCCAGGGCTTCTTCATCGGTGAGATCGCCATAACGCTGTGTTTTGGCTGCTTCGTGGTACAGGTGACGGATCAACTCGCCCGAATCTGAGTTGATGGAGGTGACCACTCCGTTTCTGGTAAGGATAGCCGCATTATAAGCGGTGGAGTAATAAACTTCGAACTTATACGCCCACCAATCGGCAAATACCGATGCTGTGGCCCCAAAAGCCGCCAATTCGGGGGCTACCTTAAAACCTTCATTTACATGCTGAAAACATACTTTATTTATTCCAAAATCCCTGAGTACATTCATGAGCATGAGGATCTCGTCTGCCCGGTATGAATGGCAATGAATCAGGATCTTTCCATTCAGTATATCTGCCAGGGTCTCCATCCTGAGGCTGTACGCCGGTGGTGATTTCCGGATGCCTTTCTTGTGGTCTTCCCACTCTTTCATGTAAATGCGGGCCTCACTGAATGCATTTCTGAATACCTGCTCGACACCCATTCTTGTAGCAGGCCATATCTTGTTGCTTTCGCCATGGGTCCGGATAGGGTTTTCGCCCAGGGCAAATTTAATAGTGCGGGGAGCTCCTGCCATTTTCAGGTCATCGGGATTGGTGGTGCCGTACCGGTGCTTGATGGTCTGACACTGGCCTCCGATGGCATTGGCAGAGCCATGCATGGCATGTGATGTGGTGACTCCTCCGGCCAGAGCCCGGTAGATGGATACATCCAGAGGATTGAGGGCATCTCCCACATTGACCTCTGCGGTGACGGGATTGGTACCTTCGTTTACCACATCTATGCCTATGTGCGAGTGGGCATCGATGATACCAGGCATCACATACAGTCCTGTGGCGTCTATCACCCTGACATTGGCGGGCTGACGCAGCCCTTTGCCTACTTCAGCTATCTTGCCGCCTGTGACCAGGATATCGCAGTTCTGACAGTTGCCTTTGGTTACGGTGAGTACGCTGGCATTTTTTATCAGCAGGTCCTGGGCCGCAGCCAGAGCAGGCAGACAAATCAATAACAGGAGGTTTTTTGCTTTTGAATTTCTGATCATGTTGTTCATCTGTTTTATATCAGTTTTCAGGTTTGGCTACTTTTTCGCCTTTAATCTCATAGCTGCCCAGGTGGCCTGCATTTACCGACCCGGTAAACAGTTTATCTTCAAAACTCAGGCTGAAATCTACCTTCACATTGCCGTCAAGGCTCGTATTGATGTAAAATGAGAGCTTGTTTTTTTCTTTGCCCGAAACATCCACTCCTTCATAATCGGTCGCCGAGTTGGTCTCATCCTTTACGGTGACTTTATAGATTTCTCCTGATTTGCTTATGATGATCTTCCCTTTCTGAGGCGTCTCAGGTGTTTCTACTGTGTAGGACCAGGTGCCGGATATAGGGTCTGCCTTTTCTTTGGTTACTTCAGGTTTTTTAGACTGGCTGGCCATATCATACTTTTTACCTTCGACAAAGACGTGTTTTATTCTGGACTTTTCGTCAAAAATGGGTTTATCCGTGATGACTAGATTGGCAATCTTGCCTTTTTCGACAGTGCCTGCCATGGAAGAAATACCCAGGATGGTCGCCGGATGGGTAGTCAGGGCTGCCAGGGCGTATGATTCTGAAAGTCCGTTTTTTATCAGGGTCCTGATGTTTTTGTGTATGTCGCCGGTTTTTACATTTTTATACGAAAAGGCAAACCTGATCCCCTTTTTTTCAAATAAGGATGCTTGTGTCAGGTAATTTTGCCGGGATTCCTCCCTCTTTTTTTCAAAACTTTCCTTCTCCTTGCTGACATCTGTTGTTTTTGCCGTACTGTCCTTTTTTTCTGGCTCCGGAATGTTAAGAGACAGGAGAGTAGTGATATTTTGAGCCTTGATTTTGTCGGCATAGTGCCATCCCTGCCTTACTTCTGCCAGGACCATGTCAAATCCCAGTTCTTCTTTCATGGCAAAGGCCCTGTGTACGTCCTTGGTATGCTGTGCCAAAAAGTACAGGGGAACACTTTTACTCACGACAGGGTACAGGGCTTTTGTTTCGCGGCTTTGGTCAGGGCGGGGCAATCCGGCAGGGTTGATTTTGTATTTTTCTTCATAAGCAAGGCCTTGAGAAGCATTTTTGAACAGGTCCCTGAATTTTGCCATAACCCCGATTATGGTGGAAGGGTATACCCCCCTTGAGACCTCAAACTGGAAATTCTGTGCCGAAGCCGTCCTCACAAGCATCCTGTCTGCCGGACCATCTCCAAGCAAAAAAATGCTGCTCTGTCCCGGCAACATCAGGCCGTGAGGTAGTGTGTGGGATATGCCAAAGCCCGCAGACCTCATTTCTTCTACAGACTTGTCAGACGGATTAAAAAGTGTGGCGGCATTTAAATCAGGCATTATGCCAGCTACGTCAGAGGGTGGATTGCCCGGGTCCTTTGCCTTGGGACGCTCCTTGTTTTCAGGTTTGGTGATTCCGGTATTGGAATAAGGATCGATAAACCCGGCATAAACATACAGCGAGTCACAGGAGATGACCTGGGCATCAAATGGTTGCCTGACCCCTGGCCCTGTCTCTGCTATAAGCCCGTCCCGGATTATCACACTATGGCCCCTGTTAATGACTCCCGGCTGTGACACAAGAGTACAGTTTTTAAGAAAATATGTGTTGCTGACATTTTTGGGAGCATCACTGTTCTGAGCCTTCAGCAATACCGGACAAAGTATGGAAACGGACCACATAAGAACCGGAAAAAATCTGGTCAAACCTCTCATTTGGATTAAGATTATTCAATTATTGGCAATAAAAGTAAATAATAAATTTGTATGATTCATTTTACTCTCTTTAAAAATCATTAATTTTGTCTTTTCAAAGCACCTTTTTATCTACCGGGTACCTGTCATACAGTTTTACATTTTGGTTGATACATTTTTTCATCTTACAGAATTTCAATTGAAAAAAAGACGGGTTATTATTTTTTTGGCATATGCCTGGCTCAATATACTGTCAGGGCAGCAGGTCATTATCAACGACAGTTTTGACGATTGGGCCGGAAACGTATCTGCTTTTTCCGACAAGGCCGGTGACGGCAACCCATCGAGAAAAATTGATTTTACCGCTGTAAAAGTGTCCAATGACGAAAGATTTCTTTATGTCTATTTTGACATCTCAACAGAGATAAATCTGCAAGAAAACAACAGTGTTTCGATATTTATCGACATTGACAACAATATCTCGACGGGTATATTTAAGTCCGGCATTGGAGCGGATATGGTTTATTATTTCGGACCCAGGAGCGGAAAAGTCTATAGAACAAACGGAACTTACTCAATCTTCCACAACGATATCAGGCTTGTGACAGCACCTACCGTAACCGGCAGCAGGTTTGAGATCAGGATCCTTCGCCAGTTTGTATCGGATGCCGGCCAGATCACAATGGGGCCCGTAATCAGATTGCTGATGTCAGACGAGGATGTCGCAGGCGATAAAGCTCCTGATGCTTCGGGAGGATATACCTACAGCTTTGATGAAAACAGGAAGTTTAACCCTGTACCTTTCTCCATTAAAAAAACTTCACCGGAGCTCCTCAGGATATTGTCTTACAATGTACTCAAGGACAATATCTTCCTGGCCTCCACCCAAGCCAGCTTCAACAGGATATTCAAGGCCCTGGAGCCCGACATCATAGGATTTTGCGAGATATACAACCGTACATCTGCACAGACAGCAGCACTTATTGAGACTTTTCTGCCTTCGGCAAACGGCAAAAAATGGTATAACGCCGAGGTTAATCCCGATATCAGGATCATAAGCAGGTACCCCATTCTCGACAAGAAGGCCCTGGACGGTAACGGAGCTTTCCTAATAGACCTTGGTACAAAAAAACTGGTCTTTATCATGGCCCATCTTCCTTGCTGCGACAATGAGACTGACCGCCAGAAAGAGGTGGACAACATCATGTCTTTTGTCAGAAGCGTGAGGTATGGTATATCCAGTTTTCAAACACCGCAAAACACTCCCATTGTCATCTCGGGTGATATGAACCTCGTAGGCCTCAGGCAGCAGTTGCAGACATTTATCACGGGTGACATACAAAATAACGCCACTTACGGGCCGGATTTTACACCCGACTGGGACGACTCTGCCCTGGAAGATGCCGTGCCGGTTACAACCAATAATTCTGCGGCATTTACCTGGTACAATGAGCTGGGCCTTTACAGTGCAGGCAGGCTTGATTTTTTTCTGTACACCGGGTCTGTCTTGAGCGTTAAAAATTCTTTTGCCCTCTGGAGCCCTGACCTGACAAGCCAGCAACTGGCCTCATCGGGATTGCAGGCAGGAGATATACCGACAGCATCAGATCACCTGCCTATTGTGGCGGATTTCAGCATAACAGGACTTTCGACAGAAGTCGTAACATCTGACGGCGGGCCCGTAATCAGTGCGGGATGGAACGGTCAAAACCTGGTTTTTTCTGCTGAAAAAGACGGCAGGGTGTCACTGCATGATGTTTCAGGCTCTGAGTTGTGTGCATTTGACTATAAAACTGCCGACGGTGTGCGGGTAATCGACGGCTTTAACCCTGCGTTGCAGGACAGGTATGGCCTGATTATCGTGACCTTCAGGAGTGGCACCGCTGTAAAAAGTGTTAAGGTTATAAGGTAATAAAAAGAGCCGCGTATAATACGCAGCTCTCTCTTTACATTATGATTTATTTCCTGCCCTTTATCACGGAAGTTCTTTGCCCTGAAGCATGATAAGAATCTCAAACCAGTCTTCGTTGCTAATCTCCACGTCGAGCAGTTCGATGGTTTCCAGGATCTTGTCCGCCTTGGCATAATTTATTACAGGTAATATACCGGCCGGGTGGTGTAGTAAAAACAGGAGGGCCATTTCTGATACGGTCCAGCCGTAACCCTCGGCATACTTTTCAAGCTTTGCCTCCAGTTTTTTGCCCGCTTTGGTATGGGTGTAGATCTTATCTCCGCCCAGAGGAGACCAGGACATGGCCACTATGTCATTGGCTATACAGGTATCAATGGTGCCGTCAAACATAGGTTGAAGATGTGTCATAGACAGGTCGGACTGATGGGCGATAATCGGATAAAAACGCCTCATGGCTCTTATCTGGTCCGGTGAAAAATTGACCACCCCAAATTCCTTTACCTTTCCTGCTTCCTTGAGTTCCTGAAACGCTGCCCCTATTTCACGGTAATCCATAATCGGACTGGGCCTGTTAATCATCAGGACATCAAGGTAATCTGTGTTGAGGTTTTCAAGTGACTGCTCTACAGAGTCAATGATATGCCTCCTGGATGTGTTGTAATGAGAAATTTTAAATCCCGGTTTCTCTGCACATGGTTTAATAATGCCGCATTTGCTGATAATCTGAATATCCTCACGAGAAACTCCGCTAAGGATTAGGGCATCACCAAACTCTCTTTCTGTAGTGTAATTTCCATAGACATCAGCCAGATCAAAGGTGGTTACTCCGTTTTCAAAGCAAGTGGAAATCATATTTGCCATTTTTGATTTTGACAGTTTAGATCCCCAGCTGCCCCACCTGATCACTCCTGCTACGATTCTGGAAAATTTTACCATTTTAAAATATTTGTTTTATGATTATT
>JAGVTV010000053.1 GCA_019136675.1 Bacteroidota bacterium
AAGAATATAAAGGTGACCATGACAAATCTGGTTGCAGATTATGACATGATACTGTACAGGAGCAGCACTCAGGTAGGCCTTTCCGAAAATACAGGAACTGCCAATGAGCAGATTATTTACAATACTACAACAGCTGCGACGACATATTATGTAAAAGTTTACGGATACAACGGTGCATTTAGCTTGTCTCAGTGCTACAACCTTCTGGCCCAGATAAGCGGCTCCTCATTCAGAACAGCATCCGGTGAAATAGAAGAAGTAACCCCTGTTACCGGAGAGTTTCTTGTATTTCCAAATCCTGCTGCAAATGAAGTTTCCCTTGTATTGCCTTTTGGCAAAGGAGGCGAAGGTACCCTGACCATTATGGATATAACAGGTAAGGTTCTATTCAACCAGGATATGAAGTCAGAGGAGGCGGACGAGACCCATAATCTGGATATTACCGGCTTCAAGCCAGGCCTCTATCTGGTTAATTTCAGAACAGGAAAAATGAATTACACCCAGAAATTGGCTGTATCTGACAACCGATAATTTAGGTGAAAATTGATATTAAAGGGATGGTTTCCTCAGGGAAATTATCCCTTTTTCTTTTGTAACATATACTCCAGACCAGCAAGTCCCTGCAAACCACCGGTATGTATAAAAACCACTGTACTGCCCGGATCAAAGAATCCTTTTCCGGCAAGGTCCAGTAAGCCGAACATCGCCTTTGCCGTATAAACATGGTCCAAGTCAATTCCTGTCAACTTGTTAAAATCCTTTATGAAATCCATCAAGAGTCTGTCGTATTTGGCATATCCCCCAAAATGGTAATCATTGCAGACTGTCAGCAGATGTGTGTTTTGGCCACCTGTTAAAGCCGATATCTCATCACCCAGGTGACCCGACCGCAATGCAGGTAACACGATTATCCGGGATTTTAGATGCGGGTAAGTAAGCAATCCGGCAGCAGTACCTCCTGTGCCTGCCGATAAGACCAAATAGTCAGGGCTATAGCCCAATTGCTCCTGAACCTCCTCTATGATTTCACGGCATCCCGGCAATGCATCAGCATTGGTTCCGCCTTCCGGCAAAAGAAGGCTTCCATCGATATTGCTGAGCAGATCCCTGACAAACGGAGAACCTTCCTTTAGCCTGTATTCCTCGCGGGACAGGAAATAAAGTTCCATACCTCTTTCCCTGCAAAACCTAAGGGTTGGATTTTTGTCGTCTGGTTCGCCTCTGACGAGGCCAATACTGTCAAATCCATACATCGCACTAGCCCCTGCAACAGCATAGAGGTGATTGGAAAACGAGCCGCCGAAAGTAACCAGAGTGGTTGCTCCAATTTTTTTAGCATGTTCGATATTGTACTTAAGTTTCCTGTATTTATTGCCTGACAGCCAGGGATGAATCATATCATCACGTTTGACAAAAAGCCTGATTGCCGCACCTGCTTTTTCTGAAAGATCCACTGGCACCAGCGGGCTGGGCAATAAAAAAGACGGATGGCAGATTTCAGGCATACTTTACCCTTATCAGGACAGAGGTTCCAACTTCCTTTTTTGAATCCATAACTATATTTCCATGCAGGTAATTTACCCGAGACCTTATATTTTCAAGTCCCATGCCCCTCCTGGCCAGCTGACTTTGGTCAAACCCTACCCCATCATCCTCATATTGTATGACGAGTTCGTCTTCTTCCGTATTGATTTGGATGAGAATCTCGTGGGCATGTGCATGTTTAAGGCTGTTAGTGAGCAGTTCCTGAATTATACGGTAGACCGACATTGAGATCATACGGTCCATTTTTTCAGGAATATCGTAATACTGGAAGTCTATCTCAGGGTAACCTTCTCCTTCAAACCTGTTTACCAGGTCCTTGATGGCCGAGACCAGCCCAAAGTTTTGAAGGGAGCCGGGCTGCAGGTTTCTGGAAATATCCCTCACTTCATCCACTGCACTGTCAAGAAGTTTAACTGCCTTGTTGTACTCCTTCATCTCTGAGAGAGTAGAATTCCTGCTCCTCACCTGGTCAAACTGCAACTTGATAGTACTCAACAGACCGCCGAGGCTGTCATGAAGGTCCTTTGCAATCCTCTCTCTCTCTATTTCCTGGCCTTCGATTACAAATCTCATGCTGCTCATTTTCATATTGTCTTCAAGTTCCCTGATTTTTTGTTGGTTGATCTCTTCTTTCTGCTCCGTTATAATCTTGGCCGTGCTGATTTTCTGGTTATAGTATTTTACAATAAAATAAATGGAGCAAGTCAACAAAAAAAGGCCCGCTGCCAGAATATACAAGGTCCGTCTCTGTGCCTTATTGCGTTGTTCTGCATATTGTTTTTCTATACGCAATAGTTCGATGCTGGACTGTTTGTCCTGTGACCCATACTTTAGAGCCAGATTTGTAAATGAGGCGAGACGGTTTTTATTCAGGATACTGTCATTGAGGGTGGCATATTTTGACAGGTAGCCATAAGCCTGGACATGTTGCCCGCTTTGGAAATAGGCGTCTGCCAGTTCGCGATACACCAGTTTTCTGAGCTCGCTGTAGGGTTGATTAGGCAGGAGGTCTTCACTTTTTGTCAGGTACTTTATGGCTCTTCCGGTGTCGTTTTTTTTTCTGTTGATCTGTCCTATATAGTACAGGCTCCTGGCGATAACTTCATTGTCACCCTTCTTTACGCTCACGTTAAATGCTCTGAAGGCTGTGACCAGGGCACTGTCGGTTTCGTAAACAGATTCATAAGCCTGGATCTTGTCAAAAAATATTTTTGTCATTAATCCTGTATCGAGCAGTACTTTGTTTATCTCTTCTGCCCTGGCCAGATACTGGAGGGAGTTTTCGGTTTCGCCCCTTGCTTTGTACGCTCTGTTGAGGTCGTAATATACATGGGCCAGCCGGCGGTTGTTATTTGATTTGTGGTAGATACTGGCGAGTGCCTGCAGCAGGGCGATGGCATCATTATGAAAACCGGCATCTGTATATCTCCGGGCCAGGGAGTGATTGGTCTCATTTATTCCTGATGTATCCCTGTTAACCTTAAAATATTCAAGGGCCCGACGGTAATACTCTATGGACTTATCATAGGCACCCAGCACATCTCCTTCATAATCTGCCAGCCTGACGTACGTCTCGGCAAGTGTTTTCTGGTCATTGTTACTTCTTGCAAGCTCCAGGATCCGGTTGAGGTCCTGATAATTGTAGGTACTGTCCTTATTTAGCTGGCCTGTGGCAGACTTCTGAAACAAAAATAGACTCAAAATGATAATGAAAAGATATCTGATACCCACTGAAAGGTCAATTTTTAATGCCTGGACAAATTTAGGGTTATATTTTGATTTGGAACACAATATACTTCGTGTCTGGTAATTTGTAGTTTCCGGATAGGTGTGACCGAAAGTGAAAAAGAAAAGCCCTCAACTTTTTGAGAGCTTTTCTTTTAATGCAACAGTC
>JAGVTV010000252.1 GCA_019136675.1 Bacteroidota bacterium
TAAATTAATGGAAACTATCCTTTACAATTTACAAGCATTAGGATCGCTTTGTTGTGTTGCCCCATCTGAAAATGAAGTTAAGCATGTCTGTGTATTTACACTATCACTTCCGGATCTACCATCTGAAGATTTCCAGCTAGTTCCAACATCAGCACCTCCTCTCAAAGACTTCAATTTTACATGTTCAATTATTTTACATTCAAACTGTTGTAAACTTAACATAACTAAAAATATTAATAAATTTCCCCCTCTTTTTTCCATCCCCTTCCCTACACTCGTAGTTCAGCCGGGTAAGGGTAAATATCCCGCCAGATTTTTTATGTTCTTACACCCCGCCGGCTGTGAGATCGGTGGAAACATGGTAAAACCACCTTCCATAATGCTGACGTCCGCATCATAGCACTCCAAAGAAACGGCATTTGCAAACAAAATATGATAAATAAAATAAAAAAGATTTCTGAATTTCACTACCTTTGTTTTGAAATACAAAACAATGTTTTGAAATACAAAACAAAAGTTAATGTGCCGTCATAAAATTTGTCACTTTGATGGTTTGCAGAATATTATAACTTTGTTTATGTTACTATGGTCGCATTTTTAATAAAATAATTATGGATATTAATGCAAAAGTTGCCTCTCGGATCAAAGCCCTTAGAAGTGAGAAAGGGTACAAAGCTGAAATTGTAGCTCAAGAACTAGAGATGTCCAAAGCTGCCTATTCACAATTAGAAAATGGCAAAATAGACATCAGCATCACAAAGCTACAAAAGATTGCGGACTATTTTTCCATTCCCATTGCATCAATTTTACAAGAGAATAATGGAGCCGCCTTCAATATCGAAAAAGTTGAAAACTCTACCATCAACGGTACTCAAATAAACCACTACACCGATAAGGAGCTACTCTCTGCCATGGGCAATTCTGTAGAAACCATGCATAGAGTGATGGATTGGATACAAAATAAGAGAGGTTAGGTGATTGTCCTTTTTTTTTTAAAATTTGCACTTTTGAATTTACAACATTGATTTTACGTTCATATGTCGGCCATAAAACCGGAGGTTTCTATTTCTTATCCAAAATAATCACATCCAGTGCCTTGCGTTTGACCAGCTGATTAAATTCTGAAAGCATGGCAGTCTTTACGTTCTGCCATTTTGCCAGCTCAGCATCTATGAGTTCAGTGAGTTGGTTCCTGACTTCTATCATAGAGGCGGTAGGCGGGAAATCATTGACCCCCATGCCAGCCAAAGAATTCAGGTGTGCCAGTTTATTGGTCAGCCTGATCGGAAAATTCAGAGGATCCTGGTTGCTTTTATTTTTTGTTTGATAGAGGCTTTGCTCCACTGCTGTGGCTACCGAATCCATTTTTTCGGCCATAGCAGTCACCTCCTTGTCACCCGTCCGGGCAGCATAATCCTTGACCTGCGACCTCATAGAGCGTATATCGGTGATGGCCTGATGGGCTTCGGATACCTTGTCATTGACAGATTTTATAAATTCAAACTGACTCTCAATATCCTTGTCTGTGCCTTCCGAATCAGGAGCTTTGACTATCCTGAATTCTTTAGTTTGTGATTTTCCATTTACATTCAGTGCCACTTTATAGGCACCTGTTTTGGCTACAGCCCCCTGTAGTGAAGCCCACCAGAGGACCATCCCGTCAAACTTTTTTGCTGCCGGATAGTGCATCGACCAGCTGAACACATTGCCACCTTTATTAGGCTTAAGTTTGTTTTCATCCTCCCTGGCTGCATTGCTGTAGGTACGTATGGTATCACCACTGGCAGTCAGGAAAGTCAGTGAAACCGTATCTTTTTTGCTGTCGTATTCCGGGAGATAGAAGTGACATACCACCCCGCCGGGATGATTGGTCCCCTCAAGCAGAGAAGTTCCGCCCTGGTTACCTCCTATCCTGAAGGCATTTTCCGGGGTAAACAAAACCGGACCGGAATGCCCTTCCATTTTAATGGCCTGATGGATCACAGTAAGGTCATCAATCATCCACAGGCTCCTGCCCTGAGTGGCTGCTATGAGGTTGTTGCCTTTTACAGCCAGGTCGGTCACCGGGACAATCGGCAGATTTTTCTGCATGGATAACCAGTTTTCGCCATCATCAAACGAAATAAACATACCTTTTTCCGTACCCGCATAAAGCAACCCCTGCACAAACTCATCTTCCCTCACCACCCTTGTAAAATATTCATCAGGTATGCCCTTTACGATCTTTTTCCAGGTCTTACCGTAATCCGAGGTCTTGTACAGATATGGCAGGTAATCACCGGATTTGTACATCGTACCAGCTACATAGCAGACAGCCGGATTGTGCCTGCTTGGTTCCACAGAGTTAAACATAAGATACCGGGGCATCTGCGGAGAGGTCACCTCGGACCAGTTTGTCCCCCCATCCTGCGTTAGGTGGATGCGTCCGTCGTCGGTGGCGGCCCAGATAAGACCTTGTTTCAGCGGAGACTCGTTGACAGCAAAGATAGTTGCATAATATTCCACACCTGTATTGTCCTTGGTAATAGGCCCTCCCGATGGTCCCAGCTTTTCCTTTTCATTTCGGGTCAGGTCCGGACTTACCAGTTTCCAGGTCTGACCCTGGTCCTCAGTCACGTGCAGGTGATTGGAAGCAGCATACAATCTGTTTGGGTTATGTCTGGAAAAAAATATGGGAAAATTCCACTGAAACCGGTATTTAAATCCCTCTGCTCCGTGTCCCATGGGATTATCCGGCCACACATTGATACCTCTCACCGATTTGGTCCTGTGGTTGTGTCGCGTCAGAAAGCCGCCGTAACTACCGCCATACACGATGTCAGCATCTTTGGGGTCCACGGCTATATGGGCAGACTCCCCGCCGGCGGTCTCCTCCCAGTCATCCTCCGAGATGTGGCTGCCGGTAGTGCGGTGTGCGATCCTGAGAGTACTGTTGTCCTGCTGTGCCACATAAATGCGGTATGGAAAGTGATTGTCCGTGACCACACGGTAAAACTGGGCCGTAGGCTGATTGTGGTAAGTGCTCCAGGTCTCCCCTCCGTCATAGGTCACCTGAGCACCGCCGTCATCGGCTATGATCATCCTGCGTGAGTCCTCCGGTGCCACCCACAGGTCGTGGTGGTCCCCGTGAAGTGCGTTGTAACCCTTAAATGTCTTGCCACCGTCTGTCGATTTATGGTAGCTGACATTCATCACATACACTACATTGTCATCCTTTGTATCCGTATTTATTATGGTATAGTACCAGGCACGCTGTCTGAGAGCTCTGTCATCGTTCTGTTTTCGCCAGGTTTTACCTCCGTCATCAGACCTGAAGACACCTCCCTTTTCATTCTCTATGATGGCATAAACTATTTGATTGTTGTTGTGACCCACAGCCACCCCGGCGATACCCCAGGTGCCGGTGGGCAGACCCTCAGACGATGATATGTTTTTCCACGTTTCGCCCCCGTCTGTACTTTTCCACAGGGCAGAGCCCTCACCACCACTTGACAGACTATAAGGAGTACGCCTTACATTCCAGGTGGTGGCGTACAGGATGCGGTGATTGACAGGATCCATGCAAAGGTCCATGGCCCCTGCAGAAACCGAGGCAAAAAGTGTCTTCTTCCAGGTCTTGCCCCCGTCTGTACTTTTGTACACTCCCCGTTCCGGAGAGTCTTTAAAAAGATCTCCCAATACAGCCGCATAGACGATATCCGGATTATCAGGATGGATGCGAATCCGGGTGACATGCCTTGAGTTTTTGAGGCCACACGACACCCAGGTTTCGCCGGCATCTTCGCTTTTCCACACCCCGTCACCATAAGATACATTGCCCCTCACGGTCTTTTCGCCACAACCCACATAAATTACATTCTGGTCCGAAGGAGCCACAGCTATGCTGCCTACCGAGCCCCCAAAATAGCCATCCGAGATATTGGCCCAGGTTCTTCCTCCGTTTTCGGTCTTCCATACCCCTCCGCCTGTGGCACCAAAATAAAAAAGATTGGGCTTGCCGGACACGCCGGTGACCGCACATGACCTGCCGCCTCTGAATGGCCCGAGATGCCTCCATTTAACCGACCCGTAAAGACTGGTGTCAGGCATCATCCTTGATTTCTGAGCCTCTGCATACCCCTGGCCGATGAAGATCAAAATCACTGTTAGCAAAAAAGTACACCCGAAATAGGTCTTACTGCTTGTGTAATTATTTATGCTCATATCTGGACATTATCTGTTTACAGCCTAAAGATAAAGTTAATTGACAATTTCCCCAAACAATAGGTGCTGTCTGCTCCCGAAACACCATTAGTGAAATAATCTTTTTTGGGAGTGCCCCTGACGCTACGGAGAGAATTAACTCCTTATGTCCCGGCTCGAATAACAGGCATGTCGGAGCGTCAGGGTCAGGCTATCCGCTTTATCCTGACACTTCGGTCAGGATGCCCGCTCCTATCCTTCACTCAGATAAGCAGGAATATCATCCACCCAGGCCGAAGATATTTTAACACCACGTTTTTATTGTATTAAAAACTTTATTCATACATTTGTAGTTGCAAATCAATAAAACTGAATCAATTCTAAGATGCCAGAAAACAACTTGAATGTGACTGTCAGAGTGTCAAAGACCGGAATAAACCGGTGGTTGGGCCTCATGTACAGCCAACAGACCAATAAGCAATTTACAGCCGACGGTATCCAGTTTACCTTGCTGCCCTCAGGCGATGAACCATTAAAAGTGTCAGCATCCGGACGTTCGGTATTCATAGATACAGTGGTCAGGTTTAGCTTCATAAAACCCGCAGGCTTGTTTTCTGTAGAGGGACACGGCGGCATCAGGCTAAGACTCGAATCAGTAATCACCATCACCCCTGACATGCAGATGTCTGCTGAAACCACACTAACCGGCCATGAGTGGATCGAAGCACCTGCCATCCAGATTGGCGAACTAAATTTTCCTGTTGAAAGCCTGTCCAATTGCCTGATCAGATACTACAAGGAAAACATTCTTGATAAACTGGATGCAATAATCACAGAAAAACTCCGGCTCAGGGATACTGTTGAAAAACAGATCTTACAGCATGCCACCAACAAACTGATAAACAGGAAGCCTGACATTTTTCTCAACGCTACCCTGAATGGAATCTCCTCCGGATACCTCTCAGAAACCGGTGGCTTTATCACCCTGCCTCTGGTGCTGCACCTTTCGGCCCTGGTCTCAGACAAGGTGTTGGCGGCTGTTCCTGATTCAAATCCAACATTTGCCTGGGTGGAAGGCCCCCTTTCGGAAGGCCATCAGCAAGCCGAAGTCAGCCTGAGCTACGAGGGCCTGGCAAAAACAATAAAAACAGTCCTACAGGACCGTGAAATCGGCGGAAAGAAATTTGAAGTTTCGGAAGCATCTGTCCGTTTTACCTCCAGATTGGAGATCAAAATCAGGCTGGAAGAACCCATAAGGGGTACACTCACCATCACCTGCCTTCCTCGTATCGAACACGAAAGTCAGGAGTTGTTTCTTGATGAAATGGCAATTGATGTCAATGCTGACAATTTTTTATACAAGCTTTCATCCCCCATCATCGAAAATGTCATTAGCTCCAAAATCCGTGAAATAATCCCCCTGCAACTGGAATCACTTACACGTCCTTACCTGGAAAAAATCCCGGAGAGCACCCTGTTTGACGGCTTGATCAAAGTAACGCCCAAGGTGGATAAGGTGATTATTGATTCTTTAAAATTTGGTCAGTTTCAGGTGACAGCCGGATTGTCGGCTTTTAATACAGGGATTGAGATTGTAGTTAATGGACTGCCTGAATACCTGGCTGAAAGCATAGAAATGTCGTAATCATTATTCGATCTTCATGCTTAATTCTTTCAGTCCCAGAAGCCTGATCTGAAGAGATACAATTTCACCCATCGTTTCACACTGGTAAAACATGGCATTGCTGTGGTGCTCAGCAAGGTCACCCCTGAGTTCCCGGATTTTGGATTCCGTTGATATATTATCTTTTTTCATCACCTCAAGCAGGCTGTTCAATCTTTGTTCCGTGACCTTGGCCCGCCTGGCTATCAGCGACCTCTCCTCGAGGCGGTATTGTCTGACAGAATCAGGTGTAAGATGCCTGAATCCGAGTTTGAGTATGCCATTGTTTTCCTTAAAGAACTGTGGCAGATAAAACTGCTTGCGTCCTTCATAGGATTGCTGGTCAAAATCTATGGCACGTATCCTGTACTGGTATCCTTCTATATCTGGAGTGACGCTGATTACATAATTGTATGACCTCATATCTCCCAGCAGCTGTATAAAGCATCTCTCATTAAACTTAGTGAATTCCTTGGCAATCCTGATTTGGTTGAAAGGGTCAGAAGGTAAGTCGTTCTTGATGAACTCATCCCCAGGAATCCCCGCTATATGCTCTTCAATAAGTGTCTGACCATCCACCAGATAGCTAAGATTATTGGGTGAGAGTAGTTCCTCCAATTCGAGGCCGTAGATGCGTGAAGCATCCACCTGTTTGATATAAAAGTGGTCGTAATTGTCATTTAACCTGTTGATAATCCGCACCCTGAATGGCCGTGTATTGCCAAAAACACAAAAATCAATCCTGCTGACTGTAAGATGATTGATCACCTCAAGGTCGCCGTCGGTCTTGAGCAATGCATAAATCCGGCATAAGGAATCAAAGATGAGGCTCTTGTCGTACTCTGAGTAAAAGACCGTTTCCCATAAGGTGTCTTCGCCACGGCTGTTGATAAGGGGTATCGCAGCTGCATATCTTGTCATATCCTCGTATTGCAGCGGCAACTTTGTCAGCCTGCCATACAGGGCGAGATATTTCTGCAACTCAGCAGAAACCGGAAAAGGAGGCTTTTTCCTTGAAGGTTTCATAACCTGCTATGATCAAATATTATATTGGCCGAAAGGTATCCTTAAATACCAAACCGGCAATCGAAAATCCTAAAAAATGAAACAACAGCCTTCGCCAGGGTATCAGCGGATAAAACTGATGTTAATCTCGTCGAAATTTCTGTCACCGATAAGGTTTTCGAACACAAATCTGGAAGAGTCCACTCCACGTATCCTGAAGTACGCCGATACCGAGTTTAGCCTGTTCTTATGCAACGGAGAATCATTCACTATGCTGAATGTCCTGATCAAGGCTACAGCCTGTCTGTCCTGGTTAAGAATTTTGATGGCCTGGTCAAGCTTTGAAATTGCCTTATCAGACAATGTGGCAAATCCCGGATCAAAAGGCACAAGGATATTGTCGCCTGATTCGATACTGTAAGCCTGGCTGGAAGGTATTTTTACCGATTCCGTCTCTTTAATGGCTGAAGCGACCGCCACATGCTGTGCATAATCCGGAATCTTGAGTGTAAAGCCTTTAAGAAAATCAGGCTCCTCACTGATTACCCTAATTACTTCTCCTGATGGAGTAATTTCTGCCCTGACAGGCCGGGTATTATACAAAATCACTGTTTCCTTGTTGTCCTGGGCCACCGCCGCAGTACATAAAATCAAACCGGCCAACAGCGACACAAATCTGGGGGAATTGGTGTTGAACATATGTTTTGGGTTTATTAAGTTATAAAATTATTCGTCGATCAGACCTCTGCCCTCCTTTACTACTTTTCCCTTCGAAATTAACTCCTGCAATAATCTGTCCAAAATTCCATTAATGAACTCTTTGCTCTTGGAAGTGCTGTAAGTTTTTGCTAATTCGACATACTCATTGAGTGTAACTTTCGTCGGGATGGTGGGACAGTACATAAACTCACATAAAGCCATTTTCAGCATTATCATGTCCAAAACCGCCACTCTTTCGGCATCCCAGTTTTGCAGAATAGGCTCTATATGACCTAATAACAAATTGTCCTCATCTAAAGTTCTCTTCAGCAGGAATTCGCCATACTCTTCGGTCGTGTCTCTGGCCGGGTAATGCTCATTGATATAGTCGGGCCGGTCATTAGGCACTTCCTTCAGCACCTTTTTGATCGTACCTATTATGATGGACTTGTCATCTTCCCAATTGGCAAAATGATCTTCAATAATCTCATTAAACAACTCACTTTTACGGCAGAATCTGAACAACTCAAGAAGCATTTCCAGATTTTCGTCGTGGCTCGTCTCATTGAGGATAAATTGCTGATAGGGCTCTTCCTTCAGAAATTCATAGTAAATGTTACGAAAGTGGTCCTTGTCCACAATGCCGGCAAATTCAAGTTTTTCAAATTTCCTGTTGAGCAATTTGTTTGTGGCCAGTGCCTGTATCATGGAGTTTGTCCATAACTTGGGGGTAAACTTTTTATCCAATTCAGTGGGCAGGTGCTTGGACTTTCTTTTGTCCAGGTCCTCCATGGCTGTTCTGGTGACCTCTATCAATACATAGAGCGAAAATAGCAACAGGTTAAAACTTTCTTCAATTTTTTTCCAGTACTCCCGGATCGTAGATTCCCTGTCAAGGGTCTCATCCCTGCTTTGGGTATAAAGTACCTGCATCACCTTGACCCTGACATTTCTTCTGCTTAACATTCTACAATTACTTTTAATTTAAGAAAACTAGTCTTCCTCACTGAAAACTCCGCAAATATATATTAAATTTTTTTAAATTATTGATTTCTGTTATGTTCTCTGATCAAAAAACAACCTCATTCTGCTTTGGACACCCAAAAACATTATAATCAAACTTTTAGAGTTTTAGTTCAGCAAATTATTCTTTATTTCAGACCATGAGGGCACTTTTTTATAATGCCACTTCTGAAGCAATACACCGTTTTTCCAGAGAATAATTCCGGGATTGGACCTCATTATTGTTTTCAGGAGCTTTTCGTCGGCTGTATGAAACTCCGCTTTCAGGCCTGTTTCCTTAGCCAACAGATCTGCTTTTTCCTGGTCGATGCCGCTGATGACCACGCCGGTCCCGACACCGTCGTTGGCTGCAGCTTCGACAAGGGGCCGTATCACATCATTAAATTGTCTTAAAAATTCTTTGTTCCACCTGATATTGTAGTCTACCACCTCCTTTTCGCTCACTTCTTTGAATGTCTTAACGATGTTCATGCTGTCCTTACCGGCAATCCTGATTGTATCATAAATAAAAACTGAGTCTTTAACGGTTTTATTGACAGGTATGGCTGTATATTCGGCATGATAGACAGGTATCATCAGCTGGGCTTTTGGGTTGGCAAGGTATACATCCGTCTTTTCATTCCCCTCAAAATCAGTGATATCAAAGTGACTGATCTTGGTCTCTTTGATGGCTGGTTCTGTTTTGATTTGTTCGATGGTTTCGTATTCCTGCGTAATCTTGTCCAGATTTTTGAGATAATCAGCATAGGCAAATTGCTTGATCTCACCGGTCGTTTTGTTTTTCATCTTCATGGCCAAAACCTGGACTGCATTAGCTGCATCCCTTTCGGTTTTTTTAATGGCAGCAATATTAGCTCCGTTACGGAAAGGCCTGAAATCGATCTGTGGTTCGTCCATAATTGTGTAATATACTGAGTACCCTAGCAATAGAACCAGCGACCCTAATACGATCGCCAATCCTGTCCTTGCTGTCACCAACTGATGCATATCCTTCCATCTCCAGAGGAAGTAGAAGCCAGGAATAAGCAGGAAAATGTCCTTGTAAAAGGATGTCCTTGGTTCAAGTTTTATAAAATCACCAAAACAACCGCAGTCCGTGACCCTCATGTTGGTAGCCTTATATTCGCCCCAGGCAGAAAAGTCAAAGAAATTGGCATCCATGGGTACATAACCTGTCAGAAAAGTAAATCCGGTCAGTACTGTAAACAATAGTATCAATACCAGAAAGAGCAAAGCGGTAAGTCTGGGCTTGTAGCCAATGATCAGCATAATGCCGAGCACGATCTCAAAAATAATCATGGCGACAGCAAATGTGCCCGAATAACTGGATAAAAACGGAAATACAGGGGCAAGAAAACCAAACCGGGTTTCAGCAAAAGTAGCGTAGAATTCTGCAAAATAATCCTGCATTTTAAAGGCAGTGCCAAGAGGGTCCACTACTTTTACCCATCCGGAAAACAGAAACAGGATTCCTGTAAAATTCTGGAGGAAAGTCATCAGCCAGGACTTGTGGACCTTAAAGACATATGTCATCACAAGGGTGGCAAGCAAGGCAGCAATGCCTATGTAACCCATCAGTTCAATCAGACTCATACCTTCGTATTTAAGTGTTTAATGACTGCAAAAATAGTTTTTTGGGAATTTGTGTTCAAATAATAACAAACTAATATTTGTAAAGAGGCTGTTAATAATGGTTTATAAAGGCCTGTTATTTTTAAAATCTGGTCAATTTAATTTTTTATACCTGAAAAAGACAGCCATATGAAATGGGGAAGCTGCCTCAAAATACCTGCCAGCGGCTGCATTTTGTCTGAGATTTGAATATTCAAACAAGCTAAAAACATTGTTGGCTGTGAGACCCATGGACCAGCAGAATCCGGCTTTGATTTGAGTCCCCAGATTGATGAGGGTCTGGGCCGGTGTCTGCACCTGATTGGCATCGTCGAGATACATACGTGCCTGGCGGGTTATTGCCATCATGGCTTGCCACTTAGAGGAGATCTGCCATTCCAGGCTGCCGTACAACTTATACCCGGGCACCAGCGGTTGCTTATTCCCAGCATAGTCATTGGATCCGTTTTTGTATTCACTGAAGGTAAAATCATACAAAAAACCGTTAAGTCTGATAGTCAAATCTTTCCGCAGCAAAGACCGAACCTCCCATTCCAAACCGTTACGGTGTGTTTTTCCTGCGTTTCTGTAAAAGGTGCGGCCTGGAATCCCATTAAGTTCGTAGGCAGTAATCTGGTCGTCCACCAGGATTCTGAAAAAAGACAAATTCAGGGTAGTTCCGGTCAGGATGCCAGCCTTTATTCCAGCCTCTGCTTGTATGGATTGTTCGGGAGCCAACCCTGGGTTAAAACCGCCGGTCCCTTCCGGATTATTGGACAGTTCATTGAGGGTAGGCATCTCAAAATTGGTACCCAGATGGGCAAACAGCACCCAATTCTCCGCAAGTTCCCAACCCAATCCAAGCGACCCGTTGAGGTTATTAAACAAAAGATTTCCATGTTGAGTGCCGTCAGCCGGAAAATAATCGTCAAGTCGGTACCTGTTAACGTCGTATCTCAGCATCTGCTGTATGTACAGCTTCTTCAAAGCAAGGTGTGCCTGCTGGAAAAAACCAAAATTTATTACCCGCTCCTTCTGATCGGCTGTTACCTCACCCCGGACTCCGTTATTGTTTTTGTTTAGGGTACGATTATCATTCTGGTAATCAGCTGTTTGGCCGACGGTCAGTGTAAGCATGTCATGGGCATTAATTTCGAGGGTATTCCAAATGCCGCCTGATAACCGATCAAGGTCTATGGTGCCTCCCGTAACAACAGGAATTCTGCCTTCAAAATATCTTTTTTTAAGGTAAATGCCTGATAGCAGCAAAACCTTGTCAGAAAGCGACAAGGCAGATTTGACTGCAGAGCCAAACCCGGATACGGATTCTCCGGCCTTAAAGATAACATTACGCTGGCTGGCAGCATATGGATCTGCTCTGAACTCCTCGTCCGTTAAGGCTCCCGGGTCATTCCCCAAAGGAGAGTAATAGCCGGATTGAAGTACGTCGAGCTGCCACTTATCCGTCAGGTTAATCCTTGATTTCCACAACAAGGTTGTGCTTATGGCATCAGAATGTTCTCTTTTGCTCTTAAAAATGTGGTGGTTTATGGAAAGGATACTTTTAAAATTATTTTTTTCAATACCATATTTGGCTCCTAAATCCCGGGATCCAAAGGAATTGAGCCGGCCTGAGACTTCCATTCCGGCTGTGATGTCAGAAGTTTTTAATGTCAGGGCTCCACCTGCCGCATTTCCCAACCGTGCTGACAAGCCGGACCTGACTACTTCCAGGGATGCCAGGTCAAAGAGGCTCAACTCATCGATCTGGGTGGTACCATCCGGCGATGTCAGAGGTATGCCGTCCAGGTACATCCTCAGCCCCCTGATACCAAATGCCGACCTGCTGCCATACCCTCTGACAGATATACGTATGTCCTGTGCAAAGTTTTCGCCATTAATAGCCAGCAAACCTGGTTCTCTGTCAAAGAGCATTTTGCCGTTGTCCTGAAACCTGTCGTAGTATTTCACTGTATCCCTTGCAAAAGCCAAAGCAGGAGGTCGGCGGTATCTCAGGTCAGTCAGCAGCACCTCTTCTAAAGTATCAGTAACAGTGGGTTTTTCTGTCTGTGACCTGAGGGAATCGGTTACAAGTCCGGACAACAATATGGAAAGTGACATTGTGACCCGTATTTCCCGGAAAAATGTCTTGTATCTTACAATTCTGTACAATTTTGCAAAATTTAATGTGACATTACCACCATAAATCTGTCTTAAAACAGAATTTTATTGCGTTCAAAACTCTTTTTAAATTAAAAATATTCCAAATATTTGTTTACAATAAGTTAACATAAAAATAAAGTTGAATTTATTGCGTTAAGTTGGAATATGAAGTGTAAATTTGATAAATATTAAAATTAAAAGCGGAAAACAGTCATGAAATTATTTATTTCCCTCGCATTACTCCTCACGATACCATTTCTGGCCACGTCTCAATATTCTAAGAAAGCCAGAGAAAACTATGCTTCAAGATACGGAATAAAAATCCTCGGCGGAGCGATTCTGACCCATCCTGAAAACACATATGTAGGCAACGATAAGGATCAGGCAATCCACCAGGTAACCCTGGCTGGCTCAAGTCCCCAATTTTCAGCAGGGGTATGGGGACAGAAAAGATTCGGCTGGCTTTATGCAGAAGGAAATGCCCTTGTCAGCAGGTACGGTATGAAGTTTGACGTTTTATCTTATGTTTCTGACTGGAGAGATATCAAAACGATGGAAGAAAAATTTACCTACGTGGACCTGCAGGTCATGGGAGGTCTGATTTCCAATGGCTTCCGAATCGGGGTGGGACCAGCTATGCACATCCTGGCAGGTCATAATTCTGAACTTGAAACCCTTGAAAGCTACAAACAGAACCTCCGGGGAATAAGCTACGGATTCAGCGGTTGTGTAGGATATGATCTCGGTAGGTTTAGTTTTGACGTAAAGTACGACAAAGCATTCAGGACAGTGGGAGACCACATTTATTATCGCAATAAGAAGTCCCTGTTTCTGGAAACACCCGATGCCCTTGTCATATCTGTAGCATACGCCATCTCAAATTAAACCAACAGGTCGCGGATCATTGGCATTAAACAAGCCCATTGTCAGGGCTTCTTTCGGTTGTCTCCAGGTTGTAATAGTTCACCATCACCTTCGGCCTTGGCCTTGTCCACGATGTCCTTTACGTCGGCCAATAGTTTTTTGGCGTCATATACGATGCCGTCCTTGATGGTATATTTTACACCCCCTATCCTTACGGCCTCATTGTCATCGTTGAGGCGGATGGTCCCTGTGCCATACAGCACTTTGAGGTTTTGAAGGGGGTTTTCTTCCAGGAGGACCATATCTGCCAGTTTTCCGGCTTCGACACTGCCGATCTTATCCGCCATACCCAGGGCTTCGGCCCCTTTGAGGGTAGCTGCCCGTATCACTTCGAGCGGTAAAAAACCGGCTTCTCTGAGCAACTCAAGCTCCCGGATATATCCGAAGCCATACAATTGGTATATAAAGCCGGAATCCGAGCCTGCAGTGACCCGACCGCCGCGGTTTTTGTATTCGTTGACAAACTGCATCCAAAGCCTGTAGTTTTCTTTCCAGGCGATTTCCTGCTCTGTGCCCCAGTCAAACCAGTAAGAACCGTGTGATATCCTGCTGGGAGCATAAAATTTCCATAATGAAGGGAGCGTGTACAATTTATGCCAGTCGGCCTGTCGGGCACGCATGAGGTCCCGGTTGGCATCATAGATATTAAAAGTAGGATCCAGCGTAAAATCAAGCTTCAGCAGCTCATTCATGACATGGTTCCACCTCTCGCTTCCGGGTCTTGCAGCCTGCTTCCATAGTCTGCCCGCTTCTTCAAATCTGTTTTGTTCGTTATTGTAATTATAATCTGCAGGATAATCCTGTAGCGTCTGCCCGTCAAACAGAGCTTCGGGCAGACCATACCAGTGTTCCATGGTGGTAAGTCCTGCAGCTGCAGTAGCCAGTACATTCATGCGGCCTACTTCCAACTGAGCATGGTGACAGGCAGATCTCAGCCCTAACTTTTTGTTTTCGTCAAGGGCAGCCTTAAATATCTCAGGGGCTGCACCAAAAAACTTGATACCTTCGGCTCCGCTTTTTGCATTTTCCCGGACCCATTGCCTGGCTTCTTCGGGGGTTGTGATCGGCTTGTCCCACCCTGATCCGAAAGCAGGGTAACACAGTATCCGCGGTGCTGTGATGCGGTTATCTGCACTTTTGGCCTTGTGTTCCATAGTCCATTTTACTCCGTTGCCGCTGGCAGGGTCTCTTATCGTAGTAATGCCATGTGCCAGCCACAATTTAAATACATACTCCGATGGCGTGCCCTGAGATTGTCCTCCTATATGACCGTGCATGTCCACAAATCCCGGCAACAGGTACATTCCAGTACAGTCCATGACCTTGTCATTTGGCCCGGCTTTGGGTCTGTCCTTGTCAGCAACCGGTGCTCCGGGATACCCCACACTTCTGACCTGCTTAATGATGTTATTTTCGACCACTATGTCAATCGGCCCGATGGGTGGGGCACCAGTACTGTTTATCAGGGTGACACCCCGTATGATCAGTCTGTCAAAGGGACCTTCGCCTTCCTGCTTTTCCGGTGCTGAGGGTATCTGGGCAAAAATATTAGTTATGCAAATTATGACAAACCAGCAAACAAGCTTCCAATTGTTCATGATTGAGTGTGTATGTCTGACAAAGCTAATACTTCTGCAGAAAAAACGCATTAATTTTTATCTACTCCAGGTGTCCGAACCTTCCGCTGCGGTAATCCGCGATAGCTTCTGAAATTTGCTGATGCGTATTCATTACAAACGGGCCGTGGGCCACAATCGGTTCACGCAAGGGTTGGCCGCTGAGATATAGGAGTACCGAGTCAGCAGTCGCTCGTAAGGTTATATCCGTACCGGTTTTGGCAAATACTGCAAAATGGTTTTCGTTCAGAGTTTTGTCGTCGTTGACCACCACATTGCCCGAAAGGCAAAGCAGACCAGTGCTGTAATCTTCAGGGGATGAAACGGTAAATGTCCCGCCTTCCTGCATCCGGATATTAAATAATTGTACCGGTGAAAAAGTCTTGGCAGCACCCTTGGTTTCACCCAGATGACCGGCTATAATTCCAGCTTCTGCTTTTCCGTCTTCTGACACTACTACGGGGATGTCTTTGTTTTTTATAGCCTGATAGGCCGGTGGGGTCATCTTGTACTCGGCCGGAAGGTTGACCCAAAGTTGAACCATCTGAAAATCACCACCACGTTTTGAAAACTCCTCCTCATGGTATTCTTTATGAAGTATACCAGAACCTGCCGTCATCCACTGCACATCTCCCTCACCAATGACTCCGGAATTGCCCGTACTGTCGTGGTGGGCCACTTTTCCCTTATAAGCTATGGTCACTGTCTCAAAGCCACGGTGCGGATGAACATCCACCCCTCTTTGTCTTTCTGATGGGGTAAAATAAAACTTCGAATTGTAGTCCATCATGATAAAAGGATCCATTCTCTCCATGCCCATATTGCCAGGTATGAAATTATGAACCCTAAACCCGTCCCCAACAAAATGGACAGGCGGTGGTGAAATAACAGAAGAAATATTTCTGACTTTCATTGTTTAAATTTTAAGCAAAACATACCTGTCGCCGGTAGGTTCGCAGAGTGTGGTGTTAAATAAATGTCAAAAATGCAGACAGCCAGGATGGCTGGCCGAAAGTAAGCAGATTATTGTCAGGATCCAGGAGTGAAAACTCCCTCTGGCCCCAGGGCTTATCACTAAGATGTCCGTTTGGATGGATGGCAATACCGTTTTCTGTCAGATATCTGTACCAATCATCAATCGCCTCGGTCCGTATATACACCTGGCTGTAATTTTCAGCCGGGTTTAGACCTGAAAACAGGAAAAAATGGATCTCAATGCCATCTTTTTCCAGCATTAGGTAACCAGCATTATCAAAGTCACCGTTTTGGCTAAAGCCCAGGCCCTTCATATAATACCGTCTCGTAGCAGTTATGTCTCTCATGGGGAGCTTGGGAATAATGTGTGTCAGCATAGATAATTGTATTTTAGAAATAATTTATAATAAGGAACTACGGTACACACTGTAATCCGCATTCATTAACCTCACAAAATTAAATTATTGCTTTTTGAAACCGAATCAGGTAAAAATGCAGTTTTCAGACTGTACTTTTATAAATCATTAATTAAGGGTGCGTCGGGATTGAGTATATTAACTTTGCCTTCTTCAACTCTGTATGGATAAGTAAAAATCTTATGTGTATTGGAGGGCTTGTGGCTGACACGGACATTAATGGAATCTATGTCACCGGATGGCAAATGTGATATTCCATCGAATGCCATATGACACAAATCACATTCCGAATCCTCGTATCTCTTGGCAATCAGCTTTTGAATAATAGTGGCGTGTTCTCGCGGATCAATGTTTTCTGCTTCCGGGTCATGATAAATTACCAGCTGAAGCACTCCGGCTTGCGTTAATACTGCCCCAAAAGGCAGGAAAGTCCCATGGCTTTCGATTCCATCAATCGCAGCACTCAGAGCCTGGGTAGAGAAAACTCTCATTTTGCTGATTAGCTCCGGATTATCTTTCTTTTTAAAAAAATCAAAAAGTCCCATCTGTGTTTTTATTATTTTAGTTACAAAAAATATTCTGCCCCTCCTGTAATATGTTCAATTACTATTATTTAAAATGCGTTTCATCATAATATCTGTTTGCATGTCATCACCCAATTTAAAAACATGAGTGCCAAATTTTACAAAACCATTTTTCTCATAAAACCTGATAGCCCGCGGATTTTCTTCCCACACACCCAGCCATACATAATCCATTTGAGTTTCCTTAGCGATTTTACATGCATAATCGCAAAGCATTTGGCCTATGCCTTCCCCGTAAAACTCCTTCAGCACATAAATTCTTTCTATTTCCAGGGCTTTTTCGTCCTTTAACTCTGTCTGAGACCCACTGATATTTAACTTGAGATAACCAATTACCTTATTATCAATGGAAGCAAA
>JAGVTV010000030.1 GCA_019136675.1 Bacteroidota bacterium
CCTGACTTGTACAAGGAAAATTGTTTCAAACAATGGAAAAGTCGCCTTGCAGTTTGACAGTATACGGGTAGTGACGATAGACCAGGGACCCTATATGATCGGTCCCTGTGAGCCATCAATCTCAGTAAGTCCTGTTGATCAGAATCGAGTAGTAGCAGGCTCTGTACTTGACAACTACTATGTGTCTGGTGACGGGGGTAAATCCTGGAAAAAGGGAAAGCTGAAATCTGCTTTTGGTGTATATGGTGACCCTGTAGTAAAACATACTTCCACCGGACGTGTGCTGTACGGCCACCTGTCCAATCCAATGGGCAAAGCCTATTCCAGCGATGAATTTCTGGATCGTATTGTGGTACAGATGTCAGATGATGACGGAGCGTCCTGGTTGGAGGGTAGTTTTCCGCCCTGTAATTATAAAACAGATCACGACAAACACTGGATAAGTGCTGACCCCTCAAGCAGATCTGTTCTTATGTCCTGGACAGAGTTTGACAAATATGGTAGTAAGGAACTCACTGATAAATCAAGGATATTGTTTTCAGTTTCTCATGACAACGGAGATACCTGGTCGGATGCCCTTTCAATCAGCCAAATCGAAGGTGATTGTATGGACGATGATAAGACAACCGAAGGAGCTGTCCCGGTGGTCGGCGTTGATGGAAATTATTATGTAGTCTGGAGCCATGACAGTAAAATCTATCTGGATAAGTCCACAGACAGGGGTAAAACATGGATGACCGAAGACAAAGTGATTGCAAGCCAACCGGGAGGCTGGTCACTGGATATCCCGGGCATAGACAGATGCAACGGCATGCCAGTGATCAAATCTGACCATTCCCGATCAAAATATCGGGGCAATCTTTATGTGTCGTGGGCAGATCAGCGTTCAGGAGCCAATGATACAGATATCTGGTGTATGTCTTCCTCAGATGGCGGGAAAATGTGGAGCCAGCCGGCAAGGGTAAATAATGACCCTGCAGGCAAGCACCAGTTTTTTTCAGCGATGGATGTGGACCAAGCCACAGGAATCATTTATTTTGTTTTTTATGACAGGCGGGCTTATGATACCAACTACACCGATGTCTGGATGGCGTACTCAACAGACGGAGGCAAGACATTTGAAAACATAAAAATCAGCGAAAAACCATTTTTACCGGAACCCACTGTGTTTTTTGGTGACTATAATGATATCAGTGCCATAAACGGTATTATTCGGCCTATTTGGACCGAGCAGGATGGTGTGAGACTTAAGGTGAAGACGGCGATAGTTAATGTTAGGAAATAAGATTTGCCAATGATAGCAGTACGATCAAAAATAGCCATGATTCTAACCTTTTTACTGACCCTGATGACTGTTTCAGGTCAGCGACTGTTGCTTCTTGAGGTAAAGAATGAGATAAAATCAGTGAGATTTGCGGAGGGCAGCCAGATTACCTATGAAACTGCTGATGAACGCGGGCAATGGAAGACCGGAGTTATCGAAAGGATAGTACCTGATCAGAATATGCTTGTGACTGAACATGGCATCGTGTATATTACTGATATTACAAGATTCAGGACTGACAATAATACGGCACGGGCCATCGGATACTTGTTTCAGGGATTTGGCACAGGTTGGCTTGTTTTTGGCGGGTTGGCTCTGATTACAGGTCAGGACAGTGTAAAGCCTGGCCATCTGATTATTGGGTTAATAGCCATGGGAATAGGGTGGCTTTTAAAAAAAGTGGCTTCCAAGCGTACCTACACCATAGGAAAAAATGCCAATCTTCGGATTATTGATATCAATTTTACGCCACTTGATAAAGGAATCCCATAGCCGGATCACATGACATCGACGGTGTCATTAATAGGAGATTCCTCTTCAGAGGTCACAAACTTTTTGAGGTACAAACCACCCAGGAGCCCAAAAACAAAGCCTCCTATATGTGCCCACCAGGCCACACCCTCGCTGGCTGCATTGGCCGGGCCCAGCGAGCCAAGACCTGAAAACAACTGCTGGACAAACCATAATCCAAGGAAAATAAGTGCAGGTACATAGAAACTCTGGAAAAATATAAGTACCAGGACTTTTACCTTTGACTTGGGAAACATCAGAAGGTAGGCCCCCATAACCGCAGATATGGCTCCGCTGGCACCCAGAGATGGGATCACTGCTGAGGATATGTTCATTCCTTCACCGCAAGGGTTGGCCTCAGAACAGGGAAGGCAGGCAATCTGACTCAATTCGGCTCCAGCCGTACTGAAGTATATATGGGCAAAACTGGCAACAATACCCCCCGCCAGATAGAATAGCAGAAAATTAAGACTTCCTACCTTAGCTTCAATGTTATCGGCAAAAACCCAGAGGAAGAGCATATTGCCCAGCAGATGCATCCAGCTTCCGTGCATAAACATGCTTGAAAACAGGGTAAAATATGAATCCCCCTTAATAATGTCTATGGGAATGGCTGAAAACTGGCATATCAGGTTTCCGGGCGAACTGAGCTGGAGAAAAAAGACCAAAACATTGATGCCAATAAGCGTATAGCTCACAATAGGCTTGTAGCCGCCGCTGATCTGTGTATCTCCTATGGGAAAGAACATGTTTCGTAAAGGTTTTTTCCGGACGTTTATTAGCCGGTTGCAGTGTTTAAAAATATGTGTTCGAGGATTTTTTTATCTTCATCGGTCATCTCGATGTTTCTTCTTCTCATGACAATCTCTGCTGTTTCGATGGCCTTATTAAGCTGATGGGTGGTAAACCCGGAAGCTCCGCCCCAGGAGAAGGAAGGAATAAATGTACGCGGGAAACCATCACCAAAAATATTACATGCCACGCCCGTGACCGTTCCAGTGTTAAACATTGTATTGATGCCGGCCTTAGAGTGGTCACCCATGATGAGGCCGCAGAACTGGAGTCCGGTGTCTTCAAACTTTTGTGTGGCGTAGGACCACTGCTTAACGGGCAGGTAGTTATTTTTAAGGTTTGACACATTTGTGTCCGCACCGAGATTGCACCATTCGCCTATGACACTGTTACCCAGATACCCTTCATGGCTTTTATTGGCATTAGCCATAAATACAACATTGTTGATCTCACCTCCCAGCCTGCAGTGGGGTCCTGCCGTCGTCGGACCATATATCCTTGCCCCCATCTTGACCACGGAACCCTCACATGCTGCAAAACCTCCCCTGATCATAGTGCCTTCCATCACCAGAACATCCTTACCCAGGTACACGGGACCGGTCTCGGTATTTATGATGCAATGCTCCATCTGTACTCCGGCTTCTGCAAAGACGGGATATTTGCCTGAAATCCTGTTTGTGTCAGAAAGTGGTTCAGAGGTTTTTCCTTTTGTGATTAAGTCAAAATCCCTGATCATCTCCTGGCCGTTGTACTGAAAAATATGGTATGGCCT
>JAGVTV010000056.1 GCA_019136675.1 Bacteroidota bacterium
TCCATAGACTCGATGTCATTCGGATCGATGTTAGCCAGCGACGCACCGATAACTCCGTCGATGACAACAAGAGGCTCCACGTTTGATCCCACTGTCGAAATACCCCTCATCCTGATAACACTCGACCTGTTAGGGTCACCGCCTCTGTTGTACACCTGAAGTCCTGCGACTTTTCCCTGGAGCAACTGGGTTGGGTCAGCTATCGGACCACGGTTAAAATTCTCTTTGGAAACAGAAACAACCGCAGAGGTAACCTCTTTGGCTTTCTGAGATCCGTAACCTATTACAACTACCTCTTCGAGCAGCTTACCGGCCGCAAGGGATACGTTGACAGTAGATGAGTTACCAACTACAATTTCCTGGTCAGTGTAGCCAGCGTAAGAAACTACAAGCACATCCCCTTCTGAAGCCTTCAGAGAATATGACCCGTCAATATCGGTAATGGTTCCTCTGTCAGTACCCTTTACCAAGACGTTGGCACCTATCAGTGCCTCGCCATTGCTTGCATCAGAGACTACTCCGGAAATCGTTCTCTGAGAGATTCCGGCTGCAGTCATCCCAATCAGCAGCAATAACGAAAAAATCCATTTCGTTAAAAAACTTTTCATGTGGCTTTGACGATTTTGTTAAAATTAGTTAATAAATTATTATCTTAAGGTTAAAATTACCGCTCTTATAAGGGCTCAAACATAAGAATAAAAACTGACTTGGATAAAAAACCAATAAAAATATTTTTCAACAAGACAATCATCTCAATTAATATTTGCCAAAACCTCTGAAAAATACCTAAATTGTCTTCAGCCCCAGAGCCCCAAAGACCAAATGTTTTGTTAACACCTTAATAACGTTGGATTTACAGATTCGCTGCCCTGACATGGCCCTTCTGTTAATGGTTTGTTTTTACCTTTGATAAGAGAAAACTGTGTCCCGCCTTTTGAAAATAATCCTAATAGCAAAATATAAAATATATAAACTATACTATAACCATATTTTTCAATATTATAATTTGAATAATTATCTTTTTACATTCATTAATATCAAAAATAACTGTTTGAAGGCCAAACTAATACTTTTTTTATACACTTTTACACAAACGTTTGCGGAAACGTTTGCTGTTGAAAAAAAAATTATTTCCTTTGTGCCGTGAAACGAATTGGAATAAAGGACCTGGCCCGATTACTGTCGCTCAACGTGTCTACCATATCGAGGGCCTTGTCCGGCCATCCCGACGTCAGCCCTGAGACCAGAGAGCGTGTGCTCGACGCTGCCAGGGAATTTAACTACCACCCGAACCTCCATGCCCGCTTTTTCAGAAAAAAAAATTCAGGCCTTATTGCATTGGTACTTCCTGAGCTCAACAGCTTCTTTATCCCGGAACTTATACAAGGTGTACATGATGCCGTGGAAAAAAAGGGATACAATGTCATCATGTTTATCTCAGGTGATTCGCCCGAAAAGGAGGCTGAAATCATGGACCATTGCCTGAGCTGGGTAGCGGAGGGAGTGCTGGTTTCTGTTTCTAACCGGACAGTGGAAACAGGCCATTTCAGAGCCATACAATCGGCAGGTATTCCGCTGGTCATGCTGGACAAAGTCATTCATACTGCTGATTTCAGTACGGTGACAATCAATGACCACAGTGCAGCATGGTCTGCCACAGAACATCTTATAAGATCAGGATGCCGCAAGTTATTGGGAGTGTTAGGCAATCCCGGACTTGAGATCACCAGGGAAAGGGCTAAAGGTTTTGCGGATTGTCTGGAAGCCCGTGGGTTTCTGCCGGAAATGAGCCGTATTATTACCATTGAAAATATTGCATCCGGGGAAGAGGTCCTCATGGAAGAAGTAATTCGCGGCGGATATGACGGAATATTTGTAATGTCTGACGAACTTCTGCTTTTTGTCTACCCGGCACTTGCCGCTGCAGGACTTTACCCGTTAAAAATCAGGTTGGCAGCCATAAGTGACGGCAAGCTGCCACATGCCATTTTTCCGCAGGTACCCTATGTCCAACATTCAGGGTATCAGACGGGGAGGACCGCCGCAGAAAAACTTCTCGATGAAATATCCGGCAAAGACCCGGCGATCAGGCACTTTACTTCCGGCATAAACCTCGTCTATCCACGCTGAAACAAAAAGAGCCGGCCCCAAGGCCAGCTCCATTAAACTTACAATATTGTAACGCAGACCAGTTACTTCTGGCCTGAGATCTTTGGCTGCAAATAGACAAATGATTCCTCCAGGTTGATCATGTCCTTCATGATATTCAGGGTCTCCTCCAGATATATGTCTTTCTTGAGCTCCTTGATAAATTCATTGTTTTTTGTCTGGTTGGCTTCATCCATATTAATCTTTTTGAGGTCAACACCAAGATTTGTTATCTCGAGGCCTGAGATCTCATTCTTAAACAGTTTTTCGTATTTTTTGGACTCCTCATCCTTCTTATTGATCATAGCCCTGTAATCGTTAAGTTTGAGCGGAAACTTAGTCTGGTCCCTGTTTTCCTTAATCTTGGCAGCACTCTCCAGCACAAGCTGGAAATCCTTGCTGGCCTCCACCCTTTTCTTTGAGTTTTCAATAAGCTTGGACTTGTGGTCCAGTCTCACCACATTCTGGTGGTATTTAACAGGTGCAATCTCGGTCCATGCCAGTGGGTTGTCATATTCGCTTTCGCCTGTTTTTATGTAATAGTAAGTGTCCGGAAGCACGATATCGGGCTCAACGCCTTTGAGCTGGGTCGACCCTCCGTTTACACGGTAAAACTTCTGTACTGTTACCTTCACATTGCCCAGAGGCTTGAACTCGTCATATCCCCTGATGCCCCTGTCGAGGTCATAAAACCTCTGTACAGTACCTTTGCCAAAGGTAGACTTGCTGCCTACGATGATGGCTCTGTTATAATCCTGCATGGCTGCTGCGATAATCTCAGATGCTGAGGCACTAAACTGATTTACCATGATAATCAGCGGACCATTGTACATTACATTTTTATCTTTATCCATGTGGAGATAAGGTCGCTCCTCCCTGCCTTTGACCTGAACGATGGGTCCCTCCTCTATAAATAGGCCGCTCATGTCTACCACGTCATTTAGTGAGCCTCCGCTGTTGTTACGCAGATCGAGGATGATTCCGTTGACGTTTTGCTCTCTGAGTTTTTTTACTTCTTCCGCTACATCCACGGCACAAGAATTGCCACCATCGGACTCAAAGGAAGAATAAAACTTTGGCAGGTTGATATATCCTATATTCTGTATTTTTCCCGGAAGAGACAGAATCACAGACTTGGCTTTTGAATCCTCCAGCTGTACTTCATCACGCTCGATAGATATTTCTGTGACTGAGTTGTCTTTCTTTCTGACTGTAAGGATGACTACCGTACCTTTTTTACCCCGTACAAGCTGCACTACATCATCCACCCTCATCCCTGCAATGTCTACGGGTTCTTTACCTTCCTGGGCTACTTTGAGAATAACGTCATTTTCCTCCAGCTTCTTGGTTTTCCAGGCAGGGCCACCTACCACGATGCTGTAGATCTTGGTGTAATCCCCCTCGGTCTGAAGCCTCGCCCCGATTCCCTCGAGCTTGTTACCCATATTTATATCAAAATCTTCTTTTTCCTTAGGACTGAAGTAATCGGTGTGCGGGTCAAAATAGTTGGCTATGCTACCCAGGTAGACTTCCATCCTGTCAGACCTTCTCAACTTGGCCAGCCTGTCAAACCAATCGCTAAACCTTTTCTTAACATCCTTAATGGCTTCGGCTTTGAGTTCTTCATCGGTTTTTACTGTTTCCTTGCTATCTTTTGCTTTTTCTTTCTGGTCTTCCATGCTCTGCACCCATTTGTTCATGATTTCAAACTGGAGCATATCACGCCACTGTTCCTTTAGCTGCTTGTCGTCGGCGGCATATTCTCTTTTTTCTTCATCCGTCTCAATAGGGCTGCTTTTGTCAAACTTCATGGGTGAATCTATGATCTCACGAAAATACCCCTCAGCCTTTTTTATTCCGCTGTCCAGAAGTGGCAGGGAGGTATTAAAAAATTCAAAAGAACGGGCATTGACCTGATCATCCACAAGCAGTTCGTATTTTTTTAGCTTGTCTACATCAGCTTTTGTCAGAAAACGTTTCTGGTTGTCGATCCTCTCGAGATATGTCTTGTATACAGTCTTGCTAAAACTATCATCCGTCTTCTGGGGCCCGAAGTGTACATACTCTATGGTCTGCATCAATCCCTGCAGGATCAAAGCCTCCTTGTCATTGACAGGTACCTGTGCAGGAGCAGGTTTGAAAAAATAAAATCCCAGGATCGCAGCTATAACTACAGAACTTCTTAAAACCATTTTTTTAATTTTATCTGAATTCATTAATTTATTTCTGTCGAAATGTCCGGCGATATTTTCGCCTGATTTCTTTAAAAAACTTCTGATTAAAACTTAAAATTGAACCAAAGCTATCAATTACAGACGACTTTTAACAAAATTATAACTCAATTAAGACCAATACCCATTATTAAGCGACCAAAAAAGGCCTATTGGCTATTGCCCGAAATCATTTCATCCGTCAGCTTACCTATCAGGTAGCTGCCTGCCACCGGATCTGTCACCTGCGTCAGGCGGCTTTCCTGCTGCAGGATGTGCTGGATATTAAGGCTGAGCCTTGCAGGTTCAAAATCTTCGCCGTAAGGCATGCCAACGGCCATATCGCTCATCCCGCATATGGCAGACATAAGCAGGTACGTGGATACGATGAGGTCATGTACGCCAGTCATACCGAACAAAGAAGGAGTAATCATCGAAAAGACTGAAAGGTCTCCTGCTTTGCCACCCAGATTTTTCCAAATGCGGCGTATGGCCCTTAATTCAGCAATCTGGGCGAGAAAATTCTGTTTGAGCTGCAGTATAATGAGTGGCCGGATATTTTTTATGAAGCATACCTGGAGATGATTTCTGATAGCTGTATTCCTGCTCTTGAATCCCTCGTCCCAGGTTAGTATAACGGTATTTTCGCCGGCTGCGAGGTAAATGTTGTTGCCGTTTTGCTCTGACGCGACCAGATAGCCCTGCAACCTGTTTTTTATTGTTTCATGCTCACCCTGTGACCTCAGCATGACCGTGACCATGTCCAGGTAAATTCCCTTAAAGAGCTCATGGAAGTCTGTGTCCGCGTTAACATCAAACACCAGGCCCTGTGCCCCATGCTCGAGGCATCGCAAGGCTCTTTCGTTAGCCTTGCCCACGTCGTCAGTCAGGATATATACCCCCGCCTGGGTCGACGGTCCGGGAATCACTTCCTCATCCATGGAGACATCAGACAGAAATGGGCTGACCGACCAATTTTGGTCGATTTCATACCTGAAATCATTTTGGGTCTTTACACCTTTCAGGTCTGCATCGATACGGGCCAGCCATTCGTTGTGATCCACCTTTGTAAATTCCTGCCAATCCAGCATGTATTTGCAATTTGCTTTTGGCAAAGATAGTTACTTTTTAGGCTGAAATTATGTGAATTACCTGTTTATTTATACTTCAGCGATAATCTCTGTTTGTTTTGGTTTGCCTCAGGCAATTGACAGATTTGCAAAAGTATGGTATGAACCAAAAGACGGAAATCAATGTTTATGAAGCTAAAATTCAAGATAAATGGAGACTGTCCAAAGCCCCGTCATGCTATACACAGAGCAGACCCCTAATCCGGAGACATTAAAATTTGTCACCAACAAGATGCTCTACCGGGGAACCGCAGAATTCAGGGATGACAGTTTAGCCGCTGAATGGTCTGAATTGGCAAGTGCCTTGTATGCTTTTCCCTATGTCAAAGGGGTTTACATCTGCAACAATTTTGTGACCATAACCAAGGAATTTAATTATGCATGGGAGGACATCATGCTTCAGATAAAGGAATTTATAAAAACCTGGGTTACGGACGGAAAACCTGTGATTAAGGATGGTTTTGAGGCTGCCATGGCCGAGATTGCCGCAAAAAGTCAGGAAGGAATGTTTCAGGGCCCTGAGGGCGAAACTGTCAAAAAAATCAAGGATCTGATAGACCAGCATGTCAAGCCGGCTGTAGAAATGGATGGCGGAAACATAGAATTCAAGTCATTTCACAACGGTGTCGTCACTGTGGTGCTGCAAGGGGCTTGCAGCGGCTGCCCGTCCTCTACCATCACGCTAAAGGCCGGCATCGAAGGAATGCTCAAAAGGATGGTGCCCGAAGTAATGGAGGTGGTCTCTGAGATGGGATAAGGATTCCGGTTTTTTTGTTATTTGTTAAATATTTGATTTGGATCTCCAAAAAGTAACGGAAGAAGCCTTGCATGTTGTAGAAACGGCAGCGGCATTTATCCGTGCCAATCTGTACAATGTCAGAAGTGATCAGGTAGATGAAAAGGGTCTCAATTCGCTGGTCTCTTTTGTAGACCGGCAGGCAGAAGAGATCCTGGTAAAAGGCTTGTCAGCCATATTGCCGGAAGCAGGTATTCTCTCCGAAGAAGAAACCGTCGAACAAGCCCGTAAGCAACTGACATGGATCATTGACCCTCTGGACGGAACAACCAATTTCCTGCATTCGGTACCATATTTTTCTGTGAGTGTGGCTCTGGCTGATGGCCCGGACATCATAGCCGGTATAGTACACGAGGTAATGCATAACGAAGTATTTATTGCCAATACAGGAAGTGGGGCATTTCTCAACGGAAAGCCAATTCATGTTTCACCAAGGGTAGAGCTAAGGGATATTCTGGTCGGGACGGGATTTCCGTATAATACATCCCATGTTTCCGACGGTCATTTTGCGGCATTGCGTAAGGTACTGATGACCACCCGGGGCATCAGGCGTATCGGCTCTGCAGCCCTCGACCTTTGTTATGTGGCCTGCGGCAGATTTGGTGCCTTTTATGAGCACACGCTCAATCCATGGGATATTGCTGCCGGAGCCCTGATTGTCAGAGAGGCTGGCGGTCTTGTGTCGGATTATGGCGGTGAAGATCAATGGCTCTCCAAAGGGGAAATTTTGGCTACAGCACCCCAGTTTTTGCCTGAGATGCTGGAAATATGCAGCGAGTTCTGCGGGCCCGCCAAATCCTAAAGGTTACCGTGAGGATCTGAATCCAAAAAAACTTCCGCATATACCACCTATGATGTGGGCGGCTTCTGATACCTGATTGGCACCTATACTGTTGAGCAATTCCTTGCCGATAAACAGTATGGCCACCAGGATAAATGTGACGGGTATCTGTCCTGATGACACGTTGGTAAACGACACCAGCAGGATCAGCATAAACACGATACCGCTGGCTCCCAGCAGACCTGTGCTAAAAAAAACCATATTTATGAGCCCGGTAACCACCGCAGTTGCCAGGATCATGACGAGCAAGCGGCTTGACCCGTACTTTTCCTCGATGATGGGGCCCAGCAGCAAGATGAAGGTGAGATTTCCCAGCAGGTGCTCGAGACTTGCATGTCCTGCGATATGAGTCACCATACTGAGTAACGACAGCGGATTTGACGGATTTGCTGATGGGTACACCGTAAAAAAAGGCATCAGATTTCCCATCATAAACTTATCCGCCACAAATACTCCCGTGCATATCAGGGCATAGGTCAGAATGACCGGAGCATTCCATTTAAGGCTCAGACCCATGATGACTATTCCTGCATTTTTTTACCGAAAGCCAGGTCTCCCGCATCTCCCAGGCCGGGGACAATGTATGATTTTGCTGTGAGTTCGTCATCGATGGCTGCCACCCACAGGTGAGCCTGGGGAAAAAGTCGCCTTATATGGTTAACCCCATGCGAGGAGGCGATGATGGATACGATGTGCAATTGTGTATATTTACCGTAATCTCCCAGGGACTCTATTGTCCTCTCAATAGATGCACCGGTAGCAAGCATAGGGTCAGTGATTATCAATACAGCCTCGTTGAGATCCGGGCAGGTGATATACTCAAGGTTGATCTCAAAAGTACCATCCTTGTGGTTTTTGCGATAGGCAGCAATAAACCCGTTGTCAGCCCAGTCGATAAACTGTAAAAGTCCGTTGTGAAGCGGAAGCCCGGCCCTCAGGATGGTACAAAGGACAACCCGATCTCCTGACAAAGATGTTTTGGCAACGCCCAGCGGGGTTTCCACATCTGTGGCTTCATACCGGAAAGTCCTGCTTATCTCGTAGGCAAAGATATTGCCTAGCCTTTCCATATTGTTGCGAAACAGGGTCCTGTTGTTTTGGAAGTTGACATCCCTCATCTGAGCCACGTAATGATTTACGAGGGAATTGTGGCTGGATAAATTATGAATCATGCCTTCAGAATGCCGGTTTTAGAATTATTAGATACAAGACTGGTGTTGCCGGGCATCCCACAAAGATAAGCCAGAATACACATTGGGCTTTGTTTCGAAACAAAATTATACAAAATAGCTATGAAGCATTGAGTTTTTTACCCGCAGGTACAGCCTAAGCTGCATGGAGGACAAAAAACCAGCATTAAAATAGATATGAAGCAGAATCTTGTTGCAGAAAAAAGGAGTGGCATTTTAGCAGTGATTTGTCTGCCTGCCTTGTGTTTTACCCGGTTTTTGACTACTTTAGCACTAATTTTAAAATAACATTTCTTTCCGGAAAAAATGAGATCTGCAAATGACCTCCTCCTCTTGGGTGACCCGCTCCTGTACCAAAGGTCCATTGAAATAATGCCGGAGGAATTGCCACTGATTGCTACTTGGGTACGTGACCTGCATGAGGTAATGGAAGACATCCGGAGAAAATACAGTTTTGGCAGGGGAATTGCTGCTCCGCAACTGGGCATAATGAAGAGACTGATTTATATTAACATTGACAGCCCAAAGGTGTTTATCAATCCTGAGATCGTGGATTACTCTCCCGGAATGTTTGAAGTGTGGGACGACTGCATGTGTTTTCCCAATCTGCTGGTACGTGTACTCAGACACAATAGCATAAGGGTTAGATACCTGGATGAAACCTGGCAACAGAAGGAGGAAAGTTTTGAAGGAGACCTTTCCGAGTTGTTCCAGCACGAATACGACCACCTTGAGGGCATACTTTGCACGATGCGGGCCATTGACAGCCGTGCTTTCCGCTGGAGGGAATAAATCATCCGCCACTGCCCCGAACAGGTTCTGTAACATATGTGGCACACTGCCATTCGGGATGTTCTTACCTTTGCATAAAATTTTTAATCGCAGACAAAAACATGAATGTAGAAAAATTGATAGCAGAAAATGAAGGTACTGTCGTTGATGTAAGGACTCCCGGCGAATTTATGGGAGGTCATGTGGCAGGATCTGTCAACGTACCCCTGAATGAAATACCCGGACGTCTTCAGGAGCTCAGCCAACTGAAAATGCCACTTATCCTGTGCTGTGCCTCCGGCAACCGGAGCGGACAGGCGGAGATGTATCTCTCATCGCTGGGTATTCCGTGTGTCAATGGCGGTCCGTGGACCAATGTCAACTACTATAAATCACTGATTACAATAGAGTGACCGGCATGTGGACCAGGATAGTAAACGGATGGCATTTTATGAGGTGGCTGAGGCTTGTCACGGGTTTGATTCTTGCATATCAGGCTTATGTGCTGGCAGATAGTGTATTTGGGTTAATGGCAGCTTTTTTCCTGCTGCAGGCCATCACGGATACCGGATGCTGTGGTGCCTCGTCATGTGCTACAGCATCCTACCGCAAACCAAATGAAAATCCCGACGAGCCCGAATTTGAAATGATTAACCATAAAACAAAATAAGTTATGAGTGCACATACATATACAGTAGACCTGCGATGGAAAGCAGGCAGAACAGGTGAACTATCATCTCCGGTACTTACCGACAGGATTGAGGTTGCCACACCGCCGGAGTTTCCCAAAGGCGTAGAAGGGATCTGGTCACCTGAGCATCTGCTGACAGCATCAGTCAACAGCTGTTTTATGACCACCTTTCTGGCGATAGCTGAAAACAGCAATCTTGCCTTTACAAAATTTTCATGTCACGCAGAAGGTATACTCGACAAATCTGATGGTAAATACATGATAACCAATATTATCCTTAAACCGGAATTGGAAATAGTAAACGAAGCCGATAGCGAAAAGGCACACAGAATACTTGAAAAATCCGAAAAAGCATGCCTGATCTCAAATTCCATCAAATCCGTGGTAGAGCTTGTGCCAGTGGTGTTTGCCGGAGAGGCGTCCCACATTATTTAGCCATAGCCGTATATTTAAGAATATCTGAAGGCCGCCACCCTGATAGGTAAGCGGCCTTTGTTTTTACAGAAGCCAAATCATATTTTTTTCGTACCTTTACGCTTCAATTGAGCGTCAGGATATGAACACCTTTTTTTCGCGGTTTCCTTCCTCCTTCAGGGTCATTTTGTGCGGATTAATCTCTGTGACAGCATTTGTCACTTCAGGCTCTACCCAGGACAATGTGCGGGTCAACACCACACTTTCCGTTGACAGATTTATGCAGCAGTTTGTTAATGACGGCAAGGCCAATGAATCTATCAAAGCCTGGAGGATACAAATCATCACCACCGATGACAGGAGGGAAATGGAAGCTGCCAAATCGACATTTTCAGCAATGTATCCCGGCATGAACCTGGAGTGGAAGCACGTAGCACCCTATTATCAGGTAAGGGTAGGTTATTTTGAAAATAAAAACAAGCTGATGCCTTTTTTGCTGGAGCTTAAAAAAACCTTTCCGTCTGCCACTCCGGTATACGATCATGTGAGTAAAAGGGCTCTTGTCAGCAATTAAACCAGAGAATGTCAAGGGAATCACTGACTAAAAAAAAATCATTTGACTGGATCACTCTATCTGTATTTTTCAGCCTGGTGACCATAGGGTGGTTTATGGTTTTTTCCACACTTTATGATCCGAAAAACCAGTTTGCCTTCCTCGATGTGACTACCCTGATCGGGGCACAGAGCCTGTGGGTGGTGCTTTCAATGCTTGCATTTTTTAGTGTACTGACCCTGGACTGGAAATTCTGGAATACCCTTGCCTATCCCATCTATGCTATTGGCATCCTGTTCCTGATCCTTGTCCTGATCTTTGGCGACGTGATCAATGGTGCCAGGGCCTGGTTTTCATTTGGTTTTTTTTCAATACAGCCGTCGGAGTGGGCAAAGTTTGGCACCGCTCTCGCCCTGTCCAGTTACCTCAGCTTTTTCAAGACCTCCGTCACTACCACCAATGTGCTGGCAGTATCCCTGGCAATATTTCTTGGACCCGCCTTACTTATCCTGCTGCAACCCGACTTTGGTTCTGCCCTGATATTCTTTTCATTTTTTATCCTGCTGTACCGGAGGGGTATGTCTCCTTGGGTGATCATCATCGGCATAGGCATTGCAGCCATCTTTATATACTCGCTGATCTTCACACCTCTTGATTCCACGGCCCTCCTGGTCTTTCTGGCAGGGACGATATTTGCCTTTGACATGGAAAAACCCGTGAGGGCACTGATTATTGCCACAGGAGTACTTGCCGCCTTCATCGGGATGAAATATATCCCGGCAGCCCAGTCGTATTTTTTTGTGCCTGCCGCCGCCATGTTTGGTTACTACCTTTTTCTGGAAATAAAAAAGAGCAATGCCCGACTTGTGTCACTCGTAGTCCCTGTGATGGTCTTCGCCTCGGTGTTTGCCTTTGGCAGCAGTTATGTTTTTGATAATTTTCTCAAACCACACCAGCAGGAGAGAATAAATGTCTGGCTGAGGCCAGAAAAATGCGACCCCAGGGGATCGCTTTACAACATCATCCAGTCCAAGATGGCGATCGGTTCAGGTGGCCTTGCCGGCAAGGGCTTCCTCCAGGGTGAGATGACCAAGCTGGATTACGTCCCGGAACAATCCACGGATTTCATCTTTACCTCTATTGGCGAAGAACAGGGATTTATTGGCACGCTGGGTGTGATTATCCTGTTTACTATTCTCCTGATAAGGTGTATCATCATAGCAGAGCGGGCCAATCTCGAGTTTATCCGCAATTACGGGTATGCTGTAGGCGGAATCCTTTTTTTTCACTTTTCCTTTAACATAGGCATGACCATGGGGCTGCTGCCCGTGGTGGGCATACCGCTGCCGTTTATCAGCAAAGGAGGCTCGTCGCTTATGGTCTTTACCATTATGGTCGCCGTGCTGCTGAAGATGGATATGGCCAGATTCCGGTCCAACTGATCCGTTATGAAATTCACCATAGAACATAAAGACCCCCTTTCTTCGGCACGCTGCGGCTTAATCTCGACGGCCCACGGTGACATCCCTACCCCCATATTTATGCCTGTGGGCACGCAGGGTACCGTAAAGGGTATTCATCAGCACGAACTCACAGATACGATCAGTGCCCGAATCATCCTCGGCAATACATACCATCTCTACCTTCGTCCCGGCACCGGCATCCTAAACCAGGCGGGAGGATTGCACAGGTTTATCGGCTGGGACAGGCCGATCCTTACCGACAGCGGCGGATATCAGGTATATTCACTCAAGGGCATGCGTAAGATCACGGAAGAAGGCGTTAAATTCCAGTCCCATGTAGACGGATCAAGGCACTTTTTCAGTCCCGAATCCGTCATGGACATCCAGCGTCAGATCGGAGCGGATATTGTTATGGCATTTGACGAATGTACCCACTATCCCTGCGAATACAAGTATGCACAAAAGTCGATGCACATGACCCACAGGTGGCTGGACCGGTGCATAAAAAGAATGGATGAGACAGAGCCGGTATACGGGTATGGGCAGACATTTTCACCTATAGTGCAGGGAAGTACTTTTTCAGACCTTCGGGTGCAGTCTGCTGAGTTTATTTCCTCAAGAAACCAGGATATGAATGCCATCGGTGGCTTATCCGTAGGCGAGCCACATGATGAGATGTACGCAATGACCGAGCTGGTTTGTCGCATTCTGCCCTCAGACAAACCCCGTTACCTGATGGGCGTGGGCCTACCCGAAAATATCCTCGAAAGCATAGCCCTCGGCATAGATATGTTTGACTGTGTGTTGCCCACCCGCAATGCACGGCACGGCATTATTTACACCAGCGAAGGGGAAATAAATATTCGTAATGCCAAATGGCAGGCCGACTTCAGCCCCATAGACCCTAACAGTCCCGCCCTCACGAGCCGTACCCATACCAAAGCGTACCTGAGGCACCTGTTTAAGGTGGAAGAGCTGCTGGCCGGTCAACTGGCGTCCATCCAGAATCTCAGCTTTTTCCTGTGGCTTGTCGCCGAAAGCAGACTAAAGATACGGGAAGGCACGTTTTACAGCTGGAAAAATGAAATGGTCAGGAAAGTAAGCCAAAGATTGTAACACTGCGATATGAAGATCCTGGATTGGTATATTATCAAAAAGTACATCAGCACATTTTTCTTTACGATGATGCTGATAACCATGATCGCTGTATCCATCAATTACTTTGAGATGGTAGACAAGTTTATCAACTCGGGGCTTTCGCTGTGGCAGATCTTTATGCAGTATTACAGGCACTTTATCCCTTATATCAATGGGCTTCTCTGGCCTCTTTTTGCCATGCTGGCAGTCATTTTTTTCACCTCGAGGATGGCCAAAAACTCAGAGGTCATCAGCATCCTTAGTGCCAAGGTAAGCTATACCAGATTTCTGCGGCCCTACATGATCGGGGCCGGACTGATAGCCGGATTGCTCTGGATAGGCAACAATTACTTCATACCCGGGAGCAATGTGCACAAAAATGATTTTGAGATCAAATACATCAAACCCGGCCTTAAGTCAACATTAAATTACAACATACATTTCTGGCTTTCGCCGAATGAGAAGGTCTATATACGCACCTATACTGCCAGCGACAGCTCCGGAAGGACCTTCCGCCTCGAAAAATTTAACGGCAACCAGCTCGTGTACACCCTCAAAGCCAACAGGATCCTCTTTACCGGCAGGCCCAACAAGTGGAAGCTCGAGGGCTATGAGATACGAACATTTAATGACCTCAACGAAACCCTGGTACTAAAACCCGCCAATCATCTGGATACAACCTTTAACTTTGTACCGGAAGATTTTAACCGCTACACCAATCAGATGGAGCTTATGACCACACCGGAACTCAATGAATTCCTTTCCTATGAGCAGAAAAGAGGGCTTGATTCCGGCAAAAAGTACAGCATAGAGATCTACCGCCGTACGGCAGACCCATTTTCGATTTTTATACTGACACTGATCGGTGTGGCCGTTGCTTCGCGAAAAGTCAGAGGCGGTATGGGATTTCATATTGCCGTGGGAGTTGTATTGGGTTCTCTGTTTGTTATACTGTCAAAGTTCAGCACCACTTTTTCCACCAATCTGTCCCTTCCACCCATCATCGGGGTATGGATTCCCAATATCTTTTTTGCCGGCGTAGCATGGTACCTGTACCGGACGGCTCAGAAATAAGCTAAAATTAAACCGTATCAATTTCATTTAATATTTAGCGGCAAATTAATGATACCAGATAATGTAAAAATTGTTTTATCGGTATTATTTTGGCTTTACCCAATTATAGGTATTGTTCAAGTTTTTAGTGCAATTTATCGATACTTTATTGGCAAGGACCATTATTCAGGCTATAAATATAAACTCCGCATTTATTTAATATTTGTCCTTATTTATTTTCTTTTACTCAAAATATTTTGGGAAATTTTCGATGTCGAAAGGAATATGAATTCATATGAAGAATTTCTTATGTTTTATATCCTGGTAGTACCATGGCCACTCGCCATTTACTTTTGGAAAATAATTTATTTTAACAAAAAGGAGGGAACAGGTTGACGAATCCTTCCATGGTAGGCTTCGCATAAGTCTAAGTGTTGTCAAATTTTCAATTTGCACATGAGCTACCTTATTATTACAAATGTAGCACTTTTCTATAATTTATTGAGATTTATCGGTCATTGGTTCGATGTTTATGGCAGAGCCACTCCGAAACAATGGCGTAGGCAGGAGCCTTTGCCGAGCAATGGTTTTGAGTGTTAAAACTACACCATATTCATCAAACATTTCCTTTAGTTGCCACATGGTAAATGAGTTATAGGGGCTCCTTGCAAAGTAAAACTTCCTTTATTTGTCATCTAAATTTTTGAATTGCTTGTTACAGCCTGATCATCCAAATTAAGATACCCAATAAAAAGTATTATGCTGCACCATACCGTAGTATTAGCTATTTCTTTACCATCTATAGAAAAGTTGTAAAACCACTTTAGATACAAGTATAACATTCCAAACACGGTCAATATATAGAAGAGTATCACAAAACTATATCTAAATTTTGATTTCAAAAAATTAACATAGGCATGAAGGATAAAATAAATAACCAGTAAAATAGGATATCCCAGTATTATATATACTAAACTATATCCTCCTCCATAACCCAGCACGTATGAAGGTTTATAGATAAACAATGCCATAAATAGAGGAAAAAAAAATATTACTAATACTGAATAACCATAAGTAATATGAAATTTTCTAAAATCCTTTTGGGTTAATTTCCACATGGTACATGTGTTATAGGTGTTCCTTGTTTAAGTAATTGCTTTAGAGCCTCCCCCACTTTTGGTCGATTTTTTACCGGAGTGTTGATTTGTGCCTGACCTCCACGGATTGGGTTGGATACATAATCCTTTATGCCATTTTGAAAACTATCCCACAAAGCATCGGCTCCAGTGAACGCCGCTTTTTCAAGTAAATATCCGGCTAGTTCTTCTAAAGCATATGAACTAGAGAATGGTCCAGCTGTAGGCGAAAAAAAGCGATCTACTCCTCTAGTGTAAATTTCCATGCTGCCGTCAGAATGTAAAGTATAGCCAAACTGTCGATTACCACTTACAGGGTGAAAGCAATCAAAATCTGGATGGAGTGGTGCCTTTACAGTTGAGAATATCCAACAGCAGGCTTCACTCTGAGCACAAATAACACTACCATTGTCTGGGCCAAAAATATTGATATGTATCGCTGCAGGCACAGGATTATTGCTTAGCCATAGTTGTTCATCACCCGCTATTGGAATAAATTCACTATTGTTGGTGTCCACAAAATCATTAATATTTTTTCGTAAGTGTTGGAAAAAAGCATCCGGTGACCAAGGTTGGCCTGTGTTTGGATTTATGGGCATTTGTGTAATTGTAGTAGTAAAATAGTCTAAATTTATGGAAGGGGCAGCGGTGAATCGAAAGTTATAAACTTCGATCATGTTGGTTAAAATCGTATTATACATTTTTTTTCCCATTCAATAAACCGACTTTCGTCATAATAGAAAGTTTTCAAAATATCTAATTTGTTCATTTCTTCTCGTCTGATATAATAAAATTCATCACATTTCCTGTCGTGCACATCTTCAAATATAAGATAATTGTCATCCTCTAATTCAAAATATAAAGCCGTATCAATGTCTATTTCAAACTCAATATTTTTTATTGATAAATGATAAACGCCGATTTCCTTTATTTTATTTTGAGGAATATCCAGAATATATATACTTTCTTTATCAGTTGCAGGAGCTAAATTTAACTCAAATGTAGAAACATCAAGTGTTGTTTTTAAGTCATCCATAATTGTAATACCGCGAAAATTAAACACAGTTACAATCTCTTTATTTGATTTAAACTCCCAAAATTTTATTAAAATATTACCCTCAGTTGCTGAAGTGCTCACAAATTCAGAAAATTTTTGAAAAATTTTACCAGATACAATTTCTATCGTAATAAATGAAAAATATTTTAATTTTATGGAATTTAAATATTTAATTAATGGCCCGGAGTTGAATGAATATTTTGATATGAACTGTTTGTTTGTCAACATAAATTTACTTGATTTTAATTATCAAATCTAATTTTGTATTTACTGCCTGAAGGCATTGAGGTGGATGTTTTAGGGCCTAAAGTAAATTGGACTGTCCATGCAAAATTCGTACTAGATTCTGGATATGTAACCATAAATATTGCTGATGTTGAGCTGGGTATATCAATTTTAAATACAGGATAGCCATTATCGGTAAATACTGCGGGTCCCACGCCATATTCATCCTTAATATGACTAAAAAAATCAGCCGCTTTTACACCATCCAATTTAGCACCTAGATTTAATCTATTTCTCAAAGTGTTATAAATTTTTGTAACCATTGTTGTGGGGAACTGATTGATTCTAATATTATCAAAAGCTTCAAAAACTCTTTTAATCTGTTTGCCGCTGGTGTACAAACCTATACTAACACTTGCTATTTTAGCGGCAGGAAAAAAAGCATCCCCTTCATTTAGGACAATTGTCAGAGCATTATCCATTGCTTCAAGCCAATTGCCATCTTGAACATTTGCTGCGAACTGCGGAGCTACTGTGGCAAAG
>JAGVTV010000232.1 GCA_019136675.1 Bacteroidota bacterium
ACTAAATATTCTGGCTGATCCTCAGACCAGTGGCGGCTTGCTTTTGGCTGTGAAACCTTCTGATGTCGATCAAGTAGCATCAACTTTGACACAATTTGGATTAGAATCCTTTGCACGGCCCATAGGATATTTGACGGCACAAGGTGATTCGCTTATTTCGGTGTTATAAAGTATTTTCCAGAAAAACTAAATAAATTGCTGAATGTATTAAGCAAAAAGCTCAAAAAATTGCTGATTGCATTAAGCAAAAATGCATAATAATTGCTTTTTTAATTTAAAATGAAGACAGCAATCAGCAAAATAGCATATAAAATGGTGAATGAAAACAGCAAAATGTATATATTTGCGATAAATTTGTCAAATTGAATCAAGAGGTTTACGAAAAGTTATTATCAAATCAACTTGAAATTTTAAATCAAGTATCTGATAAGTTGCGAAGAGCGGTACTTGACAACATCGAATGGCAAGATAAGTTGATAATTTTGGCTGGTGCCCGCGGTGTCGGCAAAACGACCATAATGATTCAACGGTTGAATGAAATCATAAATAAAGGCATCAAGGTATTATATTTGTCAATGGATGATATTATTGTATCAAATCTCACATTGATAGATATTGCAAAATACCATTTGGATAATGGCGGTTCACATCTTTTGATTGATGAAGTTCATAAATATAACAATTGGAGCCAAGAGTTAAAGAACATTTATGATAGATATAAGAGCCTGTTTGTTGTTGCCACTGGTTCATCTATTTTGGAGTTAAATGAAGGTAAAGCAGATTTAAGTCGTAGAGCCGTAAAGTATTCTATCGCTGGATTTTCGTTAAGAGAATTTATTAATATTGAGACAAAACAAAATTTTCAACCATACAGTTTGTCGGAAATTATTGAACATCATGAGCAAATAAGCAGACAAATAAATAAGGATATCAATCCTATACCTTTTTTTAATGAGTACAACCAATACGGGTACTATCCATTTTATTTAGAAGGAAAGAAATCATATTTTAGAAAACTAAATAGTGTCATCAATTATATGATAGAAGTGGATTTGGTTCAAATTTCTAAAATGGATGTATCAAAGTTGCCCAAGATAAAAAAGCTCCTTTACTGGTTGGCATTATCGTCACCTTATGAGCCTAATATAAGTAAACTTAGTACAGCTCTTGAACTCGACAGGGCAACAGTCATTCAATATTTAACATACCTGGACAAGGCTGAGTTGACAAAGTCAGTTTGGTCTGCAACAAAAACTGTGGGTCAACTGTCCAAACCTGATAAAATCTATCTTCACAACGCAAATTTATTTTTTCTAACAGCTACAAAACCAGACATTGGCACTATTCGTGAGTGTTTTTTTGTCAATTGCATTTCGCAAGAACATGGTGTTTCTATTCCTATTAAAGGCGATTTTTTTGTTGATGAAAAATATACTTTCGAAATAGGAGGGAAGTCAAAAGGATATAAGAAAATATCATCAATTCCAAATAGTTTTATAGTTTCGGATGATATCAATTATAGTGTTGGAAATAAAATTCCGCTTTGGATGTTTGGATTTTTGAGTTAAGCGGCATAACTCAATGAATCAATTCTACCAAATTTACCTAATCAAAAATTAACCAATGGCTAATTTTATTGCCATCATGGCAGGGGGTGTGGGCAGCAGATTCTGGCCCTCCAGTACCCGTGAAAGGCCAAAGCAGTTCCTTGACATTCTGGGTATCGGCAAATCACTGATCAGGTTGACCTTTGAGAGGGCTTTGCGGCTGGTACCTGCCGAAAATGTGCTCATTGTAACCAATGCCTTATACAAAGACCTGGTCAGAGAGCATCTGCCGGAATTGCCGGAGAAGAATATCCTGTGTGAGCCCAGTATGAACAACACGGGTCCTTGTGTGGCTTATACTGCCCTCAGGATACAGGCCCTTCAAAGGGATGCTGTATTTGCTGTATTGCCTTCAGACCATATCATACTTAAGGAAGACGTCTATACCGGTATTTTAAGCGATGCATTTGATTTTGCACAAAAAAATGACGCCCTGGTTACGTTGGGTATTCAGCCTAGCAGACCGGATACCGGTTATGGTTATATCCGTTATAACAAGGCCGCATCAGCAGAGTACGAATCCGGTAGCATTCACAGAGTAATGGAGTTTAAGGAAAAACCTGATGAGCCTACTGCTATCCAGTATGTCAGTTCCGGAGACTATCTGTGGAATGCAGGTATGTTTGTATGGAGTGTCGGCTCCATTATGCAGTCATTTAAAAAAAATGCACCGGCCATCCTGGATGTTTTGACACAGGAGCTCCATCATTTTGGCACAGACAATGAACAGGAATATATTAACAGGGTCTACCCCGGCACTGAAAACATCTCTATTGACTATGCCATCCTTGAGAGAGCGGACAATGTATTTACCATCCCGGCAGACATAGGGTGGAGTGATCTGGGCACATGGAACAGCCTGCATGCCTATCTTGCTGTAGGCAAGGATACTGTCAGTATTGGCCATAATATACATATGATGGATTGTAAAGACACCATCGTGATGTCCAACAATGATAAAACCATCGTTATCAGGGGACTCAGGGATTATATCGTGGTTGACGAAGAAAATGCATTATTGATATATCCTAAGTCGGACGAGCAGGAAATTAAGAAAGTAGTAGCAAATCTGCCGGTTTAAAGCAAAAAAAAACATCAGTTTAAAGTATGAAAATACGTCAGTTTAGTTTATGATAATACATCAGTTTATTTTATGAAAAAACGTCAGTTTAAAGTATGAAAATACATCAGTTTATTTTATGAAAAAACATCAGTTTAAAGTATGAAAAATCGTCAGTTTAAGTTTTACGATATTCATTTTTTCCTAAGTATTATATATATTTGCGTCGATTTAGGTTATTTAATAGAATAAATCACTAGATGATTGATAAAATATATATCAAAAGGAGACTTACTGAGCATCTTAAAATAGCGTCCGGATATTATCCGGTTTTGAGTGTTGGCGGACCGAGACAGGCAGGTAAATCTACCATCCTGAAAGAGGTATTTCATGAGTATGAGTACATCAGTATGGAGGATCCGGATATATATAAAATGGTCACTGCTGACATAAGAGGTTTTTTTGAAAAGTATAAAGAAGGTGTCATCATTGATGAAGCTCAAAAAGTACCTGAACTATTCTCATACTTACAAGGCATAGTGGATACAAATCGTACTCCTGGAAGATATATAGTGTCGGGCTCACAAAACTACCTGCTGCATCGAAATATTACACAATCACTTGCCGGAAGAATAGACATATCCATGTTGTATCCTTTTGATTTCGAGGAGATGTCTCAACTACCTGAGTGGAA
>JAGVTV010000195.1 GCA_019136675.1 Bacteroidota bacterium
TTCGGCAGAAGCCATCACCGGCACTGTGCTAAAACGCAAGGGGATCAAGGAAATCAATGTTCCGCTTATGGGACCCGGCTATGATGTGGTGCATATTGAAGACTTCAGTCTCGCAGGACAGGTATTTTACATTATCAGCGGCCACGGTGGCCCCGATCCGGGAGCCATGTGTACCGAGTGCGAATCCGACCTCTGTGAGGACGAGTATGCCTACGACGTATCCCTCAGGCTTGCCCGCAATCTCATGCAGCATGGAGCCACTGTCCACATGATCGTACAGGACAGCAACGACGGCATCAGGGACGGAGAATATCTGAAATGCGACATGGACGAAACCCACATGGGCAAGTCTGACATACCCATTAGCCAGAAACAGAGACTCCGTGACAGAGCTTCTGCGGTAAACCGTCTGTACCACAAGTATAAAAAGCAAGGCGTTAAGATCCAGAGAGCCATAGAGATCCACGTGGATTCACGCAGTAAAAACACAAGACAGGACGTATTTTTCTACTACAACAAAAACAATAAGAAGAGCAAGGAGCTGGCCAAAACCGTACAGGAGGTATTTGACAGCAAGTATGCCAGACACCAGAAAGACAGGGGCTATGAAGGTTTTGTGGAGGATCGGGGTATATACATGGTAAGAAGTGTACTTCCTGATATGGTCTTTGTTGAGCTGGCCAATATCCGCAACCAGGCAGACCAGAAACGCCTCCTGATCAATTCCAACAGACAAGCTCTGGCCAACTGGCTGTTTGAAGGCCTTAGGAAATAAGTACCGCAATCATATCAAAAAGTCGGGTTATTTCGGAGCTTTTTTCAAGGTAAATCCAAATGTCGACCCCAGGTCCGGCGTAGATCTCACATTGATGGTCTGGTCGTGGGCCTCAATGATGTGCTTAACAATAGACAACCCTAACCCAGACCCTCCCATCTTGCGGCTGCGGCTGGAGTCTACCCTGTAAAACCTGTCAAATACGTGTTTTATGTGTTTTTCGTCAATCCCAATTCCATTGTCTGATACTTCGGTAAGCACATTGCTGTCCATATCGTAAAACGAGACCCTGGTGGTCCCGCCATCCTTGCCATATTTTATTGAATTAACGAGAAGGTTGTTGATTACCTGCCGGATGGCCTCCCTGTCTGCAATCACAATAAATGCCTGAGATGCACTTTCCTTTATCTGGAGTTTTATTTTTTTTGCCCGGGCCATAGGCCTCAGGTCTTCCATGATCTCTGTGACCAGCTCCCGGATATCAAACCTCCTCATCTCCAACTCCGCCTTGCCTGATTCCAGTCTGCTGATCACATCCAGATCTTCGACGATATTCTGAAGCCGCAGGGTATTGTTGGCTGCCCTCTGAAGGTACTCCATGTTGATGGTATCGTCTTTGAGGCCGCCTTCCAGAAGGGTATGAAGATATGCCTGGATGGAAAAAATGGGCGTTTTCAGTTCATGGCTGATGTTACCCACAAAACTCTTACGGTATTCCTCGAGCGACTTGAGAGTGGCGATCTCTTTGCGTGTATCTTCCGCCCATTCCACAACCTTTGAATTTACATCCTCCAGGCTCACACCTGACAGGTCAGGGATTTTTTTGTCCTTTTTTGATTCAAAAATAAGCTTGAAAATGATCTTTATTTTGCGGAATACAAATTCTTCCAGAAAATAGCGGACAATAAAAAAATTGAGGAGAAGTACCGCGGGGACCAACGCAGCAAGCCATATCCAACCAAAAAAATGCAGAATTATTGCTGCCGCCAATATGCTGACCAGGGTCACCAGAGTGGTGACCAAAATGGTAATCTGCCGGATGCTTATATGTTTAAAATTCAAACTTATATCCTACCCCTTTAAGTGTGTGAATATAATCCTCCCCTATTTTTTCGCGTAGTTTGCGGATATGTACGTCAATCGTCCTGTCGCCCACGATCACATCATTGCCCCATATCCGGCTCAGGATCTCATCCCTTTTAAACACCTTACCCGGACGGGAAGCCAGCAATTGCAGCAACTCAAATTCCTTTTTTGCCAGGCCCGCATCCTGACCTTTGACGGTTACTTTAAAGCTCTCCTGATCGATGACCAGGTCTCCGAAGTGCGTTTTCTCCGGCTTTGTGTCCTCACCTACCCGATCGACCCTCCGCAGCAGGGCTTTGATCCTGGATTTCAGCACATTGGGCTTGATGGGTTTGTTGATAAAGTCGTCACCCCCCGAATCCAGAGCTGATATGTGCGTAAAGGATTCGCTCCTTGCGGTCAGGAATGCAATAATCACATTTTTAAAAGCGGCATTGGCCCTGAGTTTCTGACACACTTCGATGCCGTCCATGCCGGGCATCATAATGTCCAGGATAATAAGGTGAGGCTGAAACCATTTTGCAACAAGGATTCCGGCCGATCCGTCGACCGCTGTTTTGACTTCATACCCTTCCTTTTCCAGGTTGTACCTGAGGACTTCGAGTATGTCTTCCTCGTCATCGATTATCAGAATCTTGTATTTTTCTGCCATGATTCATGTGATGGGGTATGCAAATGTAAATCTAAAACCGCTCACACTTCATCATCCAATATTATTTTAATGTTAATTGATGCCTATATGGATCTTATCCCTGGCCGGCATATGAAACTGCATTTCCCTGAGCGTATCCAGGGCAGCACTCTGCAATGCCATCAGCGTATCGGGATGATTGACCAGGATTCTGAAGTCTTCTCTGATGACATCCGCCGGTTTATCAAGAATCTTTGACACCTGCTCCAAATACACCTCGTAGGTACTGTCCCGGTAGCTTATGTCATTGATGTTGAGGGCTGCATTTACAGTATACATCTCCACGATTGCCCTCACGAGTTCATCCCTGCTTAGTGTGGTGACAGGCTTCTCAATTGCCTTTGACTTGCATGAGGCAAGCCACAGCAGCAAAAAGGCGTATAAAACAAATTTACCCATGGTCCTTATCTTTTGGCACCATCATTTTGACCAGCTTCATACTGCGGAAGTCCACATCCTGCCATCGGTCGGCTTCTGAGACAGCTATTAAAATACCGCAGGTGGGCACATTGTCCGTGCAGTCTGGCTCGATCATATTTGCCAGATAGGTAATGCCCGGATTATGTCCAAACAGTGCCACACCGGGCACTTTGTCATCGACCATATGCAATTGCTGAAGGTAGTCCTCCGGCATGCCGTGGTAAAGCTCACGCGTCTCGGAGAGCGGCAGACCCAGCTCCTTTTCAAAATATCTGGCTGTGGACCTGGCACGATTGGCACCGGATGTGATGAGCAGGCCTATATCCAGACCTTCAGCTGCAAGCCTGGCTGCCATAACAGGAGCATCCCTGACACCT
>JAGVTV010000110.1 GCA_019136675.1 Bacteroidota bacterium
CAAATTTTATATTCCAAACGTAGTATCTATTGTTGTATTCATAATTTTTACCAGGACAATATTCTTGCTTGGCTACACTTTTTTTGCAAGGTACAACTGGCTGAGATTTATGCTGGTATTCTTACCCATACCCATTTTTATGTATCTGACGGACAGCTTGTATGAATTCCAGCGTTTTGTGGATGAAAATGGCACCATCGCCTTTATCAAGGGGGCCTCCGAAATGAGTGACTACGAATTCGGACGGTTTATTAAGTACCAATTTATGTTTTTTTGTGTCGGAGCCCTGGTGGCCAATTTTGCCATGCCACTGCGGATGATCGTATCCTTCTGGCGGACCACCAATACCAAAGATAAGGTTTAAACATAACATCTATAATGAAACCCAATATGTCGCAGATCAAAGAATTTAACGAATACAGGTCCAGAATGAATGATCGAATCCTGGCTCAGGACAATAAAGTGCTCAAGAGATTCTGGAGTCTTGACAATCAGACTTACCAGGACGGTGCACTGACAGAAAAGACCAAGGAATTGCTGGGCCTTGTCGCTTCCATGGTGCTGAGGTGTGACGATTGTATCAAATATCACCTGGGGACGTGCCACGAGTTGGGAGTAAATACCGATGAAATATATGAGGTTTTTGCTGTCGCCAATCTTGTTGGCGGTTCTATCTGCATACCGCATACAAGAAGGGCTGCTGAATACTGGGATGAACTCTGCTCTGCTGGTCAGTCAGTGTAAAAAAGCTCCATGGAGATCCTGTCAGCAAAATGTTTGCCTGCCTGAGTGAGTAGGTAGTTATCTCCTGTCTGAATGAGGTTGCCAGCAGCGATATGTGAGCCAATCCCTGATAAAAAGCAGTCGGAATACACGGTGCCAAAGTTTTTTATCCTTTTAATATCAACTCCTATCATCGTTCTGAGCCCTGTCATGATGTATTCGTTGTATTGGTCAGCTAAGGTGAGTTTTTCTGTTTCAGACGGCAGTATTCCACTCAAAATTGAATCAATATACTTTTTATTGTTGGCAACATTCCATGACCTGAATACCCCGTCAAAGGAATGGGCCGAGGGACCCAAGCCAAGGTAAGGAATGCCTTCCCAGTAACCTGTGTTGTGTATTGCCATATGTCCAGGCTTGGCAAAATTTGATATTTCATAGTGAATATAACCGGCATCCTGCATGGCATCCATCAGCATGTCAAAATACTCGGATGTCTTTTGCGGGTCCGGAGGAGCATTTTTTCCTGTTTTAATAAAATGGCTGAGAGCAGTTTTTTCTTCTACCGTAAGACAATACGCCGAAATGTGTGGAATCTGAAAATCTATGGCTGTCTTCATGTTTGCTGACCAGGTTTCATGATTTGAAGCGGGGCTTCCGTAAATAAGGTCGATGGTAAGGTTTTCAAAACCTGTGTCACGGGCATCACCGATACAGGCGAGAGCCCTCTCTGCATCATGGACCCTGCCCATCCATACAAGGTCCTCGTTAAAAAAAGACTGCACTCCTATACTTAGCCTGTTTATACCCAGTGACCTGAGGTCCCTGAGTTTTTCGATGGTCAGATCGTCGGGATTGGCTTCCAGGGTCACCTCTGCAGTATCATCCCAGCTAAAAAACTTTGCCAGAGTATTAAGTATTTTTCCCGTCTCGTGAGCAGAGAGCATACCCGGGGTGCCTCCTCCGAAATAAATGGACCTTAGATTTTTTTCCGAAAGGTAATCTTTTCTGATTTCTGACTCAGCACATATGGCATCTACCATCTGATCCTTGAGCCCTAATGATGTGGAAAAGTGAAAATTGCAGTAGTGGCATGCTTTTTTACAGAAGGGTACATGCACATATATACCAGACATGGTGTATTTTCGTTAAATATTACAAATCTACATGCTTTTGAAGCAATGTCAAAGCAAAAGGTTATGGTTTTCCTTTGGTAACTGTCCGGGATATGTCAGTGGTTTGATAACCTTGATTGTATGTATTTTACTTATCCTGCCTTTTGGCCGAAGTCACGCCCAAAAAAACATTGTGCTTGAAATTGTATATTCAGACGGATATGGTCACCGTCCCACCATTGAATATGTGGATTCTGCCCGTGTTATCACCAATGTAAGGGACATGGTGGCAAAATTAAATGCGGCCGGATATGTCCATGCATCGCTTGATACCCTGAAATGTTCTAAGGACAGCTGTATGGCCAGGATATACAAAGGCCTGGCATACAGAACAGGAAAAATAATCCTTGATGACGAACAAAGATCCGTCCTGGATGCTGCCGGATTCAGAAGCAGTGCTATGGGACAGAAGGCGGTCGATTCCACTACTTTATATTCATGGTTAAAGGCACTCGTCACCCACTGGAACAATAATGGATTTCCGTTTGCCGCTGCCCGGCTGGATTCACTGTCCTTTAGCGGAGAGGTCATGGATGTATCCGTTATGGTAAACAAGGGAAAACCGATCATTTTTGATACCATCATTTCAGAGGGGAGGCTTGCCATGAGATATTCTTTTTTTTCCCGACTGCTGGATATCAGGTCAGGAGACACGTACGACCACAGTAAAGTGTTGAGGGCAAATGGCAGGATCTCAGACCTTCAATATGCCACACAACGGGCGGCACCTTATTTGCGGTTTGTCAATAACCGGGCCACCCTGGTATTGACACCCGACCCCCGACCGGCAAGCAGGTTTGATTTTCTTATTGGGGTACTTCCTCAGCAGACACCGGACGGTACCCGGAAATGGAATATTGCCGGAGACATGACCGCTGAGCTGAATAATGTTTTTAACTACGGTGAGTATACTTTCTTTCAGTTTAAAAGACTTAAGGCCGAAAATCTGGAACTGGTCATCAGGTCAAGCATCCCGTATGTAGCAGGATTGCCTGTAGGAACTCACCTTGATTTCAGAATATTCAAAAACGGCAACAGTAATCTTGACCTGCATTTTGACGGAGGGGTTCAGTATCTCTTCGGTGGATTCAACAATATAAAACTCTATGGCAGTTACCGGTCATCCACTCTGCTTGATGTGGATATAGAAACCATCAAGTCAGCCAAAAAGCTTCCCGGCCAACTTGATATACGATACCGGGGTCTCGGTTTTGAGCTTAACATCAGACATCTGGATTATCGGTTTAATCCGTCCCGCGGGTATCAGGCAGATATTAGTTTTGTCGCAGGTTCCAAACGCATCATACCAAATCGTCAGGTCACGGACCTTGAAGGATTTGAAACAAGTTATGACTCGCTGGCCGGCAACACGCTTCAGCTCACGGCCGACGTGGCAGCATCCAGGTTTTTTCCCGTTTCAGGATGGGCAGCCATCCGCCTCGGCATG
>JAGVTV010000020.1 GCA_019136675.1 Bacteroidota bacterium
CATAGACCAAAAAATCCTATAATGTATGGCAACACAGTAAATTCTATAAATTCTTCTGCATGCAAGGTTTTCATGCCAATATAATGGTTAAGACCATTGATAATCTCTACTTCGCCCGCAAGCTTATTTGAATAGATCAACAATGCCAGTCCTTCCGGATATTGAGGAGCATCCAGTTCTATCCGCCATATGGGCAAAAAAACAGCACTTATAATACAAAGCCCTGCCAGTATCAGCATGATGACTGATGTTTTAGATATCGTATTCATATCAAATATTTAAGATTGAAAAGTAATTTTGAATTCTGAAGGATAATTGTTGTTTTGAATTCGTTTACTTTTTGAAAAAAAGGGGAACAGATATTTTATTGTCTGTCCCCCTTTTTTATTTACATTACTGATTAATAATAATTTATTGGACAGGCTTTTCAGCTGCCGGAGCTTTTCCTACGTGGAAGTTTAGCGGCACATTACTTCCTGCAGGAGATACTCTCACATAACCCTGCATTTCCTGATGGAGTGCACTACAAAAGTCAGTACAATACATCGGGAAGATACCTACTCTGTCTGGCACCCATTTCAATGTTGTGGTCTCGCCCGGCATGATGAGCAGCTCAGCATTATTAGCTCCTTTGATACCAAAGCCATGCGGTACATCCCAGTCCTGTTCAAGATTGGTAACGTGGAAGTAAACTTCGTCGCCCATCCTGACCCCTTCTATATTGTCAGGAGCAAAGTGAGACCTGATGGCTGTCATATAGACGTGTACCTTGTTACCTTCACGGACAACCTTGGCTTCCCCTTCACCTTTTGCGACTCTTGGGTGTTTGTTTTCGGCAATAGGGAATATCTTGAGCTGGCCATTATTTCTGATAAGATCAGCAGGAGCAGCTTGTGCATAATGCGGCTCGCCTATAGTAGGAAAGTCAAGTATCATTTGCATTTTTTCACCGCTGATGTCAAACAATTGGGCACTCTGAGTCAACTCAGGTCCGGTAGGCAGGTATCTGTCTTTGGTGATTTTGTTGTAAGCAATCATGTATTTAGGGTAAGGTTTTCTGGTATTGCCACCTGGTACACATAAGTGACCTACAGAGTAGAAAGTAGGTACTCTGTCCACCACAGCCAGATCCTTCACATTCCATTTTACCACCTCAGAAGAAACAAAGAATGAAGTATAAGCAAAACCTTTGCCATCAAATTCGGTATGCAATGGGCCTAAACCTGGTTTTTTCACCTCACCATATAATGCTTCTTCGTATTTTACAACAGGAATACCTTCATACTCGCCATCAAATGCTTTTGCAGCAATAGCTTTCTGAAGCTTGTCAAAGCTGAAAACAGGAATTACAGCAGCCAATTTACCACTACCCACGATGTATTCACCAGTAGGATCTACATCACATCCGTGAGGAGACTTAGGGCAAGGTATCATGTAGCAGATGTCTTTTAACTCAGCAACATCCAGTACTGTTACTTCATTTTTGATAGTTGAAGTCGCAGAATGGGTATGTTCGTCCCATACATTGTGAGCATATTTGACTTTCTGTTTCACACCTTTTCCGGCTTTGAGATATTCTTCTGCTTTTTTCCAATTGACTGCCATGATGAAGTCCTTATCTTTTTGAGATGCATTAACTTCTAACAGGGTATTGGCTTGTTCAGTATTGTAGCAAGAGAAGAAAAACCATCCGTGTGATTTTGCACGTCCGCATCTAGCAAGGTCAAAGTTTACACCCGGAGTTTTCAGCTGGAAAGCGATGTCCATACCTCCTGTAGCTTTATCCACGCTGACAAAACTGATATGGCCCTTGAAATTTTTCTTGTAGGAATCTATGGGCACATCACCATTGGAATAATCGGCCGGAACACTAAACCTTGTGCCGGCTACAATATATTCAGAATTTTCTGTACCAAACGGAGAACTGTGGTTACCACCGCTATTGGGAAGTTCGATGATCTCAGCTGTCCTGAATGTTTTGAGGTCAATCCTGGCAAGTCTTGGCGTGTTGTTTGCATTTCCAAAACACCATTTGCCATCTATCTCACCATTGGTCTGAGACAATTCCGGATGGTGAAGGTCATCCCAAGGCACAAATCCATGAGAAGTGTTGAGCATAGGTTTGGTTTCTTCGCTGTATCCCCATCCTTTTTCTGGGTCCACAGAAAACACCGGTATTACTCTGAAAAGACGTCCGCTCGGAAGACCATATACAGACATTTGTCCACTGAATCCACCGCTCACAAAATTATAGAATTCATCATATTGGCCGGGGGGTACGTAAGACTTTACGTTGGTATCACCTTTTATAGCTGTACCTGCATTTTTAGGTCGGCACGACACTGCAAGCAGCATCATAAGTACAGCACTTGTCAAAAAAAACAAATTATTGGTTTTCATATTGATTGGATTTTATTTTACTCCGTCATTTTTTCGCATATACTCAAGGATATTTCTTGCCTCTTCATCAGCAAGGTTTTGATTTGGCATCCTTACCAGACAAAGCTCCAATTGAGCTTGCAGCTCAGGATCTTTGTCAATCATCGGGTCAGGATTGGTAATAAAATTCATAATCCAGTGAGGTGTTTTCCTTTGAGTCACTCCTTTCCAACCCGGACCTACTAATTTTTCGTCGGTCATCTTATGGCATGAGGTACATTTTACACCTGCTGCTTTTTCTCCGGCATCGGCCATAGCAGCATTTAGTGTGGCGTCAACTTTTACATTCTCTTCGCTAAATTTTCCTTCGCCCCTATTTGGGTCATACGCAGCAGCATCTCCTCCGGTGGAGGCAGGGGTAACTGCGGCAGAAGGTGTGTCGGCCGGTGTTTCTGTTTTTTTATTTCCACAGGATATAAAAATAATAAGTGCGGCTATTGCCATAAGAATTTTAAGATCTCTCATTTTTGCATGATTTAATTATGGCACAAAGGTGAGATATGCCACAGCAATCATTTTATGACTGTAATCATAAAGCTCAATAATGAGTGATTATCGAGGCTTATGGCGCCTCTTCCAGGTTTATGCAGGCTGCATATTCATCCTGTGAATGCCATTCCTGAGGTCAGTAAAAAAAAATGGTGCAACATTCATATCGCTGAACACTGCACCAAGCTGTTTATGTTAAGTCCCGTAGTCTAGATAAAAAGCATATGTGTGCCCACTCCGGATCCCTGCTTGTAAAAGTCTCCTACAGTAAGGACACCGTCAAGGTCAGGTATCAGGTCTTCTTTGGTATAGTGAAACATATCCATGGCCAGCTTGCAGGCCCAGAGTTTAACTCCGGAGGCTGACAATATCTCCAAAAACTCACGGACATCGGGCAT
>JAGVTV010000164.1 GCA_019136675.1 Bacteroidota bacterium
GCATTGACAGACTTGATTTGGGAAGTTCACAAAGAATTTTCAGCAGGTGATGAATTGGGCATTGACTTTCAGGAGAAAGCATTTTATGACATCCTAAAAGAGCTTTGTATCAAATACGACTTCAAATATCCAGACGACAAAATGATTGAACTGGCAAAAGCCGTAAAAGAATTGGTTGACGGACAAGCCAAATTCCCCGACTGGAACAAAAGAGACGACATTAAATCAGCTTTAAAAGTTGGACTCATTCTCTTACTTGACGAGTATGGCTATCCACCGGTTGAGAGAGACGAAGTATATGTTGAGATTTTTGAACAAGCAGAAAACTTTAAGAAAAATCAGAACTAATGAACCCTCCTAGAACAACCAGGACGAAGAGAGACTGGGCCAATACCCTATAAAGGAAATGGAAGCTGATGGGCAAAGCCCAGTTTAACGGAATGCGGCATATTTGGCCATTGGTGTTGGTAAGAAAATATGATATGTAAGAAAGGTACATCAATGACAAAATCCGGATAACAAAAACTATCAGACTAATAATGCTAATTGGTTTATTTCATTATTTTTGGTTTTTTTTAAAACCAAACCAACCCTGCCATGAAACTTTGCCAATCACTCTGTATTCTGATGTTAGTTGTTTTGATGCCTCTTTGTCTGCTGAATGCACAAGCCAAAAGCAAAACAAAGGAACAAGCTCCCAAAGCAGAAGAAAAAAAGGAAGACAAATACAATGCCTCCACTTTTTCGGCCCTTAAGTGGCGGTCTATAGGTCCCGCTGTCACCTCAGGCAGGATATCTGACATCGACGTAAACCCCCGAAACCACAGCGAATACTATGTTGCCAGTTCTTCGGGGGGTGTATGGAAGACAACCAATCACGGAGTGACTTTCCAGCCTATATTTGACGGAGAGGGATCATATTCCATAGGTTGTGTGACCATAGACCCATCCAATCCCTCAACCATATGGGTCGGAAGCGGCGAAAACAACAACCAAAGGTCAGTAGCCTACGGTGATGGGGTGTACAGGTCTGCAGATGGCGGCAAGACATGGAAAAACATGGGCCTCAAGACATCGGAGCATATAGCCAAGGTCATTGTGGACCCAAAAAATTCAGATATAGTATATGTGGCTGCCTATGGCCCTGTATGGAGTGAGGGGGGCGACAGAGGCGTGTACAAAACTACGGACGGAGGGGCCACATGGACATGTGTCAAATCAGTCAGCAAGTACACCGGATGCAATGACCTCGTTATGGATCCCAGAGACAGCAGGGTGCTGTATGCTGCCTTTCACCAGCGTATGCGTAAGGTGTTTTCATACATCGGAGGTGGCCCTGAATCAGCCCTCTACAAGTCTGTGGACGGAGGGGCTACCTGGACAAAGCTGGAGGGAGGCCTGCCCGGAGGCGACATCGGCAGGATAGGACTGGATATCAGCCCGGTAAATCCCGATATGCTTTATGCCGTCATCGAGGCCCGTGACGACAAGGGAGGCATCTACCGTACAGCCGACAGGGGAGCCTCATGGGAAAAAAGGAGCGGAACCTTTACCTCCGGCAACTATTACCAGGAGCTGACCTGTGACCCCTTTAATGCTGACAAGATATACATCACGGATACCTATTACAAGGTGAGCTACGACGGCGGCAAGACCACCGCAAACCTCGGTGAAATCAACAAACACATAGACAATCACGAGATATGGGTAGACCCCAAAGACCCAAATCACATGCTGATCGGATGTGACGGCGGCATCTATGAGACCTGGGACCATGCCAGGTCCTATGATTTTAAAGCCAATCTTCCGGTCACCCAGTTTTACAAGGTAAGTACCGACAATGCATATCCCTTTTACGGAGTACACGGCGGTACCCAGGACAACCTGAGCCTGGGAGGCCCCAGCCGCACCACTTCAGCCAACGGCATCGTCAACGCTGACTGGTACGTGACCTCGCTGGGGGACGGTTTTGAAACACAGGTAGACCAAAGCGACCCCAACATCATCTACGCCCAGAGCCAGTATGGCGGGCTGGTAAGGTTTGACAGGCGTAACGGTGAATACCTGCCCATAAAACCCATTGAAGGCGAAAACGAAGCTGCCTACCGCTGGAACTGGGACGCACCGCTGCTCATCAGCCGCTTTGACAACAAGAGGCTGTATTTCGGCTCAAATAAGGTACTGAGGACAGACGACCGTGGCAATAACTGGAAGGTCATAAGCCCTGACCTGAGCAGGCAGCTGGACCGCAACAAACTGGAAGTGATGGGCAAGGTATGGTCTGTAGACGCCATAGCTAAAAACGGAAGCACGGATATCTTTGGGCAAACCACCTCCATAGCAGAGTCGCCCCTGGATGAAAATACCCTCTGGGTGGGTACCGACGATGGTCTGCTCCACCTGACCACTGACGGCGGCAAGACATGGAAAAAAATGGACAACCTGCCGGGAGTACCACAGATGAGCTATGTACACCAGGTCATTGCTTCGCAGCACGATAAAAATACGGCCTATGTATGCTTTAACCACCACAGGTACGGTGACTTCAGGCCCTATGTGCTCAGGACCCGGGATGGTGGCAACAGTTGGACATCCATCGCTTCTGACCTGCCGGAAAGGGGCAGTGTTTATTCCATAGCCGAAGACCATGTTGACGGCAGTCTGCTGTTTGTCGGAACGGAATTTGGCTGTTTTTTCAGTTCCAATGGCGGAGGTTCATGGCTACGGCTTAAATCCGGCCTTCCGACTGTGGCTGTGAGGGACATCGAGATCCAGAGACGGGAAAACGATCTGGTCATTGCTACCTTTGGCAGGGGATTTTATGTCCTTGATGATTATTCGCCGTTAAGGCATGTAAAAAAGGACGACCTGGAAAAAGAAGCCCTGATATGTCCTGTCAAGGATGCCCTGATGTATGTGCAGAGTTACCCGCTCGGACTCCGGGACAAGGGCCATCTTGGGAGCAGCTATTATAACTGTCCAAATCCGGAGCCGGGAGCAGTGTTTTCGTATTACCTGAAGGACGATGTTAAAAAACTGAAGGATCTCAGGAAGGAAAAGGAAAAAAAGGCGGGCGAAAAGAACGAGAAAGTTTATTATCCCTCCCCGGACAGTCTAAGGCTTGAGGACAATCAGGGAGACTCTTACCTGCTTTTTACGGTGACAGACCTGGAAGGTAATGTGATACGGCACCTGAAGGCTCCTGCCAAAAAAGGATTTAACCGTCTGGTCTGGGACCTGAGGCATGCACCCGATGATCCGGTGGAAGGAAGATACACACCTGCCCCCGACCAGCTTTTTGGTTCTGGTCCTCAAGGCCACCTGGCAATGCCGGGCAGATACAATGTCACCATGTACAGATACCACGACGGCGTGGTGACCCAGATGGCAGGACCTGTGTCATTTAATACAAAACTGCTCAACCAGTCCAGCCTTCCGGCTAAGGATATGGCTGCCAATGTTGCATTTTACAAGAAGGTTTCTGACCTGTCTAAAAAAGTAAGTGCTGCCAATGACCAGTTAAACAGGATGACCTCCAGGCTCAGGAATGCCGAATCTGCCGTACTGGATATGCCGGCACCGGCTGCTGATATCCTCGCTATGATCCAAAAGACCAGAAATGAACTGGTTCCTGTCAGGACAGCCTTGTTTGGCGACAATACGCTGGCCAGCAGGGAGTTTGAAACAGTACCCTCCATAAATGGAAGGATCGGTGGAGCCACCTATGCAGTATGGAACAGTACTGCTGACATACCCGGTATGTATAGTGCAAGCATAGATATTGCATCACGCCAACTGGGCGATTCCGTGGCAAAACTCAGGGATCTGGAGCAGAAGGTCAGGGCTATCGAAGACCTGCTGGACCGCAACAAGGCACCCTATACTCCGGGCAGGTATCCGGACAGGCACTGATACCATAGCCATTACTGATGGTAAGCCGGCGGACAGGCAGGCGAAAACCGTCCGGCCAAAAAAAGGCGGATTTTCTTTTTAATATCGAAGATAGTCTTATCTTTGCACCACTTTTTTGAAAGGCGATAGACACATGTTTGCGGGTGTGGTGAAATTGGTAGACACGCCAGACTTAGGATCTGGTGCCGCGAGGCTTGGGGGTTCGAGTCCCTCCACCCGCACTTTCAGAAAACGGTATGAAAATTCCTGCTTGTCATACCCTCATTTAAAAACAACCTCTCAGAGTTCAACTAATATTTAACAGCTTTATATCCGATGCAGATAGTCAGAAAGGAAACCGACCCATTAAACATCACACTGGAATTGACCCTCGAGCCTGGAGATTATTCAGGAAAGTTTAAGGAGGAAATCAAAAAGATCAGAAACAAATCTCAGATAAAAGGATTCCGTAAAGGCATGACACCCGACAGTGTCATTAAAAAAATGTATGGTAAGGCCATCCTGCTGGATACCCTCAATGAGACCCTCCAGGATAAACTGTTTGAATATATCGATGAGGAAAAAATCAATTATCTGGGCCAGCCACTCCCACATGCCGAAGATCAGGCCAATGTGGATCTCGATGTCAATGAGCTTAAGACATATAAATTCAGTTTTGACCTTGGACTGGCACCTGAGCTTACCATTACCGGTGTTTCTGAAACCGACGAATACAACTTTTATGATGTCGAAATACCGGAAAAGTTGGTAGACGATGAGCTGAATGCAGCCAGGAGACGATTTGGAAAACACATAAGTCCCACCGATGATATCCAGGAAAATGACATGCTGACGCTGGATGCCATAGAAATGGAAGATGGCAAGGAAAAACCTGACGGATGGACGACCGAATTTAATATCCTTGTCAATGTAATCAAGGACGAAGCTGTCAAAAACGAATTGCTCACAAAAAAAGCCGAAGATACCATCGTATTTGATATTTATAAGCTGGAGGACAAAGATCATGATTACGTCAATAAATATATTTTGAAAAAAACCGAAGATGATGATGCAGAAACGGGCAATATGTTCTTGGCTTACATCAAGGAGGTGTCAAGGGTGGAGCCGGCTGAACTCAACCAGGAGTTTTTTGATACCTTTGGCGAAGAAGATATCAAGGATGAGGCTTCATTAAGGGATTTCCTGCGAAACGACCTCAAAAAATATTTTGACCATCAGGCAGAGCAGTATATGTATCGCGACATTATGGACCACCTGATGGAGCACAACAGTGTAGCACTGCCAGAAAGCTTTCTCAAGAGATATCTCAAAGAGACCAACGATAAAATCACTGAAGAGCAGATAGACGACGAATTTGAAGCTTTTGCCAAAAACCTTCAATGGTCCCTGCAAAAAAATCACCTTGCCAAGAAGTTTGAGCTCAAGGTGGATGAAAACGACATCAAAAAACATTTTACAAACAGGGTCTTTTCCTATCTCAGGTCATATGGCAATATGGATTATTCTTTTATCTCCAAGACGGTGGAACGCCTGATGCAGGACAAAGTACAGGTAAACCAGGCCTATGAAGAGATCCTGGCCACGAGGGTTTTTGACAGAATCGGGGAGATCGTAAAAAGAAGACACCTACCCATCTCACACGACGACTTTGTCCAAAAAGTATCTGAGCTTAACAAGCGGGTTAACAATTTTTAAATATCGTTGTTATATTCAATGACACTTCCGGACCTTAGTCACCTGGAAAGCCGGAAATTTATTTTTGAATATAAAACAAATCTACCTGATGTATTCTAGGGATGAATTTAAGAATTATGCCGTAAAGCATAAAGGGATGAGCAGTATGCATCTCGAAAAGTATATGAATTCTGTGGCACCTGATATAACAGGATTTACGCCCCAGGTAATCGAAGAAAGGCAAATGAATATCGTGGGCATGGACGTTTTTTCCAGGCTTATGATGGACAGGATTATTTTTATGGGGGTTCCGGTCAATGATTACGTGGCCAATGTCGTACAGGCCCAGTTGTTGTTTTTGGAGTCAACAGATTCCAAAAGGGACATCCAGATGTTTATCAACAGTCCCGGCGGTTCGGTAATAGATGGTATGGGCATATATGATACCATGCAGTATGTGGCTCCTGATGTAGCAACCATATGCACAGGACTGGCAGCTTCTATGGGTGCTGTGCTGCTCTGTGCCGGAAACAAAGGAAAAAGGACTTGCCTTCCTCACTCCAGGGTTATGATACATCAGCCATCGGGCGGAATGCAGGGACAGTTTACCGATATGGAGATCTCCTACAAGCTCATCAAGCAACTTCGTAACGAGTTGTATGAAATTATGGCCAGGCATACAGGCAAGACATTTGAGGAGATAGAAAAGGATTCTGACCGTGACAACTGGATGACAGCCACAGAAGCACGTGAGTATGGCCTGGTAGATGAAGTGCTCGAGAGGAAAAACCCACGAAAAGTCTGATCATAAAAGCAGAAACTGATATAATATGTCAAAGTATAAGGAACAAATCAAATGTTCGTTTTGTGGCAAGGACAAGCGGGATGCCCTGATGCTCATAGCCGGTATCGACGGACACATTTGTGAGTCATGTGTCGAACAGGCTTTTGACATCATCAGTGATGAATTAAAAACAGGTGGCCGTAAATCAGCCTCCAGGAAACCCGAATTTTCAGGTCTGGCAGCTACCATCACCCCCACCGAGATTAAAAAGTTTCTGGACCAGTATGTGATCGGCCAGGACGATGCCAAAAAATATCTTTCAGTAGCAGTATATAACCACTACAAAAGACTCAATCAGTCCGGCAGCGAAGAGGTGGAGATCGAAAAGTCAAACATCATCCTCGTGGGAGAGACCGGTACGGGCAAAACCCTGCTGGCCAAAACCATAGCAAGGTTTTTAGATGTACCCTTTGCCATCGTGGATGCCACTGTCTTTACAGAGGCGGGATATGTAGGTGAGGATGTCGAAAGCATGCTCAGCAGGCTGCTGCAGGCCTGTGATTACAATGTCGAAGCTGCCCAGAGAGGCATAGTGTACATAGATGAAATAGACAAGATAGCCCGTAAAAGCGACAACCCATCCATCACAAGGGATGTCTCGGGTGAGGGCGTACAACAAGCACTTCTCAAATTGCTGGAAGGTACGGAAGTCAATGTTCCTCCTCATGGCGGAAGGAAGCACCCCGAGCAAAAGATGATCAAGGTAGACACTTCCAATATCCTGTTTATATGCGGCGGTGCATTTGCAGGCATAGAAAAAGTCATTTCACGCAGACTGAATACACACGTCATCGGCTATAACAACGAACCGCAGGACCATATCGACAAGGACAATATGATGCGGTATATCACACACCAGGACTTGAGACAATACGGACTCATTCCTGAGCTTATCGGCCGATTGCCTGTGCTTACTTATCTGGAGCCGCTGGACAAGGCCACTCTTATCTCCATCCTGACAGAGCCCAAAAACGCCCTGATAAAACAATACTCCAAGCTGTTTGAGTTGGAAGGCATCAAGCTCAGATTTGAGGATGAGGTTATAGAGCATATCGCTGAAAAGGCTCTGGAATACAAGCTCGGAGCCAGAGGACTTCGTTCGCTGTGCGAAGCCATCCTTACCGATGCCATGTTTGAACTTCCTTCAAAAAAGGACATCAGTGAATTTGTTGTCGATATGAATTATGTGAAAGAAAAACTTGATAAAAGTAATATCCGCAAGTTGTTTGCTGCCTGACGGTTAGTATGCTGACAGATGCAGCTGTCATTAGGTTAAATTTTATTTCTAAATTGGAGTGTACAAGTTTTAAATTTGTATTGGTAAAACCTTAAATTCACTTTTAACAGCATGGTTCATACACACATAGACATAGAAGCGTTAAATCAGCAGATTTACATCGACAGTGCTTTTCTGGAAGTGCTGGAAGCAGAGACATCAAAGGTGATCGTGGGACAGAAATACATGATGGACAGGCTGATACTGGGACTGTTGTCCAAAGGCCATGTGCTGCTGGAAGGGCTTCCGGGTCTTGCCAAGACACTTTCTATCAAGACGCTTGCGGCAGCCATTGATGCTGAGTTTCACCGTATTCAGTTTACACCTGACCTTTTGCCCTCAGATGTGGTAGGTACCATGGTCTTTAATCCGGGAAAAAATGAATTCTCCGTAAGGAAAGGACCCATTTTCGCCAATTTTATCCTGGCTGATGAAATAAACCGTGCCCCCGCCAAAGTGCAGAGTGCCCTGCTGGAAGCCATGCAGGAAAAACAGGTGACCATAGGCAAGGAAACGTTCAGGCTGGAAGAGCCTTTTCTCGTGCTGGCGACACAAAATCCCATAGAGCAGGAAGGTACGTATCCGTTGCCCGAGGCCCAGGTAGACAGGTTCATGCTAAAGGTAAACATCGGTTATCCAGGCAGGGAAGAAGAGCGGATGATCATACGCAGAAACATCCTTGAAGAAATAAACCAGATCATAAAACCAGTCGTCAAGCCTGCTGATATAATGCGTGCCCGCGAATCGGTCAAAAAGGTCTATATGGATGAAAAGATCGAAAATTACATCCTCGATATAGTTTTTGCCACAAGAGAACCTGAAAGATATAAACTTACTGAGATAAAACCGCTCATAAGCTACGGGGCATCGCCCAGAGCAAGTATCAACCTGGCCATGGCATCAAAAACCCATGCCTTTATGAACAGGCGGGGATATGTGATACCGGATGATGTAAGAAATGTCTGCAAGGATGTCATGAGGCATCGCATCGGGTTAAGCTATGAGGCCGAAGCCGAAAATGTCACACAGGAGGAACTCATCACAAAGATTATCAATACCATTGCTGTACCCTGATCACGCACACAACCGGATACCTGCATGAGGCGGAAAATTGCATTTTTTATACTGGTTTTGATGCATGTTTGCCTGCTGGGACAGCAGCAGTCAGGTCTTCCGTCCGCACACACGAAGGAAGAAGTAAGGGCATTGTTTCCCGCTGGAACAAAAAACCTGTGGATCAATTATCTGAGTGGTACATTGTGCGGAAGCCATGTAGTGGACATGATCTTGGGAACCGACGGTCATACCTGCAAAGGTCTTTATACACTAAGGAACGGCAATACGACCTTTTTTGTCGAAGGTGAAGACAACGCCAGCGAGCTGCGTCTGATAGAGTACAACAAGGATTACAGAGCCACCGGCTTCATGAGCGGCAAATACGATGGTCTCAGCTTCACAGGCATATGGGAAAATACTTCCCGCAACCACAGTTATCCGGTGACCCTGGGGCTTGTTAACTCCTTTGAAGAATATATACCGCAAAAATGCCGGCAGGACCAGTGGATAAGGATCTACCGCAGTACGGTCGGCAACCAGGACATCTCAGTAAAGTTGTCCCGCGAAAATGCTTCAGTAGCTTACAGATTTTACGACAATGGCAAAAAATACAGCGATCTGGCCCTCCTAAAAGGGTCACGAAATGAAATCATACCGATAGAGGCTCCCGGCTCTGTCCTTGATAAAAAGTGGCTTCTGATAGACACGACAGATTTTTCAAAAGCTGAAGTGATCCGTCCGCTGTCAGATGGTTATGAAGTCATCAGCGAGCTAAAGGAAACTTCCTCTCTGGTCTATGAGTGTTATGCATATGCCGATTATTCCGGGATGCTGGAATGTAAAATTCCCAGGTCCGAAAACAAGAAATTTAACCTTTGGTTGGATAAATTACTCAAGACCTGGCTGGATAACGCCCTGAAAAAGATCAAAAGCACCGAAACAGCAGATATCGGCACAGCTGACCGATGGGTGATATCTGCACAGGGGTGGGTCGAGACGGACTTATTTACGGGAGAACTCGCCAGCGGCAACATTTATCTGCAGAGTTCATGGAATAAAAAGACAGAAAAAATCCCGTTTATATTTGACCTCGACAATGGACGGGAGATAGCACTGCAGGAGCTTTTTATAAACGAATTCAGGGCCGTTACGTGGTTTGAGCCTGTGGTCAGGGACATGAAAAAGGCCCGCGACTGGAAACCGGAGACCAGAAAGTGGATAGACAGCCAGGAATTTAACCTGGTTTCCCTAACGGAAGAAGGAATTAGTTTCAGGACGGCATTCTCCAATGTTTTTGGAGAGAAGGAAATCCTTATTCCCTATCAGACGGTGGAAGCCTACCTCAAAAGGAAAGATCTGCTCAAACCAAAGGACAGAAAGTAATGGATACTACGGAATTGCTCAGAAAGGTCAGAAAGCTTGAGATCAAAACAAAAGGGCTTACGCGACAGATGTTTTCCGGCGAGTACCACTCTGCATTCAAAGGCAGGGGTATGTCATTCAGCGAGGTCAGGGACTACAGGTATGGTGACGACGTACGCAATATAGACTGGAATGTGACTGCACGTACTGGTGACCCGCATATCAAGATATTTGAAGAGGAGAGGGAGCTTACCGTCATGCTTGTGATGGATATGTCAGGTTCGTCATTTTTTGGTACGGGGACGAGATTCAGGAGAGAACTCATGACAGAGATGGCCGCTGTGATTGCTTTTTCTGCCATCAGCAACAACGACAAAGTAGGTGCACTGTTTTTCAGCGGGAGAGTCGAAAAATTCATACCTCCCAAAAAAGGGAGAAAACACGTGCTGACGATCATCCGTGAGCTCATTGACTTTACTCCGTCAGACACCGGTACCAACATACAGGACGCCCTGATCTACCTCACCAATCTCGAAAAAAAACGCAGCATCGCTTTTCTGATGTCGGACTTTCAGGCCACAGGCTATGAGCAGGCCCTCGTCGTGGCGGGCAGAAAACATGACATTGTAGGTATCAGGGTTCAGGACGAAAGAGAAGCCACATTGCCCGATATAGGCCTGTTAAGAGTCCGGGACGCTGAGACCGGCAGGGATATTCTTCTGGATACCGGCGACATTAAGACCAGGCTGGCTTACAGCTCCAGATATAAAAAGACGGTAGAAGAATTTGACAAGGTCTTTGCTCATGCCAGGTGTGATACCATAAGCCTTGGAACGGAAGAGGATTATATCAGGGCTCTTCATCTTTTTTTCAGAAAAAGGGCGAAAAGATGAGAAGCATATTGTTATTGCTGATGATGACTTTTGCCGTAATAAGGGGGGAGGCACAGCTCTTTGGTTCCATCAGACTGGGGGCAGATACGGTACTTATCGGAGACCCGTTGGCAATGGAGGTGAGGATCACCCTGGCCAGTGAAACCACGCCTGCCATTATAAGGCTGGATCACCTGAGGTCCATTCCAAACCTGAAATACCAAAATGACACAGTGACTCAGGAAAAAACTGCCGACCTGACCGTACTGGACTGGGGAAGCTGGAAAGTGACCGACGAAACAGATTCCTTGCAGATCACCCCTGCTATGATAAGCCGCGAAAACGGAAAGCTCCAGGTGGTAAATACCATTAAGATTGCAGTTTATAATGCAGGCACCTTTTTTATACCGCCACCGGTGGTAAGGCAAGGGAATATTGTAGGTGAAAGTGGAAATTCCGCACGACTCGAGGTAAAACTGCCTGTCAGACTGCTTAATCAGGATACCACTCTTTTTAATCCGATCAGGGACATTATCCGGGAGAAAAAAACCATGTCGGATTATCTGGGGTACCTCTATGCACTTGCCGGCTTGCTGCTGGTGGCAGGTTTGGGTTATTATTTTGCCAGGGCAAGGAAAAAGGAGCCTGCTTTAGGGCCAGCTTCGGAAGAGGTGGTACTGCCTCCACATGTAAAAGCCTTGCAGGCACTTCAGGAGCTTGACGACAGGCAGCTGTGGCAGCAGGGAAAGGTTAAGGATTATCAGACCTCACTGACGGATATCATCAGGTCCTACCTGGAGGAAAGGTACAGTTTTTCAGCCATGGAGATGACTACCGACGAGATTGTCCGTGAACTGAGCAAGCATGATTTTGATATGTCCTGGAGCCAAAAGCTGAGGGAGATCCTGCAGGTCGCCGATCTCGTCAAGTTTGCCAAAGCCGAGCCTGACAGTGACATACACAGCAGGTTTATGGGCCTTGCGGTAGATTTTGTAGAAAAAACAGCACCATCCGACACACCAAATCCTGCGAGCGACATATGATATCCCATGCATCATATTCAGGCTGCAACGCAGTCATTTTCATGCAAAATACCAGAGGATGATTCAGGTACTGGGCCATATGAGTTTTGCCTCACCCTGGTGGTTGTCGGGTTTTCTTCTGATCCCCGCCATGATCTGGTATTATTACTACAGCGGAAAGAGACCTCAGTCTACCATCAGGATGACGGATGTAACCACTCTCCAAGACCACGCCACCTGGCGTACGGTTTTGTATAAATATCTCCCGGTCTTCAATATTCTGGCTGCAGGACTTTTTGTCCTTGCACTGGCACGTCCGCAGGTCATGCTCCGGGAAGAAAAGGTCAATGCAGAGGGTATAGACATCCTTATGCTTATGGACTTGTCGAGCAGTATGCTTTCAAAGGATTTTGATCCTGACAGGCTGGAGGTCAGCAAGATGGTAGCCAGGGAGTTTGTCCAGAAAAGGCCGCATGACCGGATAGGACTTGTGGTGTTTTCCGGAGAGTCCTATACCCAATGCCCTGTGACCACAGACCATAACGTGGTCATTGACTTCCTGTCTGACCTGCAGGTGGGTATGCTTCAGGACGGGACTGCCATTGGCATGGGGCTTGCCACCGCTGTCAACAGACTCAGGGACAGCAAAGCCAAATCCAGGGTCATCATCCTGCTTACAGACGGTGTAAGTACAGATGAGTATATCGACCCCATGACGGCAGCCGAGATAGCAAAGCAGTATGGTGTCAAGGTATACAGCATAGCCATAGGCAGCGAGGGAATTGCACTGTCACCGACTACAAGGACCGGCAATGGGACTTATATGTTTTCCTATGCCAAGGTATCCATAGATACGGTCCTGTTACGTAAAATATCAGAGCTGACGGATGCAAAATACTTCAGGGCACTGGACAGGAAAGGTCTTGAGAATATTTACGCTGAGATAGACAGGCTGGAAAAAACAAAGATTGAGGTCAATGTTTTTAAGCGGTACAGGGATGAATACAGGAAATTCCTTTACCTCGGTATGCTGGTATTTGCCCTGGGGTGGATATTGGAAATAGGCTATTTAAGAACATTAAACTAAAAGTAGACATGTTCAGATTTGAAGATCCTTCTGCGTTTTATCTAATGCTGGGTTTCATTCCGGTGGTCCTGGTTATTTTTTGGGCAGCAGCAAGACAAAAAAATAGACTTGAAAAATTTGGCAATCCGGATACGGTACGTAGGTTGTTTAATGGTCTTCCTGACAGAAAGCTGTCATATATCCTTACCGGTACGGGTTTGTTATTTTTAATTTTGGCTGCAGCCAATCCGCAATGGGGCACAAAGAGGGAGAAGTCCAGGGTCAATACCCGTGATATTTTTATCGCTCTGGATATTTCAAGAAGCATGGATGCTGAAGACGTTAGCCCTTCGAGGCTGGAAAAGGCAAAGAAATTTGCAGAACAATTGATCAGCTCCCGGCCTTCGGACCAGTTCGGACTGATTTTTTTTGCGGGCAATGCTTACCTGCAGATGCCCCTGACTACGGACCATGCCGCCGCAACCTTATTTGTCAGGGCTGCATCGACCGATATGGCAGGTACCCAGGGCACAGCCATCGAGGAGGCCATCAGGATGGCTGAAGAAAAGACCAAGGAAAACCATCATAAGGCCCTCGTAGTCATTTCTGACGGGGAGGACCACGATCAGGAAGCTGCAGATGCTGCAGAAGAGGCAGCAGGCAAGGGCTGGACCGTGTTTGCATTAGGTGTGGGTACCACAGAAGGAGCAAAAATTCCTGTGATAAATGAAGGCAGAGAAGAATACAAGTCCGACGAGGAGGGCAATCCGGTGATCTCAGCCCTTAATCCAGAACTATTGAAATCAGTGGCTGAAAACGGTAAGGGAGCCTTTTATGCATTGGAGGGGGATTACCGCAGTACGCTGGATGACCTTAATGCCCGCCTTGACAAGATGGAAAAACGGGCTGTGGACATAAGGTCTTTTACTGAATTCAATTCATATTACCAGTATTTTTTAGCATCCGGCTTGCTTTTTTTGCTTGCAGGCATGTATTTTTACAACAGGTTGAAACCATTTATTACCAACTGATATGAACAGATGGCTTTGGACAATGGCTGTTCTTTTAACCAGTATCGCAGGATACGGACAAAATGCCCATAAAAACCTGCTTAACGGCGATATGCTGTATGGCTATGGCAAATATGCCGATGCAGAAAAGGAATACAGGAAGGCCGATAACGAAAGTCCGGGGCTGAAATCATCCTACAACCTAGGTAACACACTTATGAATCAGGAGAGATACGATGAGGCCATTAAAAAATACAAAGACGCCCTGAGCAAGGCCACAAAACCTGGTGAAAAGTCTGCTGCACTGCACAATCTCGGCAACGCATACTACAAGAAAAAGCAGTTTAAGGAAAGTGTCGATGCCTACAAACAATCTCTGGCCATGGATCCTTACGACATCCAAACCAAGGAAAATCTGGCCATAGCCAGAAGGGAGCTCAGGAAGCAAATGCAACAACAGCAACAGCAGGATCAGCAGCAACAACAGCAGCAGGACAAAAACCAAAATAACAACCAGGATCAGGCTGACAATAACCAAAATCAAAATAAGCATCAACAACAACAAAACCAGGATAGCCAAAATCCGTCCTCCGACTCAAAACAGAAGATGACAAGGGAAGATGCCCAAAAACTCCTTGACTTCATCGATGATCAGGACAAGAAGGTGGGCCGGAAGCAGCGAAGACAAGAGCAGGGTAAGAGATCCAAGGGCAAAGACTGGTAGCCTACTGATTAATCCGGAGCGAATGTATACAATAACCAAAGTGAAGATAACGGGCCTGACTGTCCTCTCAGTGGTCCTTTTGTTTGCCGCCTGTAAAAAAGGTCCGCCTGATGGCAATTATTGTGCAAAAGTCCAGTATCAAAACAAGGGAACCGGCAAGATGTCGACATACACCATCATTACAGAAATAAAGGATAACAAGCTCGTTGACATCAGTTTTCCTGAAGAACACGCTGATAAAAGTTCTGTCAAGCCGGTTGTAATTCCGAAGGACGGCAAGTTTACTGCTGTAACAGAAGCCGGTGAAGTGTACAAAATCCAGATGCAGGGCCCTGCCGAAAAGTGTATCAAATCAACCAATATGATCCAATGCAAAGGAATGTCAAAGGATGGAAAACGTTGTAAAAGGTATACTGCAAGTAAAAACGGCCTGTGCTGGCAACATGACAGAAAATGAACCTCGTATTACAGGTTTTCTAACCTGAGAACTCCCCTTGGGCACACAGCACTGCATATGCCGCAACCCACACAGGAGGCCCGGATGATATCCTGCTTCTGTTGAGCGTATGACTTTACGTCAATGCCCATTTCGCAATAGGTAGAACAGTTGCCGCAACTGATGCATTGACCCCCATTGGTGGTGATGCGGAATTTTGACAGCCGAGCGGGTTTATCGGACCACGGCCATTTAATGGTGCTGGTCTGCAATATGCCAAGGTAAGCAGCCATCGGACATCCAAACCTGCACCAAACCCGGCTGCCGAATATGGGATAAAAACCTACTCCAACTACTCCCGAAAATGCTGCACCGATCAAAAATCCATACCAGGCACTAAGTGTCCCGCTGTCGATAAGCAAAATATTTCTGATCCCGGTAAACCTCGTCACCAGTACCGCTAAGGTCATGAGTACCACAAATACAAGCACAGAGTGTATTATCCATCTTTCGGCTTTCCATGATTTGTCAGACTTGTCTGAAAGGTGCCTGAAAGGGTCTCCTGCTGTTTCTGCCAGCCCGCCACAGCCGCAAACCCAAGAGCAATACCATCTTTTGCCAAAAAACCAGGTGAGTACAGGGGTAAAGACAGCAAAGGAAAGGATACCCCATACCAACATAAACAGGCCCAGCGTTCCTGCCTGAGACATGGCCTCCAGATTCCAGTCCATAAAAAAGTGGTAATTCAGCGGCCAGATATTTTTGAAGTCATAATACGGCTTGTTCAGGCTTTGCAGAATCTCAGGAAGCAGCCAGGCAAAGACAAGCTGGAAAAACATCACGGAAATCGTTCTGTATACCTGGTATCTGTTGTCACGGTATTTTAAAATAAACCTGATGCCAAACACAAAAATGGCTATCGTGTACAGCGTACCGTAGACAAACCACTGGCTTGCCGGCCTTCCGTTCATATACCGGCTCAGGGGATCAAATGCGGCTATCAGGCCCGTGTTGGGGCTGCCTGCGGCCCCAAGCCCCAGGCTGCCCGGAAACCAATACAACAGACAGTAGAAACCTGTAAGTATTAAAGCCAGGACCCATGCCGCGAGTCCTCGGGATGTAAGGGACCTGAACCATATTCCATTGTTTACCTGCATGTCATCAAGATTTACAGGGTTATGTGGGTTACATTAAGACTGAGCCACTCCCTGAACACCCGGACAGCTTCCGTTTCATGCCTGACGAAAAACTCAGGGTCAAAATTGGCCAGGTGAAGGTTTTCCAGCACGGTGGTTATAGGTGTCCTTTCCTGTATCCATTTCAGACATACATCCTGCCTGTACCTTATGCCCATCAGGTTAAAGCCAAGGACGGCACCGGACCTGCTGTCAAAATTGATACGTATGGACCGGGCTTTTGCAGGATGTTTCCAGAAAAGTGTGGTTACACCCTCAGGTACAAAGGCAGGAATGTCTCCGTAAACCTGGTATTCGACATCAAAAAATTTGGCGGAATT
>JAGVTV010000058.1 GCA_019136675.1 Bacteroidota bacterium
CTTAATAGACTGGATTTTATAAAAATTGATATTGAAGGAGCCGAGTTGTATGCTTTACAGGGAATGAAAAAAACTATTAAAAAATTTTTACCGTTAGTTTTGATTGAAATAAATGAAGATACTTTTAATGCTGCAGGTTATACTACTTTGGATGTGATTGCATTTTTTAAAACTTTAGATTATAAATTTTTTAGAATCAATAAAGGTAAACTTAGCCAAGAACCAATTAGTGAATTTAATGAATGGGGCAACTATATTGCAAAGTACCTTAAGTGACCAAAATGGAAAAAATATTTTACAATTATCAAAATAAATCATCCTTTATAGCTGGTGACCTTATTATAATAAAGTCAAAGTATAAAATCATTGACTTTGCCTTTAAACCTCAAAAAAAAATATTTACACCCTTTTTCTTTATTAAACAATTATTTTTCATTTTTAAATACTACAATGAGTACAGTATTATTTTTTCACACATGGGTGGATATCATACATTCCTTCCTTCGGTACTCTCCAAATTAAAACTAAAAAAACATGTTATAATTTTACATGGAACAGAATGTAATGTGATACCCACAATAAAGTACGGTAATTTATTAAAAAACATCCTAGGACCTATTACAAAATTTTCAATTTCTAATGCTACTTTGTTATTGCCCGTTAGCAGTGCATTGATAAATTCTCAAAGAAAGTACGAATCCGGGGTCAATTGCGGATTGGGATTGAGTTTGAACATGCCAAATATTAAAACACCATTTAAGGTTATTCCAAATGGCGTAAATAGTAATTTGTTCAAAATTACAGATTATTATAGAGCCCCGAAAAGCTTACTAACCATTGCATTAAATCTGGAGAAGGAAGGCAATGTAATTTTAAAAGGTGTAGATTTAATTCTGGAGTTTGCAAAAAATAATCCCGATTATTCAATAACTGTGCTTGGTTCAGAAAGCGTGTTTCAATACAACAATGATCTGCCTAATGTAACCCTTCTTGGTCGTGTAGAACATAGTAAATTATATGAATATTATAATCAACACAAATTTTATTTGCAACTTTCATTGTCAGAAAGTTTTGGCCTTTCACTATGTGAATCAATACTTTGTGGGTGCATCCCTATTGTTAGCAATACCGGCATAATGCCAGAAATTATTCAAAATTACGGATTTGTTTTATTTCGTAAAAATATAAAGGACCTAGAAAACCTTTTAAATGATGCAGCATTCAGACATAAAAATGATACACCAAAAGACATGGATCTTAGGGCCAGTTCAATAAGAGATAATTATTCCTTTGAAAAAAGAGAAAAAGCCCTGCTCGAAACCATCACTACCTTATTAACGTAATATCTCCCTTATATTTCCATACAGTGCCGTCCGATAAAACAAATTCGGCGATGACTATATATACTCCCGGCTGGCAATCCTTGCCATCAAATGTGCCGTCCCACCCCCCAGCAGGGTCTCCTGAAGCGAGGTTTTCGGCCCGGTAAACATTTTCGGCCCACTTGTCAAATACATATATGTAGTTGATTCTGTCAATACCACGTGTCTGCGGTATGAAGAATCTGCTGTTGCCACTACCTGATGGATTAAAAATATTGGGTATTGCTTGGTCAATGTCATTTTTTACCCTAATAAGGATCTCAGCTGTCCTTTTGCACAAGCCATCAAGACTGTAGTCAAAACGGTAAATACTATTGACAAACGGCCTGACCCAAACGTTCGGGCATTCTTCACAAAGCACGGAATCCCTGAGCTTTGTCCACATAAATGTGGAAACATCCACAGGAGCCGGAGTAATAACAGGGTTTAGCAAGATGGAATCTCCAAAAAGTATAAGTTTTTCCTTATCCAGCGATACCACCGGGTCTGCTCCTTCTTCTATGGTGATGCTTCGTTCCAGCTCACACCCTAGACTGTCCTTGAAAGCAAAGTTATATGTACCGGGAGCTAGTCCCTCGTACTTCAGCTTTCCTTTCTGGTCTACACCATTTAACTCCACCTGATAGGGGGGCAGGCCGTTCAAGCTGTCAAAGAGGATTGAACCATTGTCCACTTCTACACAAATAGGCGACTCCACATCGGCATCGGCAATGGTAAAACCCTGAGGTGTCACTTCAATCCTAACTGAAGTATCAGATTTACAACCGCTGAACACGTTTCGGATCTCAAATTTGTAGGTACCGGGTTCATCCAGCGTAATCTCATACGAAGTGGGCATCGTCGTAATATTGCCATCAGAGGTGGTCCATGCGGCTACATTATCAATGGCCGGATCTTTGGGTAAGGCTGTGAGCCTTACATTCCTACTTTCGCACTGGATAAAGCCTGTCTGATTTACATTAAATCCAGGGCTCAGTGTATCAATGGCAACAACAACATCGATGGAATCACGGCATTTATTGACATCATAGACTATAAGCCGGAATGTGCCGTCTTCAGCAGTTGTCACACTTTGTGTTGTATATATAAGGCCCGTAGGGCTTTGCCATTCATAAAACACGTTGGCTTCACTGCTGAAAGCCCTGATTGTGGCCTGTGGCCTGTCGCAGGTTATCGTATCCGTGACAAACTCAAAACCCGGAGGCTGATTGTCCACCAGCACCCGAAATACCAGCTCATCACTTGGACAACCATTTTCACCTGTTACCTTAAGTTTGTAGGTTCCGGGATTGCTGATAACCGGATTTTTCAAATTGCTTATCGTTCCGTCAGGATACAGCCACCTGTAAGTGGCCAAAGGTCGGTCAGCATCAGCCGAGAGGATAATGGCACTCGTATCACATGGAAGATACAATGTATCGGCAATGGTGATAATTGGTTTATCAAAGGAGTCAGCCACCTTAACTTCTCTGACGGACTTGCATCCGTTGGGACCGGTTACAGTTACTGTATAGGTGCCCGCAAGAAAAACTTTGGGATTATGAGCTGTACTTTCAAAGTTATCAGGTCCTGCCCAATGATAGCTATGGTCAGGCTCCGGAGTTACGACGCCTATGGTCACCTTACCTTTATTACAAGTAAGTGTATCCGTAAAGACCTCCACCTGTGGCAGATTAATGTCCTCTTCCACTTTAATAGTAGCAATGTTGGTGCAAAAGTTATCTCCCTTGAACATGACATAATACACACCACCTTTTGTAACGGAAAGCAGGCTGTCTGTCAGCACATCCGCCACCATAGGTCCGTTCCATAAAAATTCTATTGAATTCTTGTCGAGGACGACTCCTATCCTGCCCACCGGATCAAGGCAATCTATGGTATCCGTTATAATGCCAAGTAAAAGGGGTGGAACTGTATCTTTGACAACAGTGACTACGCCCATTACTGAGCAACCTTCACTATTGGTAAGGGTAAACTCATAGTTTCCTCCAAACGATGTAACCTGATTTAGCTGGCCCTGGATCAGGTTAACAGGATTGGAACCATTGGCCCATGAAATCGAGGCAGTACCCTGAGGCTCTACCCTGATCGTACTCAGCTGGTCTTTGCAAGTGATGACAGAGGCTGAAGCGGCAAACTGTGGGAGTTTCCTGTCTTCAACCACCCGTACAGAGTCTAAGGTTATACAGTTATTGGGCCCTGTAGCTTCGGCTATATACAACCCCGGCAAGTCTGCCATTATAGTATTGCCGGTCTTATCAACAGGAAGCCAGCGGATTGTTGTCCCTACAGGTGTGACGGTGGCAGACAAAACAACTGAAGCCTGTAAACATGTAAGTGTATCTGCCGGCTCCAGGTTTAACATTGGCCGGATGGTATCGTATCCTATCGTAAAATTGTATTCTGATTTACATCCGTTTGGGGCAGTGCCTGTTACGGTGTAGAGCCCCGGTAAATGAGTCTTTACGTCAGTGCCTGTCCGGCCATATCCCTCCGGGCCAGCCCATACAAATGTTGTAGACGTCATTGATGAAGCCCCATTCATGACTACCGAATCCTGAAAGCACCTGAAATCCTCAAATATGGCTGAGATAATTGGCAAAGTGTCATTTCGTACTATATCAAAATTTCCGGTGGATACACAATGGTGAACATTCTCTATGGTGTAGCTGTATGTCCCTGTTTGCTTAATAAATGGTGACAAATCGGAGGATAAAAAACCATCACCTGTATATAGAATATTGGTGTATGCTTCGTCCGTCAGCAATACCTGTACACTGTCCTTACTGCAATCCAATGTGTCAAAAACAAATTTCGGATCAGGATAAATCCTGAAATCAGGGACCTCTATTATTACGTCGTCGTCGCATCCCGTGACCGGGTCAGTAACCGTGACGGTATATGTGCCTGGTGCCGTGATCTGTGGCTCTGGCCCAGTGGTCTGAAGCAAGGCAGGACCATCCCACCTGTAATCATACATGTCGCGGGCAAAATCCAGCCTGATCAGTAAGGTATCTCTGGAACAGTTAAAAGAGTCAACCGAAAATTCCACTTCGGGAATTTCCATAGAATTGGCGACTAAAATTTCAGAATTACCCATGCATCCGTTTTTCGCAGTAAACATCAGGCGGTAGGTACCTATCATGGAGACTTGGGCAACAGGTCCGTCAGCTGAATAACCAGGTCCGGACCAATTGGTGCTAATAAGACCTATGGGGGATGAGTACCAAATGACAGCCGTGTCCCTTTGACAGGTAATCGAGTCCGTAAATAGAATCACTTCCGGCACCAGGGTGTCCTTAATTATTTCAAAAGAAGCCGAAGCTTCACATCCGTTTGTTGCTGAGGTTACCGTAACTGAATAATTACCTTCTCTGGTGAATGACGGGCTGGACGAGCTTGTTGATACACCCGGTCCCTGCCACAAGTATTTGCTCACCGGATGATCAACGGTGACAACAGGACTGGAAGAAGTTTTGAAGCAATTGATGGTATCAGTCTGCAGCGTGAGAATGAGGGGAAGAATTTTATTTTCCTGCACAGTATGGCTATAGACCCCTGTGCATCCATTGGTTACATTGGTCAATAACAGGTCGTACGTTCCGGCTGAGAAGACCACGGGGTTGCTTAGGTTAGCATTCTGCATATCGGTTCCTGTCCATGAGTAAGTGTAGCTTCCCGGTGCAGACAATGTAGTAGTGATAAATACAGAATCACGCTCACAAGTCAGCACCTCACTTGAAAACTGGACAGTCGGTAAAAATACATTTTCGGTAATAGTTATGGAGTCAGAGCCACTACACCCATTATCAGCCAGCAGGCTCACCAGATATTTGCCTGGTTCCCATATTCTGATATCTCCTGAAGGGAGTTGTATAAAGGGTTGGCTTGAATTACTGATCCAGGTCGCCGTACTAAACGGTATAGAAACATCCAGTGCTATGGTTACGGTATCATTTCTGCAGGTCAGGGTATCTGCCGTCAAAGTGATCTTGGGAAAAGTCTCATCCAGAAAAATTGTCTTGCTGACTGTATCCCTGCACGTGGCGTTAGCAAAGGTGGAAGCCACTACCACCTGGTAAGTGCCGGCCTTTCTGGCATCAATAATAAACTCGGAAGGATCACCGTCTATCAGTCCATCGGTTGTGGTCCATTGGTACGTCGTGGCCAGAGGAAAATCACCTGACGTAAGTGCCTGTATGGCTATTGTATTATTTGAGCAACTGATCGAATCCTTGTCAGAAACCACCGAAGCTGCAAAGTCGTACACCCGTAGGTCGAGGTTTACCACTGAGTCGCACACGCCGGTCTCAAACACCACAGTATGCAAACCCTCAGTATAGTAAGTAGTGTCATTGATGGTAAATCCTGATCCGTTGCATATATATTTTGTAAAAGAAGAAGGTAACTTTTGTGGAAATATAGTGACAGTCATACAGCTGTCAGATATACCCGCACATGCACCGGATTGGAAAAAGAATTCAGCCATAGCTTCCACAGTAGTGGATGACCCAACAGCCGGCAGAATTCCTGGCGTTGCCCTGGTAACCTGAACCGGACAGATTTTATATGTGCCAGGAGCAAAGCTTCTCAGATCTGGATCGGCCTGATAGGCGCTCACTACAGTATCCTTCAGGATGATGTTTGTGTAATTATATATCAGCGGATCGGGGACTATGGTAAATGTCTTATCAAGCATAATATCCAGGGACGCGTCATTTTCGCATGCAGTCAAAGGAGGATTTTGAATAGCTCCCGGATCTATCCGACACACACCGCATGAAACTCCCGTGTCGTCACAGAAAAACAGACTTGCGTCCAGAAGTGTCCCTTTGGATTCATCGAGAAAATCTATGCACCGGATGGTCCAAGTTCCGTTGACAGGGCCGGCATTAAAGTTTTCAAGGCAACCTGTATTGGGATGGTAACTGCCTGTATAGGTATTAAAACTTACCCAAAGCTGATTGTTTTCCCATACTGGAAAAAATCCCGGATCTGGAGAGGCCGTACTTCCGCATGGCACAAAGGTCACATCCCAGGTAATAAACGGTGTATTGGTTGCCACAATATCTCCGCCCACCAGCCTAACCATCTGACCGGAAGGTGAGATCAATTCTATAAAGAGCTCTTTCATAAACGGATGCCTGAACTTAAGGCCAACTCCGCACACACCCTGCTCGACGCTTGCCAGGTTGTTATTGACAGCACCGCTTACAAGCAAAGATATGTTGGTTGTATCCGGAAGGTCATTGTTTAGATCAGCAATGGGAAATGACTGATTAAGCCCGCACTGTGCAATTGATTGCAGGGAGAGAAATAGGAATACAACAAGATTTAATAACCTGATCAAAACTTCTTTTTAAATGAAAAAAAGCCATTAGAAATACCTGTGGGAAACCTGTTTTATTCTGTCAGACCGCTTAATGTGGCTTACAAAAGACGCAGCAAAGATAACTTTTTTTTACATATGTTTTTAGATATCCACGAAATTTACTTGCATTACCATAATCTTTACTGTCTAGTTTGTTCAAATTTATCTATCTTAGCGGCATTGTTAATGACATCAAGAGGGATGAAAAGAGTTCTGGTAGCAAACAGGGGCGAAATAGCCTGCAGAGTGATAAGGACACTCAAAAAAATGGGTATAGTAAGTGTGGCTGTGTATTCTGAGGCTGATAAGGATGCATTACACGTGAAGATGGCGGATGAAGCATACTTTCTTGGTCCTTCACCGAGTACTGAGTCTTACCTCAGGCAAGATAAAATTCTTGATATCTGCCTTTCGGCGAATGTAGATGGAGTACACCCCGGTTACGGCTTTCTCAGCGAAAACTCTGCATTTGCATTAAAACTTCAGGAAAACGGCATCAAGCTTATTGGCCCTTCTGCCTACTCTATGGATATAATGGGTGACAAGCTTTCTGCCAAAGATGCCGTCAAAGGCTTTGGCATTCCTATGGTTCCGGGTACGGATTATGCTATATCTGACGTCCAAAAAGCCCGGGAAATAGCAGTAGCCACAGGTTTTCCTGTTCTCATAAAGGCCTCGGCAGGAGGCGGGGGCAAGGGCATGAAGCTGGTGCATAATTTAGAAGATTTTGCCGACATGATGCAGCTTGCCATCAACGAAGCCACCTCGGCCTTTGGCAACGGAGCCGTTTTTATTGAAAAATATATCAGTGGCCCGAGGCATATTGAGATCCAGATTCTGGCAGATTCCTTTGGCAATACGGTGTACCTGTTTGAAAGGGAGTGCAGCGTCCAGCGACGACATCAGAAGGTCATCGAGGAAGCTCCCAGTGCCATCCTGACACCTGAGATCAGAAAAGCTATGGGCGAGGCGGCTATAAAGGTGGCTATCGCCGCAAAATACGAAGGAGCCGGTACAGTGGAATTTTTAATGGACGAAAACAGGAATTTTTACTTTCTGGAGATGAATACACGCCTTCAGGTGGAGCATCCGGTGACCGAGATGATAACAGGCCTGGACCTGGTAGAGGAACAGATAAAAATAGCCAGAGGGGAGAAATTGTCTTTTAGCCAGGAAGACCTTGAAATTAATGGTCATGCCATAGAACTGAGGGTGTATGCTGAGGACCCGTATGAAAACTTTGTCCCAAGCATAAATGTACTGTACAGGTACAGAATGCCGTCAGGTGAAGGTATCAGGGTAGACAACGGTTACTGCGAAGGAGACAAAATTCCTGTTTATTATGACCCGATGCTTGCCAAATTGACGGTACACGCTCCAACCAGGACTGCAGCCATTAAAAGAATGCTTGAAGCCATAAGCATGTATGAGGTAGAAGGCATTTCCACAACACTGGATTTTGGTGCCTTCGTGATGAATCATCCTGATTTCATATCAGGTAATTTTGATACACACTTTGTCAATAAAAACTGGAACACAGAGGGAATCAACGCCATGACCAGCGGAGAAGCTACGGTCGCTGCTGCTTTGGTGGCATCAATGATGCAGCAAGCTGACAAAAAGCTGGTTGTCTAAAAATGCTCTAAAAATTTCGGCTGATTACGTCCCTGACCTGCAGAAATCTTTTTGCATAGTAAGGGTCAAACATATGGTCAATGGTAATACCCTTCGTTACTGAGGAATGTATAAAATATAATGTATCATTGGCCCAGTGATGGGCGATACCGACGTGCCCGGGTGTATTTTTTGAAGAATTTCTGCCTTTAAAAACCAGAATATCTCCCGGCTTTGCTTCATTCAGTTGATGGACCCTATCTCCGTCATGAACCTGCGAAACCGAACTTCTTGTCACTTTAATGCCGACATCAGTCATAAGGTGTCTGACATAGCCGGAGCAATCCATCACATTGTTTCCGACCTTTGACCGGTACCGGAGGCCCAGGTATTTTTCCGCTTTGTCTACCAGGTACTGTCTCATATCCTTGCTACTGGCAAACGGAGCCTTTTCAGGTTCCGTACTGGGAAAAAGCATGATCAGGAAGAACAGATACTTCATAAATTGCTCATTGGTTAAAGATCAGCCCGCTTTCAGACGGCCTGATCGGGATCATTATTGGCTGTTTGCATGACAAAGATAGCCAGCCATTTAGAAATATAAAATTTTAGATGTAAAAAAATTTCGAATTATTTCCGGGACAGAGTGTTATTAAAACGATGATAAAAGCTATTTAGTGTATTCGCCGAAATTGAATTGCCATTCTTTGGTATAATAAAATTATTAGCTACATTTGAACTTTGCAATTAAAAATCAGATCAAAATGAAAGGATTGAAAACAGTCATTACTTTATTTCTATTGGCATCACTGTGGTCAGATGCTGCATGCCAGGACACCCTAAAACCTGCTGCTGACTCAACAACAATGGTAACTAATGCAATACCTGTGGCAGAAGCCGGAATTGACGATAAAATCAACGATGCATTTACACCATTTGCCAATGCAATTGAAAGTATAGTACTATATGCCATCCCTATTAATGGGACAAACGTACCTCTTATCGTGCTTATTCTCAGCCTCGGAGGCTTATTTTTCAGCCTTTATTTCAGGTTTCCCTCCATTTTTAAATTTGGACTGGCCACAAAAGTTGTGCAAGGTCATTTTGATGACATAGAAACCAAGGGCACTGTGGAAACTCATCCTGAGGAGACCGTCTTTACAGTGGACGGTGACATTGTACAGACGATCAGGGAAGAGCACCATCACGGGGAGGTTAGTCACTTTCAGGCACTGGCTACGGCAGTATCAGGTACTGTCGGTCTTGGTAACATAGCAGGTGTGACCATCGCTATCTCAGTTGGAGGGCCCGGAGCGACCTTCTGGATGATAGTGAGTGGCATGTTAGGTATGACCCTCAAGTTTGTGGAGTGTACCCTGGGCGTTCAATACAGGGATATAAATAAAAACGGAGTGGTCTTCGGGGGGCCTATGTACTACCTGTCAAAGGGCCTGAAAGAGAAAGGATACACCTCACTTGGAAAAGTGCTTGCCGTCCTTTTTGCTATACTTTGTATCGGCGGTTCATTTGGAGGAGGGAATGCTGCACAAGCCAATCAGGCTGCTGCACAGATAGTATCCCTGTTTGGTATGACCGGCGGGTCGTCAGGATTTATTGTTGGTGTTTGTATAGCTATTTTGGTCGGAATTACCATCATTGGCGGCATAAAAAGGATAGCCACCGTGACAGAAAAACTGGTACCGCTTATGGCTATCATATATATTATAGCTTGTCTTGTAGTGATCTTCACAAATATTTCAGACCTAGGTGCGGCTTTCAATCAGATTTTTACTCAGGCATTTAATCCTCAGGCCGGTCTTGGTGGTATCCTGGGTGTGTTGGTTATTGGTTTCAGAAGAGCGGCATTTTCCAATGAAGCCGGAGCAGGATCAGCTTCTATTGCCCACTCTGCAGTACGTACCAAATATTCTGCATCTGAGGGTCTGGTGGCCTTGCTCGAGCCATTTATTGATACAGTAGTGATTTGTACACTGACGGCAGTGGTGATCGTGATCTTCAATGCCGACGGTGTTTTTCAGTACGGTGCACAAAAGGTAATGATTAACGGCCAGCAATACGAAGGAGCCACCCTTACTTCCCTGGCATTTGCAGAGCATATTTCTTTCTTCCCAATAATCCTGACCATTGCTATTTTTCTTTTTGCTGTGTCTACCATGATCTCCTGGTCGTATTATGGCCTACAAGCATGGCTTTATCTCTTTGGCAAAGGCAAAGTGACTGAGATCATCTACAAAGTCATCTTCCTATTGTTTATAGTCATAGGGGCTTCCGCCAATATGAGTGCCGTCTGGGGATTTAGTGATGCCATGATCCTTGCCATGGTCTTTCCAAACATGGTAGGATTACTGATTCTTTTCCCTGTGGTCAAACGGGAATTGGTCAGGTATGAAAAGGCCATCGGCTCCTCAAAATAATATTAGCTTATATAAAAACCCGGGCCAGTGATCCGGGTTTTTTTTACTTAAAACTCAACCAATCCATCTGATGGGACACACGGCATACCTATTGCTTGGCTCCAATGTGGGCGAACGCAAACAAAATCTCGAGCAAGCTATTGACCAAATAGGCCGTCATGCAGGTATCGTCAAAGCCAGATCCTCCACGTATGAAACCGAACCATGGGGACTCAAGGAACAGGATTTTTTCCTCAATCTGGCCATTGAGATCAGTACCGATCTGACACCCGAAGCCCTTATGGCAAAACTGAAAGACATAGAATCGGCTATAGGACAACCCAAAGAAACAAAGTGGGGTCCAAGAGCAATAGATATTGACATCCTTTATTACGACGACCTTATCCTGGAAACTGAAACGCTAAAAATACCTCACCCTCAGATAGGCAACAGGAATTTTGTCCTGATTCCATTGATCGAAATAGCCGGAGATTTTATTGACCCACGGTCAAATATGACTTTAGATGACTTGTACGACCGGTGCAAGGATACAGGGGAAGTTTTTATTTATGAAGAATGACAATCACATTAGCCAAATAATATATATTTGCTTCCCTAATAAATATTCCTCCCATCAGCTATAAGTTTCCATACAACTATATATGCATAGAAGGCAACATCGGTGCTGGCAAGACAACTTTCTGCAACATGCTCCGGGACGAGTACAATTGCAGGCTTATACTCGAGGAATTTGCCGACAATCCTTTCCTGCCTCTGTTTTACAAGGAGCCTGACCGTTTTGCCTTTACAGTGGAACTGTTTTTTATGACCGAGCGACATAAACAGTTGCAAAGAAGCCTGCTTAATCAGGACCTTTTCCGGGAGTTTACCGTAGCGGATTATGCCTTTGTAAAAACCCTGCTCTTTGCCAGTAAAAACCTGCCGGATGACGAATTTCGACTTTTTCAGAAAATGTTTACGGTACTCAATCAGTCATTCCCAAAACCCGATATTCTGGTGTATTTCCACAGGTCAGTGGACATCCTGCTGGAAAATATAAGCAAGCGGGGTCGGGAGTACGAAAAATACATTACTCCCGAATACCTGACTCAAATTCAAAACTCATATTTTGAATATTTCCGCCACATCCTATCCTACCCCATCCTGATCATAGACCTTGACCGGGTAGATTTTGTAAACTACCCAAACCATTACGACCATATCAAATACCTGATCTCCAAAAACTATCAGCCCGGAGTACACCGTATCAGCCTGGTAGTCTGACCGGATGAGATAATAATAAAACACGGAGCAAACCGGACTTCTGCTTTATCAACGGGACCTGCTCCTTAATGTGCCGTTATCTTAAAAGACAGTTTCCCGCACTGTTCTTTTGGGGCATCAGGATCAGGCTGGAATTTGTATCCTCTGGCAGCCTTGAGATACGCTCTCAGTACATTTTTATCCTGAATGGTTGTTTCCTCGTTAATCAGTTCGACATAGGTTACAATCCCTGCACGGTTTATGCAGACCTTGGTAGCCACCTTGCCGCTCGTGTTCATAACAGCCCTTGTGGCACTCACATCCCTGTAAATTATCTTTCTGCGAAAAACACCATCCCCACTTCCGTCGTATGGAAGGCTGTCGGACCGGATTTCTGTGCCTGTGCTAATAAGTTTTGACGTTGTCATTCCGTATTCATAGGTGTAACCGTCAGAAGTTACCACACGATTTTCGCTTATAACATGAAAATCAAGCCTGCCACATTGGTGAGAAGGGGCATCCCATGATTTTTCATACCAGCAATCCCTTATCAGTTCAAGGAATGAACGCAATGTTTTGCGGTTCCTTATGGTGCACTCAGAATTTATGATTTGGGCAAAGGTTACATGCCCCCTTTTTTCGATGCACACTATCGCAGACACCTTTCCCTTTAAACCGGGTTCAAGTATTGGATTGAGATAAGACCACCTGACAATTGTTCTATTAAATATACCGTTGCCGGAGCCATCAAAATCCTCTACTTTAAAAAACTTACCAATATACATTGTATCAGCAGCTTGGAGATCACCCTCGTCCCTGATGCTTGTCCCATTTATGGTGCTGTTTTGCAAAACAGGTTTGCTACAGGCAAAAATAATTGCTGTACAAAATGCAACTAAGATCCATCCAAAAAAATGCAGCTTCCCCATCCAGATTGTGATTACCTCAACTTATTATTAACTTTATTGTCAACTTTAAACGAAAGTTTTCCGCATTGCTCTTTTGGGGCTGTAAGATCAGGTTGGAATTTATATCCCCTGGCTGCTTTCAGATAAGCACGTAAGGTATTCTTATCCCGCATCGTCGTTTCTGCATTGTTAAGTTCAACATAAGTTACAAGCCCTGCCCGGTTGATGCATACTTTTGTAACTACCGTACCGCTTACTGTAACAGCAGCCCGAGTGGCACTCAGATCCCTGTAAATAATCTTTCTCCCGAAAACACCATCTCCGCTTCCGTCGTACTCACCGGTACCATCTGAACTGTTGCCGGCACCTGCATCCAGGTCTGTACCCGAACTTTTTCCGGGTCCTGTGCCGGAGTCCCCTTTTCCAGTACCTCCTGCCTTACCGTCCACAGTTGATGGTTTTGTTGTTGACGTTCCCGTAGTAGAACCACTGCCTCCGGATGGAGAATTACTGGGCACTGTAGTGCTGGGAACAGTCCTTGTGGGCGTAGAAGGAGTGGATACCTTTACAGGTGCTTCTTCTACAGGCTTGGTAGTGGTTACGACATCCTCATCCTTAGGTGTAACTACAGGGGTAGGCATCTTGATGACAGGCTTGGTTACCTCTATCTCGGCGGGTTTGGTGGTTTCTATCTGCTCCGGTTTTGTCACCTCTTCCGGTTTGGTCTCCTCTTGCTTAGGCTGCTCTTGTGCGGGGGCACTCTCAGATTTTGGCCTTTGGGCTCCTTCGTCAGAGTGTGCCAGCTTGCTCAATGAACTTTCCTCAAAGGTAAAATCCACCTTTACGGCAAAGGGAGGTTTTTCTTCGTCCAGGGGATCCACCTTTGGCAAATAATAGAAAAATGCGAGCAACAAAATCAGAAGATGGATGATAAAAGATATCGTACGACCCGTATTTCTGTTTTTTTGTTCAAAAGCAAGTGAGGTATTATACATGGCTTCCCTTTTAAAATTAGAAAGGTTATTTTTTATAAAACGATTGTATAACGAAAATAATTCTTAAAATTATATTAATTCAGGTATAAATATGTTGCTTACTGACATATCAGGCGTTGCGGTTGACACAATCGAGGTCTTCAAAAGCGGTTTTCATCCTGGCCACAAAAGAGGTCTCACCGCTTCGGAGCCACACCCGTGGATCGTAAAACTTCTTGTTTGGCTTGTCAGCTCCCTCCGGATTACCGATTTGTCCCTGCAGGTAATCCCGCTTGGTTTCGTAATAATTTCTGACACCATCCCAAAAAGCCCACTGCATGTCCGTGTCTATATTCATTTTCACTGCTCCATACCGTATGGCTTCCCGTATTTCTTCTCTGGAACTGCCTGAGCCGCCATGGAATACAAAATTGACCGGATTAGGTCCTGTCCCATGTTTTTTGGCGATATAATCCTGAGAATTTTTAAGTATTACAGGTTTAAGGGTAACGTTACCGGGCTTATAGACACCATGCACATTTCCAAATGCCGCAGCGACGGTAAACTTATTGCTGATCTTTGACAGCTGTTCGTAAGCATAACACACTTCCTCAGGCTGGGTGTAAAGTCTGGCACTGTCCACATCGGAATTGTCCACTCCGTCTTCCTCCCCTCCTGTGACGCCCAATTCGATCTCGAGGGTCATACCCATAGCATTCATTCGGCTGAGGTAATGCATGCATGTCTCGATGTTTTCATGAAGTGGTTCTTCTGATAAGTCAAGCATGTGACTGCTATATAGAGGGTGGCCATATCGCTCAAAATGTTTTTCGCTTGCATCCAGGAGACCATCAACCCATGGCAGCAGATCCTTGGCACAGTGGTCGGTATGAAGGATAACCGTCACACCATAGGCTTCTGCCACATTATGGATATGTAGGGCTCCTGATATACCTCCAAGGATGGCAGCTTTCTGGCCTTCATTGCTGAGGCCTTTTCCGGCAAAAAACGCTGATCCTCCATTGCTAAACTGGATGATGATGGGTGAATTGACAGCACGGGCTGTCTCAAGGGCGGCATTGACACTGTTGGTACCTATGACATTGACGGCCGGCAATGCGAAATCGTTTTCATTGGCATAGTTAAGAAGTTCTGTAACCTCATCTCCAAAGATCACTCCGGGCCTGAATCTGGTTGCTGACATATTTTTATTGTTTGTATTGTTGTTATGATTGGAATTTAAATGATCCCCAGTTCTGAAAGATACCGCTCTGCATCCAGGGCGGCCATACATCCTGTGCCGGCAGCGGTCACTGCCTGGCGGTAGATATGGTCCTGGGCATCACCACTGGCAAATACCCCTGGAATATTGGTCAGTGACCGACCTGGAATTGTCTTCAGGTACTTGTTTTCGTCCATATCTATCCAGCCTTCAAAAATGGATGTGTTGGGTGTATGGCCAATGGCCACAAAAAATCCCGTAACAGGGAGTACCTTTTTCTCACCTGTTTTTACGTTTGAGACCCTGACCCCTTCGACATTTTCGGTTCCCAGGATTTCTTCAGTAACGGTATTCCAGTGGACCTCGATATTTTCTGTCTTCATCACCCTTTCCTGCATAATCTTAGAGGCCCTCATTTCATCTCTCCTCACCAGGAGGTGCACTTTTTTACAAAGTTTGGACAGGTAGGTAGCTTCTTCTGCGGCAGTATCACCGGCCCCGACAACTGCCACTTCCTGACCTCTGAAAAAGAAGCCGTCACAAACTGCACAAGCCGATACTCCGCGATTCATTAGTTTTTGCTCGGATTCGAGTCCGAGCCACCTGGCAGAGGCTCCCGTGGCAATGATCACCGTGTCTGCCTCAACAAGGTGACCTGTCTCTGACCAGGCTTTGTGCACAGGTCCCGTAAAGTCCACCTTTTCGATGAGTTCATACCTGATGTCCGTGCCAAACCTTTCGGCTTGTTTTTTAAAATCCTCCATCATTTCCGGGCCCATGATTCCGTTGGGATATCCCGGATAATTTTCCACCTCATTGGTTATGGTAAGTTGTCCCCCTGGTTCCTTACCTGTATACAGTACCGGCTTGAGGTTTGCCCTTGAGGCATAAATAGCAGCAGTATACCCTGCGGGCCCTGAACCTATGATCAGACACCTGACCCTTTCTACACCTTGATCTGACATGATTGTTGTTAAATTAATAAGTGAAGCAAAATTAGAAAAAATAATAATATTTAAATTAAAATATTGGCTAAGCCGGATTCAGGAGCACCTGAATGCAGTTAACTTCAACCATCCTGCTCTGCAAAAGTTGAACCCCGGACGGAAAATCTTTGTTTTGGTATCAGATGTTACACAATACATGTGCGGACTGGTTTAACTTTGTATCATAATAACCATTAGCGTGAAGAAGTTGCTTATATTGATGGTGACTGGTTTGTTTTTTGGGTTTGTGGCTACAAACACTAACCCAAAGACCAGAGAAGAGTTGGGTGAAAGATTGTTTTTCGATCCCATCCTGTCGGCTGACTCCAGCCTCAGTTGTGCTTCATGCCACAATCCAAAATTTGCCTTTGCTGATACCGTAGCCATAAGTCCCGGCGTAGGAGGTGCAA